>CAYRKT010000040.1:0-13932 GCA_964425005.1 uncultured Synergistia bacterium
GGGGTGGACGTGCTGGCCTTCACCGGGCACAAGGGGCTTTTAGGCCCCCAGGGGGTCGGGGGTATGGCCCTAAGCCCGAGGGCCGCCGAGGAGATGAGGCCCACCATCTGCGGCGGCACCGGCAGCAGGTCCGAGTCGGAGGAGCAGCCCGACTTCATGCCCGACAAGCTGGAGGCCGGGACGCCCAACGCGGTGGGGCTGGCCGGGCTTCTAGCGGGGATAGAGCACCTGAAGCTCATGGGCATATCCCGGGTGAGGGAACACGAGAAGAGGCTTTATGCGCTCTTCCTCGAGAGGGCCCGCTCGGTGAAGGGGCTCAGGCTGCACGGCCTCGCCGACCCGGAGCTGTGCGTGGGGGTGGTCTCCCTGAGCCTGGAGGGGATCGATCCCGGGGAGCTGGAGCTCAGGCTCCAGGAGGAGTTCGGCATCCACACCAGGTCGGGGCTCCACTGCGCGCCTCTGGCCCACAGGACCATCGGGACCTTCCCCAGGGGTACCCTGAGGGTGAGCTTCGGCCCCTTCAACGGGGAGGAGGACATAGACGTCCTGGTGGAGGCCCTCTCGTGGATATCCAGGGGGTGAGATCTTGAGGGGCAGGGAGCTTAAGCTCACCTCCATGGCCTGCACCTCCGGCTGAGCCGCCAAGCTGGGTCCGGCGGACCTGGCCAGGGCGCTTAAGGTGTTGAGCCCCAGGGCCCACCCGGACCTGCTGGTGGGCTTCGAGGGGATGGACGACTGCGCCGTCTTCAGGCTCTCGGAGGATCTGGCCCTCGTCCAGACGGTGGACTTCTTCACCCCCATAGTGGACGACCCCTACGACTTCGGCCAGATAGCCGCCTGCAACGCCCTGAGCGACGTCTACGCCATGGGGGCCAGGCCCATCCTGGCGCTCAACGTGGTGGCCTTCCCCGAGGAGCTGGTGGAGGAGGTCCTCCCAGAGGTGATGAGGGGAAGCCTCGACAAGCTCTCGGAGGCGGGGGTTCTCCTCTGCGGGGGGCACACCATAAGGACCAGGGAGCCCATATACGGGCTGTGCGTGGCCGGCACCGTCCACCCCGACAGGGTCATCAGGAACGCTGGGGCCAGGCCCGGAGATCTCCTCCTGCTCACCAAGCCCCTGGGGACAGGGGTTATAGCCACCGCCGTCAAGGCCGAGCTGGCCGAGGAGGCCCACGCTGAAGCGGCCATCGCCAGCATGAAGAGGCTCAACAGGAGGGCCTCGGAGCTGGCGGCCGAGGTGGGGGTGAGCGCCATGACGGACGTGACGGGCTTCGGTCTCCTGGGGCACCTCTTCGAGATGGCCCTGGGATCGGGGGTGAGGGCCAGGGTGAGGGCCTCGGACGTGCCCCTGCTGCCCGGGGCGCTGGAGTACGCGGGGATGGGGCTCATGCCGGAGGGGCTCCACGCCAACAGGAGGCACCTCTCCGGCAAGTTCCACGCCGGGGGCGAGGTGGACGAGCTCGTCCTGGACCTGCTCTTCGACCCCCAGACCTCGGGGGGGCTCTTGATGGCCGCGCCCCCCGAGAGGGCCGAGGAGATCCGGGGGCGGCTATTGACAGAGGGGGAGGAGGCCTACATAATAGGGCTTGTGCTCGAAGCCGACGGGGAGGGTCCGGCGATCGAGGTGCTCTGATCTCGAACGCCATGGGTTCGAAGGACGGGAGGAGGAGGTGAAACTTTGGCCAACACCAAGTCTGCCATCCGCAGGATCAGGATAGAGCGGAGGAACCGGACCTACAACAGGTTCTGGAAGACGCGCGTGAAGAACGCCGTCAAGAGGGCGCTCAGGGCCGTCGAGGGGGGAGATCCCGCGCAGGTCAGGGAGGCCTTCGACCTGGCCCAGTCGCTGATAGACAAGGCCGCCTCCAAGGGCGTTATCCACAAGAACAGCGCCGCCAGGAAGAAGGCTCGCCTCTTCGCCAGGGTGAGGGCGCTCCTTGGGGCTTAGGCCCAAGGCCTAAGAGGGAAAGGCTAAACGGCCTGAAAGGGAAAAAGCTTTGGGGGACGCTCTCGCGTCCCCCAAAGCCTCATCGCCGGTCTTTAACCCCTCTTAGCCTATCTTCCTGACGTTGGAAGCCTGAGGACCCTTCTTGCCCTGGACCACCTCGTAGGTGACCTTGTCGCCCTCCTCCAGGGTCTTGAAGCCGTCCATGTTTATGGCGGAGAAATGGACGAACACGTCCTTGCCGTCCTCGCCGGTGATGAACCCATAGCCCTTCTGCGAGCTGAACCACTTCACGGTGCCCTTCATCTTGCTTTCCTCCTAAAACCTCCGGAAACTTCGAAAGACGGCGCCTGTCTTTCTGGGGGATATGGTAGCACCCCCTACCCTAAAAGTCAAAGGGCAGATATAATAGTCAGAAATTTACAGAAGTTTAACCGCCCCTGATCAGATCCCCATGTGGGAGGTGGTGGCCTTGGGCGCGGAGGAGCTCTTCCTGGTCTCGGGCAGGCTGGCCCTGGTCTCCATGCTGGTATCGGTGGCCGTGGTCTCGGCCAGGCCCCTCCTGGCCCCCCGCCTCGGGGCCAGGAGGGTCTTGAAGGTCCACCAGGTGACCGGTTCGATCGCTTTGCTCTGCGCCCTGGTCCACGCCGCTATATATTACCTTTACCTGAGGTGAGGAGGTGGAAGGATGAGAAGGCTGGTCCTGTCCCTGGTAGTCCTGGCGGTGGCGGCCTCGGCGGCTTCGGCGCACCCCCCCTCCTCCGTGGAGGCGAAGGTGGAGGGAGAGGCGCTGAAGCTGGCCGTGAGGCACCCGGTCGGCGACCCCAAGGACCACTACGTGAGCTCGGTTAGGGTCCTCCTGGGGGACAAGGTGCTCTTCGAGGGCACCTTCAAGGAGCAGTCCTCCAGAGAAGCCCAGGAGATCCTCGTGCCCCTGAAGGAGGTAAGCAGGCCCGCTAAGCTCACCGTGGAGGCCAACTGCAACAAGTGGGGCTCCCTCAAGAGGGAGATAGAGCTGCAGTGAGGGCTAAAAAGGGAGGCGGGGAAGGGGATGACCCCTTCCCCGCCCCGCAAGCGGAGGAGGACTACTTTACCTCCACGTCCTTCTCCAGCTTGCCCTCCTTGCTGCACTCGGCGACGACCTTGAGGACCACGGGCTTGGCCAGCGGCTCGTTCAGGGCCAGCTCGAACTCCTGGGCCTCCTTCGTGGACTGCTTGTCGAAGGTCATCTCGCCCAGGACCTTGTCGCCCGCCATGACCTTGACGGCCTTGACGAAGTGATCGGCGGCGCCGCCGTTGTCGTGGGCCACGGCCACCTTGAGGACCTTGCCGTCCTCCGAGAGGGCCACGGTCACGTCGGCGGGCGCATGGGCCATCGCCACAGCGGGAACCAGCACCGCCAGAGCCACGAAAGCAGCCGCAAACCTCCTCATGCGAAACACCCCCTACCACTTACCCCCCTCCCACGGGGGGACATTTGTGAGGCTTTTAACGGCCTCAACCGGCCTCAGATTTTACTTCGACGCCGTCAAACGGGCAAGAGGGTCAAATGTTTGTCAACTATTTGAAAATTATGGGTCTTTTAAAAGGGGCTCGCCATGCCGTCGGCCCTGGGGTCGGTGGCCCCCAGGAGCGTCCCCTCCTCCGTCCTCCAGATCATCTGCCCCCTGCCGAAGGGGGATGGGTCCTCCTGGACCTCCAGCCTGTGTCCCAGCTCCTCCAGGGCCCTCCTGAGCCCCTCGGGGAAGGAGGGCTCGACGCGAAGCTTAAGCCCCCCTGCCCACTGCCAGCGAGGGGCGCTGACGGCGTCCTGGGGGTTCATCCCCAGGTCCAGGACGTGGGAGATCACCTGCAGGTGCCCCTGGGGCTGCATGTAGGCCCCCATGACACCGAAGGGGCCTATGGGCTTACCCCCTCTGGTCAGGAAGCCGGGCATGAGGGTGTGGTAGGGCCTCTTCCTGGGGGCTAGGGAGGAGGGGTCCTTCGGGTCGAGGCTGAAGCCGAAACCCCTGTTGTGGAGGGCTATCCCGGTCCCGGGGACCAGAAGGCCGCTTCCGAAGCCGGTGTAGTTGCTCTGGACGAGGGAGACCATCGTCCTTCCGTCGGCGGAGGCCAGGTAAACGGTGCCGAAGTCGGACAGGCGAGAGACCCTGACGTCCGAGGCCCTGCTCCCCAGCTCGGCCCGAAGCCTCCCGATGCGCCCCTCCTCCAGCAGCTCCTCCACCCCGGAGGGGAGGAAGCGGGGGTCGCCCACGAAGCCTACGGCCTCGCGGAAGGAGAGCTTTAAGGCCTCTATCCTCCTGTGGTGGGAGAGGGGATCGTCCCCGAGGTCGAAGCCCTCGAGGACAGACAACGCCAGCAGGGCCACCACCCCCTGGCAGTTGGGGGGAAGCTCGTGGACCTCAAAGCCCCTGTAGGGGACGGAGATGGGCCTCACCTCCTCCGGCTCGAACTCCTCGAGGTCCTCGAGGGCTATGGGGAGGCCCAGGGAGGACAGGAACGAGACCGTCCTCTCCGCCAGCTCCCCCTCGTACAGGTCCCTGCACCCGCTCTCGGCCAGGGCCCTGAGGGTCCTGGCGTGGAGGGGTAGGCGAAAGACCTCGCCCGGCCTGGGAGCTCTGCCCTCGGGGAAGAAGACGTCGAAGAAGGCCTTCGACCCCTCGACCCGGAGGGAGGCGTAGAGCTCAAAGGCCCTCCCCCAAAGCCTCGACACCACCGGGGAGACGGGGAAGCCCTCCTCGGCCAGGGCCACGGCCGGCTCGAAGAGGTCGGCGAAGGGAAGACCTCCGAAGCGCCTCCACAGGGCGAACCACCCGGCGGGGGCCCCCGGCACCGTCACGGAGAGGGCACCGTGCTTTGGGACTGAGCTCAGCCCCCTGGAGGAGAGGAAGTCGGCGGACATCCCCGAAGGGGCCCATCCGGTGGAGTTGAGGCCGAAAAGCTCCCCATCCCTCCAGACCATGGCCAGCAGGTCTCCCCCTATCCCGCAGCCGGTGGGCTCCACCACCGTGAGGGCTATGGCCGCCGCCAGGGCGGCGTCCACCGCGTTGCCCCCCCTGGCCATGGTCAAGACCCCGGCCTGGGCGGCCAAAGCGGAGCTGGTCGCCACCATACCCCTCCTGGAGAGGGAGGGAACCCTCCTGGAGGGGAATCTGCACTCTCCCAGGTCGAACAAACCCCATCACCCCCTTGAGGATGGCGCGTGCCAGGATGAACCCCAGCGCATATAATACTCCTTGCTATGAGGGACCTGTCGATGGTCAGAGGGGCCATATCGACCATGCTGGGGGTGGCCACCAGCAGGGTCTTAGGGCTCCTTCGGGAGATCACCATAGCGTTCGCCTTCGGCTCCTCCTGGGCGCTGGACGCCTTCTGGGTGGCCTACACGGTGCCCAACCTGCTCCGCTACCTGCTGGCGGAGGGGGCCCTGAGCGCCTCGCTGGTGCCGGTGCTGTCCAGGCTGGTCCACAGGGGCGACAGGGAGGGGGCCCTGAGGGTGGCCGGGATGGCCCTGAGCCTCGCCCTCCTCCTCAGCGGCGCCTCGGCCCTGGCCATATCCGCCCTCTCCCCCCTCCTCACCAGGGCTCTGGCCCCGGGCTTCGGCCTCCAGCCGAGCGCCTTAGCCCAAAGCCTCACGGTCTTCCTCTCCCCCTACCTGGTGTTCATGTCGGCAGGGGCGGTTCTGATGGGGCTTCTCAACAGCACGGGCCACTTCTTCGCCCCCGCCGCCTCCTCGGCGGTCTCCAACCTGCTGGTCATAGCCCTCACGCTCCTGCTGTGCGTGAGGATGGGCCTTGGCATATGGGGCCTCGCCGTCGCCGTCATGGCGGGCGGCCTCTCCCAGTACCTCTTCCAGCACCTCTACGCCCTCCTCAGGGGGATGCCCGTAAGGCCGAGGCTCCCCAGGAGGGACGAGGGGTTAGCCGAGGCGGCGGGGAGGTTTTTGCCCTACGCCGCGGGGAACAGCCTCTCCCAGCTGGGGGTCGTGATAGACAGGTTTCTGGCCTCCTTCCTGGAGGAGGGGAGCATCTCCACCCTGAGCTACGCCTTTCGTTTCCTCCAGCTCCCCCTGGGGCTCTTCGCCGTGGGGGTGGCCCAGGCGGCGCTGCCGGCCCTCTCGGTGAGCCAAGGTCCCCTCTTCGGGGAGACCCTGAGGAGGGCCATGGGGCTTTCCCTCTTCGTCTCGGTGCCGGCGGCCATGGGGCTTCTGGCCCTCTCCAGGCCCCTGATGCTGACCTTCTTCTACGGCGGCGCCTTCGGGGAGAGGGAGCTTTTGGGTAGCTCCTCCGCCCTGTCCCTTTACGCGCTGGGGATACCCGCCACCGCCGTCTACTTCATCGCCACCAGGGCCTTCTACGCCGCTGGGAGGACCAAAGAGCCCCTGATCTGCACCGCTTTGGGGCTCACGTCCAACTTCCTCCTGAGCGCCGTCCTCATGCAGGGCCTCTCCTTCAAGGGCATAGCCCTGGCCACGTCGATCTCCTCCTTCCTGTCGGCCTGGACGGCCCTCAGGATGCTGGAGCTCGAGGTCCTTCCGGCCCCCTCGTGGTGGGGAAAGCTCGCCGCCTCATCTTTACCCCCCTTCCTGGCCGTCCTGGCCGCCTCGAGGGCCCTAGAGCCCTCGTCCAAGACGGAGGCGGCCTCCCTGGTGGCGCTCAGCGTCCTGGGCTTCTGCGCCCTCTTCTTCGCCCTAGGCCAGAGGCTTGGGCTCCCCGAGGCCAGGGCGTTCGGGGGGATCCTGTCAGGGGTGATAAAATGGAGAAGAGCAGGGTCTTGAGAGGGATGACCGCCAGGGGGGGAGCCAGGGTCCTGGCGGTGGACTCGCTCCCGGCGGTCAGGGATTTGAAGGAGCTCCACGGGCTCTCCGTGCTCCCCTGCGCTGTGCTGGGGAGGCTCATGAGCGCCGCCATGGCGATGGCCGCAGACCTAAAGGTGGAGCGAGGGAGGGTCACGCTGGTCCTGGAGGGGGACGGCCCGGCGGGGAGGGCCGTGGCGGACGCGGAGACCAGGGGGCTGGCCAGGGGCTTCATCTCGACCAGGGAGCTCCCAGGCTGGACCAGGGGACCGGGCAAGCTGGACCTGTCCAGGGCCGTGGGGAAGGGTTTCCTGGAGGTGATAAAGGACCTGGGGCTCAGGGAGCCCGTGAGGTCCAGGGTGGAGCTCTTGAGCGGCGAGATAGCGGAGGACCTGGCCTACTACTTCGCGAAGTCGGAGCAGATACCCTCCGCCTGCGCCCTGGGGGTCAGGTTCTCCCCGGAGGGGGAGGTCCTCTCCTCGGGTGGGATCCTGGTCCAGGTGATGCCCGGGGCCTCCGAGGAGGAGATCTCGGAGCTGGAGAGGAGGATGAGGGCGCTCACCTCCCCCAGCTACTCCCTGGAGAGGGCGGGTAGCCTCGAGGCCTTCGCGGAGGAGGCGCTGGGGGAGATCAGGTGGCTAGGGGAGGTTCGCTTCGAGCTCTCCTGCAGGTGCTCGGAGGAGATGGCCAGGTCCATAGCGCTCTCCATGCCGAGGGAGGAGATAGCGGAGCACCTGCGGAGGGGGGAGGAGGTGGAGGTGGTTTGCAGCTTCTGCGAGAGGGCCTACAGGTTCGACCCGGCCCGGCTTTTAGAGGAGGTGGAGCGCCTTGAGGGCGAAGGCGGCCGTTAGCCTGGCGCTGATCCTGTCGGTCCTGGGCGTGGCCTGGGCCTCGGGGTTCGAGGAGGAGCTCTCCTCGAGGAGATCCGTCCTCTTCGTCGAGGGGCAGGAGCTGGACGGGCTGGTCCTGGGGGCCAGGGCCAGGATGGACCTGGTGAAGCTGGACGCCGACTTCGTCTCCCGCTGGGCCGAGAGGCTCAAGGAGTTTCCGGAGCTGGACTGGGCCTCGAGCGAGGTCTTCGGCAAGAGGGGGAAGGCCCTGGTGCTGGTGAAGCTCTTGACCTACAAGCCCTTCCCCTTCGAGCCCGAGAGGTTCTCCGTGGACGGGAGGCCCGCCGAGAGGATCCTGTGGCCCATGGGGCTAAAGCCGCCTGCCGAGATAGCCTCCAGGCAGGAGCTGGTCCTCGGGCTGGTGGTCGACCTTCCGAAGGGCAAGAGGGCCCAGGAGCTCAAGGTGGCCTACGGGGAGTACGCCGAGAGAGAGCAAAGGGGGGTGAGATGATGGAGAAGCACGTCTTCAAGTGCGCCTCCTGCGGGGAGGTCTTCGAGCCGCAGAGCCCAAGGGACGCCAGGTGCCCCAGGTGCCGCAGCAGGACGCTGATACACCTGGAGGGCCCAAGCCTCAAGAAGAGGGGCTGTTCCTCCTGCTCCACCGCCTCCTCCTGCGGGACCTGAGGCTCCTAGGAGGTCCCATCGTCGATGGGAAGAAGGACTTTGGCGCTGGGGATAGAGAGCTCCTGCGACGACACCTCCGCGGCGGTGGTGGACGAGGAGGGGTTGGTCCTATCCCTTTGCTCCTCCTCCAACCCCTCCTCCCACGCCCCCTTCGGGGGGGTCATACCGGAGTTCGCCGCCCGAGACCACCTCTCGGCGATAGAGCCGTGCGTGAGGTCGGCCCTGGAGCGGGCCTCGATCCTGAACCCCGAGCGGGAGATAGACCTGATCTGCGTCACGGCCGGACCGGGCTTGATGGGCTGTCTGCTGGTGGGGGTGATGTTCGCCAAGGCCCTGGCGCAGGCCTGGGGCAAGCCGGTGATGGCGGTGAACCACCTGGAGGGGCACGTCTTCTCCGCCATGCTGGACGGGGGCAGGGCCTCCCCTCCCCTGCTGGCCCTCGTGGCCTCGGGGGGGCACACGGAGCTCTACCACGTGGTGTCGTGGGGCCACTACGTGCTCCTGGGCAGGACCAGGGACGACGCGGTGGGGGAGGCCTTCGACAAGGTGGGCAAGACCCTGGGCCTCGGCTTTCCCGGAGGGCCGGCGGTGGACGCCATGGCCCAGAGGGGGAACCCCCTCGCCTTCGACCTGCCCATCCCCCTCAAGGGTGACGAGGGGCTAGACTTCAGCTACAGCGGGCTGAAGACGGCGGTGGCCCTCAAGGCCAGGGAGCTTCGGGAGAGGGGGGCTCTGGACGAGAGGTCGGTCTCGGACCTCTGCGCCTCCTTCCAGGAGAGGGCCATCTCCCATCTGGTGGACCGGTTGCTCAGGGCCTCGGTCAGGACGGGGGTGAGGAGGGTTCTGGTCTGCGGAGGGGTCGCCGCTAACAGCTCCCTGAGGAGGGCCCTCTCGGGCCTCGGCCAGCTGGAGGTCATATTGCCCCCCCTCAAGTACTGCTCCGACAACGCCGCCATGGTCGCCCTCGCCGGGATCAACGCCTACATGAGGGGAGAGAGAAGCCCCATCTCCTTCGCCCCGGACCCATCCGCCCTGCTGGGAGTCGCAAGGAGATGAAGAGGGCGGCAGGGGCTTGCCCTGCCGCCCTCGCCACGTCGACGAGCGAAGCCCCTAGAGGTTGCTTACGAGGATCCAGGCTATGCCCACCGGGGCCACGACCTTGCACATCACGTTCCACAGGGGCTGCCACGAGAAGGGATACCTTCCCTCGCTGGTGGCCTCCCTGACGGCCCTGTCCCAGAAGAACCAGCCCACGAAGAGGGCTATGAATATGCCGCCCAGCGGGAGGAGTATGTTGGAGGCCAGGTAGTCCATGAAGTCGAAGAAGCCCTTGCCCATGATCTTGAAGTCGCCCCATATGCCCAGGGATAGGGAGGAGGGGATCCCCAGCAGGAATATGATCAGGCCGAAGATCCAGGTGGCCCTGGCCCTGGACATGCCCATCTCGTCGACGAAGTAGGCCACCACCACCTCCAGGAGGGAGATGGAGGAGGTCAGGGCCGCGAAGAAGAGGAGGACGAAGAAGAGCACCGCCCAGAGCACCCCCAGGGGCATCTTGGCGAAGACCGCGGGCAGGGTGACGAAGGTGAGGCCGGGGCCGGCGGCCGGGTCGAAGCCGAAGGCGAAGACCGCGGGCATCACCACGAGCCCTCCGAGGAAGGCCACGGCCGTGTCCAGGGAGGTCACCCAGGCGGCCGAGCTTATGGCGTTCTCCTCCCTGGAGAGGTAGGAGCCGTAGGTGATCATCGCCCCCATCCCCAGCGAGAGGGAGAAGAAGGCCTGCCCCAGGGCCGACAGGAACACCTTGGCGTTTATCTTGGAGAAGTCGGGCCTGAGGTAGAACTTAACCCCCTCGAAGGCCCCCTCCAGGGTCATCGACCTGACTATGAGGACTATCAGGATGCCGAAGAGGGCGGGCATCAGGACCTTGCACCAGCGCTCTATCCCCTTCTCTATGCCCCCCAGCACCACGAGCATGGTTAGCCCCATGAAAACTGCGTGGTATATGAGCGGCTGAACCGGGTCGGAGATGAACTTGCCGAAGATCTCCCCCAGCTCCTTGGGGTCAGTGTGGGTCAAGAGACCCGCCGGCGACTTGAAGATGTAGGCTATGGTCCAGCCGGCCACCACGCTGTAATAGGAGAGAATTATAAAACCAGCCGCCACCCCCATGAACCCCACCAGGGGCCAGAGCCCACCCCCCAGCCTGGCGAAGGCCCCCACCGGGTTCCTCTGGGCCGCCTTCCCTATCACTATCTCGGCCAGCATCACGCTCAGCCCGAAGGTGAAGACTATGGCCAGGTACACTATCAGGAAGGCGAAACCGCCGTTCTGCCCCACCATGTAGGGGAAGCGCCATATGTTCCCCAGCCCTACGGCCGAGCCCGCAGCCGCCAGCACGAAACCGACGCGCGAAGTCCAAGAACCCCTCTCCTGCAAAGCCATCTCTAACCCCCCTTTTCTCTAGCTATTGCGAAAGCGTACTACCGCGCAATCCTCTAAAACCGCTCCACACCACCTCCCTTTGGGTAGAGATTATACCACAAAGATACAGGCCAAAAATACTAAAACCGGAGCGGCCTTCTCAAAAATAGTCCAAATATAAAGGAAAATTGTTAACCACTTGCAAACAAGCCGGCAAAAAATATAATACCGCGGGGTGATGCGGATGGCCTTGCGGGAGAAGGTGCGGCTGATGGACGGGGCGGAGATGGAGCGGGTCCTCCGGAGGCTTGCGGCCGAGGCGGCGGAGAGGCTGGGGGGCCTGGACGGGGTGGTCCTGGCGGGGATACACAGGAGGGGGGTCTTCCTGGCCCGAAGGCTCGCCGAGAGGATGGGACCCCTTCTGGGAGGGGAGGTCCCCTGCGGGGAGCTGGACATAACGCTCTATCGGGACGATTTGTCGACCCTTTCGGAGGGCCCTCTGGTGAGGAGCACCCGCCTGCCGGTGGAGGTGGAGGGAAGCAAGGTGGTCCTGGTGGACGACGTGATATACACCGGCAGGACCGCCAGGGCGGCGCTGGAGGCCATACTCGACCTGGGAAGGCCAGCTTTGGTGAGGCTTTGCGTCCTGGTGGACCGGGGGCACAGGGAGATGCCCATCCACCCGGACCTGGTGGGGAGGGTGGTCCCCACCTCCAGGTCCGAGGTGGTGGAGGTCCGACTCAGGGAGGTGGACGGGGTGGACGAGGTGGTCATCTGCGAGAGGGGGGAGAGGTCTTGAGGTTCAGGCACAGGCACGTGCTGGATCTTTCCGACTGGCGGAGGGAGGAATACGAGCTGGTGCTCGACCAGGCCAGGGTCTTCGAGGAGCTGCTGGACAGGCCCATAAAGAAGGTCCCGGCCCTGAGGGGCAAGATGGTGGTCAACCTCTTCTTCGAGCCCTCCACCAGGACGAGGGTGTCCTTCGAGCTGGCGGCCAAGGTCCTGGGGGCGGACGTGATAAACTGGTCCTCCTCGGGGTCGAGCACCTCCAAGGGGGAGACCCTCAAGGACACCGCCTGGACCCTCGAGGCCATGGGGGCCGACGCTGTGGTGGTCCGCCACGGGGGGATCGGAGCGCCCCACTTCCTGGCCGAGAGGCTCAGGCACGCCCTGGTGATCAACGCCGGCGACGGCAAGCACGCCCACCCCACCCAGGCGCTGCTGGACCTGTACACCGCCTGGAAGAGGTTCGGCCGCTTAGAAGGGCTTAAGGTGGCCATCCTGGGGGACATATCCCACAGCCGGGTGGCGAGAAGCGACGTCCAGGCCTTCAAGGCCATGGGGGCGCAGGTGGTCCTGTGCGGCCCCAGGACGATGATCCCGCTGGAGGTCGAGGCGCTCGGGTGCGCCTGCGAGCCGGACCCCAGGAGGGCCGTCGAGGACGCCCAGGTAATCTACCTCCTGAGGATCCAGAAGGAGCGAATAGGGGAGGTGCTGTTTCCCACCGAGAGCGAGTACCACAGGAGGTACGGCGCCACCAGGGAGCTCCTGGAGCTCGCCCCGAAGGACGCCGTGGTGATGCACCCTGGCCCCATCAACAGGGGGGTGGAGATAGAGTCGGCGGTGGCGGACGGGGATAGAAGCCTCATACTCGACCAGGTCAAAAGCGGCGTGGCCGTCAGGATGGCCCTGCTCTTCCTTTGTCTGGGAGGTGGTGGGAGATGATGGTCCTCAAGAACGTCAGGCTCTTCGACGGCCTGAGGGTCGGCGAGGAGCTGATGGAGATAGCGATAGAGGGAGACAGGATAGCCCGCATAGCCCCCTCCGGAGCGACGGAACTCCCGGAGGGGGTTTTCGCGGTGGACCTCAAGGGGGCCATAGCCTGTCCGGGCTTCGTGGACCTGCACGCCCACATGCGGGACCCAGGGTTCACCTGGAGGGAGGACCTGGAGAGCGGAGCGAGGGCTGCCGCCAGGGGGGGCTTCGTCGCGGCGGTGGCCATGCCCAACACCGACCCGGCGGTGGACAACCCGGGCCTCGTGAGGTACGTGGCCGAGAAGGGAAAGGCCGCCGGGGGGGCCAGGGTGCTGCCCGCCGGGGCCATAACCCTGGGGAGGAAGGGGGTCGAGATGGTGGAGATGGGAGCCATGGCCGAGGAGGGGGCGGTGATCTTCACCGACGACGGCTCCCCCCTCTCCGACTCCGGCCTCCTTCGAAACGCGATGCTCTACGCCTCGGACCTGGGGATCAGGGTCATGGAGCACCCGGAGGACGCAAGCCTCTCGAGGGGGGGGTGCGTGAACGAGGGGATGACCTCCGCCCTGAGCGGCCTTAAGGGCATACCCCCATCCGCCGAGGCGATAGACGTATTCAGGTGCGTTGCCCTCTCGAGGGAGACCGGGTGCCCCATCCACATAACCCACCTGTCCACCGCCGCCTCGGTGGAGATCGTGAGGAGGGCCAAGGCCGAGGGGGTACCGGTGACCTGCGACGTGACCCCCCATCACCTCACGCTGACCGAGGAGGAGGTCTTAAGGAGCGGCTTCGATCCCCTCTTCAAGGTGAACCCTCCCCTCCGCTCCAGGGCCGACGTGGATGCCCTCTGGGAGGGACTGGCCGACGGCACCGTCGACGCCATAGCCACCGACCACGCCCCCTACCACTTCGACGAGAAGGACGCCCTCTTCGAGGAGGCCCCCTTCGGGATAGCCTCCCTGGAGTGCGCAGTGGCGGTGGTCCTGGACGCCTGGCACAGGAGGGGAAGGCCCTTCCAGCTCGAGCGCCTGCTGGAGCTCTTCTCCAGCGGCCCTCTCAGGGCCCTTCCCTCCTGGCTCAGGGGCTCCTTCGCCCTCAGGGAGGGAGGGAGGGCCAACCTCACCGTGGTGGACCCGGAGCTCGTGGCCCAGGTGGAGGTGTCGAAGTGGGCCAGCAAGGCCTACTCCACCCCCTGGAGGGGTGCTGTGCTCAGGGGATGGCCCGTGGCCACCGTGGTGGAGGGCAGGCTGGTCTACAGGAGGGATGAGGAGTGATAGAGGAGACGGCCGAGGTGGTCGAAAGGGAGGAGCTGGGGGACAGGTTCCTGTGGCTGGGGCTTCGCTCGCCGAGGACGGCGGCCTCGGCCAGGCCCGGCCAGTTCGCCATGGTCAGCCCGCAGCCGAGGGGGGTGGACTCCCTGGACCCCTTCCTGAGGAGGCCCCTGTCGGTGGCCCTGGCCAGGGGGGAGACGATCCACTTCCTCCTGGAGAGGAGGGGGA
>CAYRKT010000041.1:0-13409 GCA_964425005.1 uncultured Synergistia bacterium
ACACCTCCCGTCTTCCCAAGTCGTCCTCCGGGTCCAGCACGAACCTGATCCTCAGGAGGAGCCCTCCCTCCCTGCCCCTCTGGGCCTCTATCCTGCCCCCGTTGACCTCCACGTAGCTCTTCACCAGGGAGAGCCCTATGCCCTGATGTCCGCTTTTTGTAGTAAAACCCTCCTGGAACATTATATTCAAAAGGTGATCGGGGATACCAGGCCCGTTGTCCTCCACCTCCAGAACGAGCTCCTCCCCCTCGTAGTGGAGGTCCAGCCTTATGAACTTCTTCCCCCTGGTCCCGTGCGAGACCAGGGCGTCCACCGCGTTGTCTATCAGGTTTCCTATCACGCTCGCAAGCCCTCCTGAGGTCACGTTCCTCGGAAGCCTCTCCAGCTCCAGGAAGGGAGATAGCACCAGCTCTATGCCCTTCTCCCAGCAGACGTTGGCCTTCCCCATGATTATCCCCGCCACCAGCGGATCCCTGACCCTGCTGTAGACGAAGTCGAGGATGTCCTGCCTCACCTGGTTGACCCTGAGCACGTAGTCCAGCGCCTTGTCGGTCATCCCCAGCTGCAAAAGACCTCCTATGGTGTGCAGCTTGTTCCGAAACTCGTGGGCCTGGGCCCGCAGGCTGTCCAGCAGCTGTTTGACCCCGGTGAGCTCCTCGGCGAGCTTCTGCATCTCCGTCCTGTCGCGGAGGATCACCAGGTGTCCCTGGAGGTCGCCGCCGGAGAGGATCGGCAGGAAGGAGAGCAGGAACTGCCTGTTCCTCCACACCACCTGTCTGTTGAAGGTGCTGGAGTCGGATAGCTGCAGCGACCTCAAAAACCCGTCGAACTCGGGCAATACCTCCCCGAACGGCTTGCCCTCCAGCCTCTCCGCCCCAACCCCCAGGAACTCCCTCATCCTGTCGTTGACCATGATGATCCTGGCCTCCAGGTCGAAGGCCAGGATGCCCTCGTCTATGGAGCTGACCAGCGCCTTGAGCCTGTCCCTGAACTCCTTCACCTGGGAGGCCATGGAGTTAAGGCCCTCCGCCAGCAGCCTGAACTCAACTGGCTCGTCCACCTGCGCCAGCTCCTCGAAGTCCCCCTCCCCGAACCTGCGCATGGCGCCGACCAGGCTCTCTATCTTCCTCGCCAGGCCCGAGGACAGGGTGGTCCACATCAGCACCGCAGCGCCCATGGATATCACGAAGATCAAAAACACCTTCTGGAAGAAGCCAGCCAGGTTGTAGGGGGAGGAGAGGGGCGCGAAGTTGGTCACCACCAGATACCCCTCCACCCCTCCTGCTGGAGCGGCTATGGGTATGTAGGCGCTGGCCGACCTGGCCCTCAACAGGTAGTCCACCCTGGCGGTGGGAAAGGCGATGAACTCCTCCAGGCGCTCGGGCAAGAGCCTCCAGGTCTCGAGGCTGTCGGAGGCAACCTTGACCCCACCGCGGTAAACCCCCACCATCATCCCCAGCTCCTCCCTTATGGAGCTCAGTACCGCGTTCGCCTGCCCCCTTATCACCTCTCCCACCAGGACAGCGCCGCTCACGAGCTTTATCCTGCCCAAAATCACCGGCGACACGCCCAGGACCACCAGGGCTCCGCCGGAAACGGCGTTGGCCTCCTCCACCGCCATTCCCAGCTTGACCAGCTGCTCCCTCTCGACGAAGGCCACCCCGTGGAACCTCTGCCCCTCCTCGAAGACCCTCCTCACCATCGGCAGATCCCCCAGGTAGTCGCCGTAGAGCTCCAAGTTGTTGGGCCTCACCAGAACGAAGGCGTCCATATCGAGCAGACAGGCGAGCGGGAACGAGCTCCTGCCCATGCTGAAGAGTTCCGCGGGCTTGCTCGCCAAAACCTCGGCCTGAAGGGAGAGCTTCTCCCCCAGGTCGTAGATCCTCTGCAGGGCCGTGTAACCGGCCCTCCTGGTCTGGTCCAGGAGTATCCCCTCCTCCAGGAGCCTGAGCTGGTCCAGAAAGACCATCATCGCCACCAGGAGGGGGAGGGTCACCGCCAGCAGGAACATCAACATCAACCGCAACCTGAAGCTCATCGCCGCACCGCCCGATATCCCACCTGGAGCTCTTTAATCTTTAAAATAAAGCACTCGCCCGAGATTATAGCATTGAGGAGGGCTAAATCTCTCGAGGACCGAAACGAACCTTCTAGCAATTTCTCCAGGTTAGTATATAAATATATAAAAGCCCAGGGAGGGGGTGATCGCCGGCCAGGGCACAGTCAGTAAGGAGCTCGCGAAACCTAGAACCGAGACGGGGGTGAGCGCTCGATGAAAGTCGCCAAGTGGTCAGCCATGGTCGTGTTGTCGGCTCTTCTGCTCGCGGTCCCCGCGGGGGCCCAGCAGCTAAAGTTCAAGCTGGCCAACGCCGGCCCCGCCGATCCCAGCGACAGGACGGTCATAGCGGTGGAGATCTTCTCCAACTACGTCCTCACCAAGACCAACGGGACCATAAAGGTGGACGCCTTCCACGCCTCCCAGCTGGGAAACGAGAAGGAGATCCTGGAGGGGCTTAAGCTCGGCACCATAGAGTTCGGCACCATCACCACCGGTCCCATCCCAACGCTCTTCAAGCCCATAATGGTCTTCGACATACCCTACCTCTTCCCCAACGCCTACGTGGCCTGGGAGGTCCTGGACGGAGACTTCGGCCAGGAGCTCATGGAGAAGATGCGCTCTGAGACGGGCGTGCGGGCCCTGGCCGTGAGCGAGAACGGGTACAGGCACTTCATGACCGGCAAGAAGGAGATAAAGTCGCCGGCGGATCTAAAGGGGCTCAAGATAAGGACCATGGAGAACCCCGCCCACATGAAGATGGTCGAGGCCCTGGGGGCGTCCCCCACGCCCATAGCCTTCGGGGAGCTGTACATGGCCCTGCAGCAGGGCGTGGTGGACGGGGCCGAGCTGCCCATAACCCTGGTGAACAACATGAAGTTCTACGAGGTCCAGAAGTTCCTGGTCCTGGACGGACACCTCTACAACCCCCTGATCATGTTCGTCAACGACAGGGTCTGGAAGGGCCTGAGCGAGGAGCAGAGGCTCGCGGTCTTCGAGGGGGCTCAGCTCTTCAAGATAGCCCAGAGGGCCCTCTCCGAGAGGCAGGTCCAGACGGGGCTTGAGAACGTAAAGAAGAACGGCATGAAGGTCTACGTGCCCAACGCGGAGGAGATGAAGCAGTTCAAGGAGCTCTCCCAGCCGGCGGTCCTCGAGTACCTCAAGAAGGAGATAGGGGAGGAGTGGGTGGCCAAGGTCGTGAAGGCCGTGAAGGAGATGGAGGAGAAGCAAAAGAAGATGGTCATGTGAGGTTGGGGGGGTCCCCCCCCCGACCTCACCCCTACGAGCGAAGAGAGGAGGAGACCCCTTGAGGACCTTGGACTTCGTCCTTTCATCCCTTGAGTCGATCTCCAGGGCGATAGTGGTCGCGCTCATGGGGGCCATGAGCCTGGTGGCCTTCTTCGCCGTGGTGTTCAGGTTCGTGCTCCAGCGCCCCCTCGCCTGGTCGGAGGAGCTAGCGAGGTACATGATGGTGTGGGTGACCTTCGCGGGAGCAGGCATAGCCCTCTCCCAGGGCAGGCAGATAGGGGTGACCCTCTTCGTGGACGCCCTGCCACCGCGCGCCAGAAAGGTGGCCCTCCTGTTGGCGGAACTCATCGCCCTCGCGTTCCTGGTGGTGGCCATATATCAGGGCTTGAGGTTCACGTGGCTGCTTCGGCGCCAGACCTCCCCAGCCATGGGCATCAGCATGATCGTGCCCTACTCCGCCATACCCTTCGGCTGCGCCTACATGGCCCTCGTGGTCGTGAGGAAGCTGCTGTCCAGGTCGGATAGGGGGCTTTCCGTCCAGGACCCAGGGCTGGCGGACCTCGAGGAGGATGAAAGATGATATGGCTCGTGGCCTTTGCCTTCGTCCTGACCTTCGTGATAGGGACGCCGATAGCCTTCGTGCTGGGGTTCACCGGGCTGGTCTCCATATGGGCGATGGGGGTGCCGCTCCAGGTGATAGCCCAGAGGATGTTCACCGGCATAGACTCCTTCCCCCTCATGGCCGTACCCTTCTTCGTACTGGCCGGAGAGCTGATGAACAGGGGCGGGACCACCCAGAGGATAATAGACTTCGCCGAGAGCCTGGTGGGCCACATAAAGGGGGGGTTAGCTCACTCCAACATCATCGCCAGCGTGATATTCGCCGGGATAAGCGGCTCGGCCATTGCGGACGCCTCGGCGCTGGGCTCCATCCTCATCCCATCCATGAAGGAGAAGGGATACGACCTGGACTTCAGCGCCGCAGTCACCGCGGCCTCAGCCACCATAGGACCGATAATACCCCCGAGCATCATAATGGTCATATACGGGGTGTCCGTCGGGGCCTCCATAGGGGGGCTCTTCGCCGCGGGATTCATCCCGGGCCTGATGCTGGCAGCGGCTATGATGGTGGTGGTGATGCACGAGGCCAGGTACAGGCACTATCCGCCGGTGCGCCCCTTCTCCCCGGGGGGCGTCCTCAGGGAGCTCAAGAAGGCCATCTGGGCGATAATATCTCCCGCGATAATACTGGGGGGGATACTGCTCGGGGTCTTCACCCCCACAGAGGCCGCCTCCGTGGCCGTGGTCTACTCCTTCCTGGTGGGCAAGTTCGTCTACAGGGAGCTCAAGCTCTCCGACCTGCCCCAGGTGTTGCTCTCCAGCGGGATAACCACCGCGGCGCTCCTGGTCATCATATCCACCGCCAACGTCTTCGCCTGGGCCATAGCGGCCAACATGATACCCCAGAGGGTGGCTCAGGTCTTCCTCTCCATCTCGACCAACAAGTACGTGTTCCTCGCGGTGGTCAACGCCTTCCTGCTGATGGTGGGGATGTTCATGGAGACGGGAGCCGCCATAATAATACTCGCGCCGATCTTGGCCCCGGTGGCGGCCCAGCTGGGCGTACACCCGCTGCACTTCGGCTTCATGATGGTGCTGAACCTGGCGATAGGCATGGCCACCCCTCCCGTGGGGGTGTGCCTGTTCGTCACCTGCAGCATCTCCGGACTACCCCTGGAGAAGATCTCCAGGGCCATATGGAAGTTCGTCCTGTCGGAGGTGGCGGTGCTCCTTCTGGTCTCCTACGTGGAGTTCATCCCCCTCTTCCTCCCAAGGCTTCTGGGCTTCATAAGGTGACGCCTCAAAGCAAGCTCAGGAGGAAGCCCTTCAGGTAGTAGGACATGGGAGCTCCTACCCTCACGGGGTGGTCCTGATCCTGCCTGAGATGGAGCAGGACCAACCCCTCCCTCTCCGCGTCCGCCAGGCCAGAGGCGATGGCGCCCAGGAGGTCCTCCTCTCCCACCCAGTGAGAGCAGGAGAAGATCGCCATCTTCCCGCCCGGGGCGAGGAGGCGAGCCGACTGAAGCACCAAGTCCCTGTATCCCCTCAACGCCCCCTCCAGTTCCCTGCGGGACTTGGCGAAGGGCGGGGGGTCCAGGACCACGGTCCCGTAGGCGGCCCCTCTCTTCCTCTCCCCCCTGAGGAAGTCGAAGGCGTCCGCCTGGACCAGCGAGACCCCCGACAGGCCGTTCCTCCTCGCGTTCTCCCCGGCCATCTCCAGGGCGGACCTGGAGACGTCCACCAGCACGACCTCCTTCGCCCCCCTTCTGGCGCAGCTCAAGCCGAACCCCCCGGTGTGGCAGAAGAGGTCCAGGACGGGCGTGCCGGGATCGAACGAGCTGGCCACGGCCTCCCTGTTGGCCCTCTGGTCCAGGTAGAAACCAGTCTTCTGTCCCTCCTTGAGGTCCACCAGGAACTCCAGATCCCCCTCCCTCACCCAGATCCTGTCGGGCACCACCCCCCAGATGGGGCCCTCGGACGGCGGAAGCCCCTCCTTCTCCCTCATCCTCTCGTCCGACCTGTCGAGGATGCCCCTGAGGGGCAACAGACCCCTCAGCGCGTCCAGCACCAGCCCCCTGAGCCGCTCCATCCCAGCCGAGTTGAACTGAACGGAGGCATATCCGTCGTAGTAGTCCACCACCAGGCCGGGAAGGCCGTCTCCCTCCGCGTGGACCAACCTCAGCGCGTTGGTCCTGGACCAAAGCCCATCCCTTAGGGATAGGGCCGACCTCAGCTTGAGCTCGAAGAAGGACCTGTCGGGCACCACCTCGGGGTCAAACGACAGAATCCTCACCGATATCACGCTCCTGAGGTTCGCGTACCCCACCCCCAGAGGCCTCCCCTTTCGAGGGCAGACCAGGACCAGCTCCCCCGGCTCGAGGCCGTCGTCCACCTCGACCAGCTGATCCCTGTAGACCCAGGGGAAGAAGGCCCTCACCTTCGCGGCCGCCGAGTCGTCCACGAAGACCCTCTTGAGCCTCACCGCGTCGCATACCTCCTGGCCAACGACACGAGGAGGAGCTCGAGCACCGCCAAGGAGGGGATGGAGGAGACGAAGACCAACCGGAAGGCCGAGGACACGCCCCAGGAGGAGCTAACAGCGCCCACCAGGAGGGGCACGAGCAGCCACGACAGGTCCATGAAGACCCAGGCCAAGGAGGAGGCCTTGGGCCTGAGCCTCAGGGGAACCAGGTCGGAGGCCATGGCCAGGACGAAGGGAAAGCTCACGGCCATCCCAAGACCATATAGGGCGGAGACGGCGGCCATCTGGAGGTTGGTGGAGGCGGCGGGCAAAAGTCCGAGCGCCGCGACCATAGCCCCCATGGACGGGCCCAGCCACAGAAACCTGTTGGCCCTGTTGAGGAGGCTGTTCCCGAAAACCCTGGCCGACATGGCCACCAGGGCGTTCAGCGAGAGGAAGAGCGACGAGGACAGCCCCCTCTCCGAGGCCAGGGTGGAGGTGAACATGAGGACGGTCCCGTTGATCGCGCCGAAGAGAAAGGAGGCGAAGAGGTAGACGAAGAGCCCCTCCGTCCTGAGGAGCTCGCCGAATCCGCCCCAATCTCCGAGCCCAACCCCTTCCTCCAGCTCCACCTCCCCCACCTCCCTGAGTCGAAGCGAGAAGACCAAGAAGAGCAGGGAGAAGATCGAAAAGGAGGCCCTGTAGGGCAGATGAAAGTCCCTGGCGAAGGAGATCTCCACGAGGGGCAGGAACACCACCTGAGGGAGGACGTAGCAGACAGAGACCCAGGCGAAGCTACCACCCCTGGCCCTGGCCGGGACCACCACCGACTGGTAGGCGGTCAGGGCCACCAGGGCGAGGCCATAGCCGAAACCGCCCAGGACCCTGGACGCCAGGACCCCCACGGGACCCCTGGCCCCGAAGACTCCCAGGGAGCTCAAGAACATCAGCGCGAAGGACAGAAAGGCCGTCCTACGCCAGCCCATCCTCTCGAGGGCTACCCCACCGGTGGGCCTTACCACAGCGGTGGCCCCGTAGAAGGAGCCCATGGCCAAGCCTATCCACCACGGCTCGAGCCCCACCTTCCTCAGGTAAACCGGGTAGAAGAAGAACATGACCACGTAGGAGTTAGCCCACAGGGTGCAAAGGAGGGAGATCACAAAGGGCCAAACCCAACCGCTAGGCCTTCTCAAGCTCCTGCACCTTGTCCACTATGGCGCTCACGTGGATGGCGAGGCTGTTGTAGAGCCTGTAGCCCACGAACTCGCTCCTGTTCCTCACCAGCATCGGCAGCTCGCCGCAGCCGAGGACGAAGCCCTCCGCCCCTCTCGAGGCCATCTCGTCCAGGACGGACTTGAACCTCGACACCGCCTCGTCCCTGACCACGCCCCTCACCAGATCCTCGTAGATGAGGTTGCTGACCCATGCGGCGTCCTCGGGCAGGGGGAGCAACACCTCCTCGAGTCCCAGCTCCAGGAGGCTATACCTGTAGAAGCTCTCCCCCATGGTGAAGCGGGTCCCCAGCAGCCCAACCCTCTTCACCCCGTCGGCCATGACCCTCTCCCCGACCGCCTCCACTATGCTGACCAGGGGGACGCCGAGCCTAGACCTCACGGCCCCCACCACCTTGTGGGCCGTGTTGGAGCATATGGCCAGCACGGAGGCTCCGGCCCTCTCAAGCGTCGCAGCCGCGTCGGCTATCAGCTCGGCGAGGCCGCCCCAGTCCCCCAGCTCCTGAAGCCTGTAGACCTCCGAGAAGTCGAGGGAGTATATGAGGACCTTCGGCGAGCGCCAGGGCCTGCCCACCCTCTTCCTGTACTCGGCGCAGATCCTCATGTAGTAGTCGGCCGTGGAGATGTAATCCATACCTCCCACCAGTCCGAGCAAGGCCAACACCTCCTCCCCAAAGATGTTAAAGCACCCCCAAGGGGGTTCGCAAGCCGAAAAGGGATAAGGAAAAGGCCCGCAGGGGATGATAAAATATACACTGACTTTTTAAAGGCCTAATCGGAAAGGATGGTTAACATGAAACCCATTGAGGTGGACGAAACCCTAACGGAGCTGGTGGTGTCGTGGAGGCGGCATCTGCACGCCCATCCGGAGCTCTCCTACCAGGAGGAGGAGACGGCCTCCTTCGTGGAGGAGCGGCTTCGGGAGATGGGGCTTAGGCCCACCAGGGTGGCCAAGACGGGGGTGGTGGCGCTGGTGGAGGGGGCCCGCGAGGGCAAGACCGTCGCCTTGAGGGCCGACATGGACGCCCTTCCGATAGTCGAGGAGACCGGGCTTCCCTTCTCCTCCAAGAGGCCTGGGGTCATGCACGCCTGCGGCCACGACGCCCACACGGCCATCCTGTTGGGGGCTGCGAAGCTCCTCTCCTCCAACAGGGAGGTCATAAGGGGCTGCGTTAAGCTCATCTTCCAGCCCGCCGAGGAGGCGGCCCCCAGGGGGGGTGCCCCCTCGATGATAGAGGCGGGGGTGTTGGACGAACCCAGGGTGGAGGCGATACTTGGGCTTCACGTGTGGCCCGACCTGCCCCTGGGCGAGATCGGGATAAAGGAGGGGGCCATGTCGGCGGCCTCAGACCCCTTCAGGATAGAGGTGCTGGGCAAGAGCGCCCACGCCTCCACCCCTCACTACGGGGTGGACGCCATAGCCATATGCGGCCCTCTACTGAGCGCCCTGCACAGCATAGTCTCGAGGCAGGTCTCCCCCACGGACCAGGCCGTCGTGACCGTGGGGACCATCCAGGGGGGGCAGAGGTACAACGTGCTGGCCGACCGGGTGGAGATGAGGGGCACGGCGCGAACCTACGACCCGGCGGTCAGGGACAGGGTGGAAAGGGCCATAAGGAGCGCGGTGGAGGGCATATGCTCCTCCATGGGAGGGACCGGGGTCCTGGAGTACAACAGGGGTTATCCCCCCACCGTGAACGATCCCTTCGTGACCGAGGTCATGCGCTCGCTCATCCGCGACCTCTTCGGGGAGGAGGCCCTCTTCGAAGTGAGACAGCCGGCGCTGGGAGGGGAGGACTTCGCCTTCTACGCGGAGAGGGTCAAGGGGGCCTTCATGTGGCTGGGGTGCAGGCCGAAGGAGGTGCCGGTGGAGGAGTTCCCCACCCTCCACAACGGCAGGTTCAACCCCGACGAACGGTGTTTGCCCATAGGGGTGAAGCTCCTGGCCAACGGGGCCCTGCGCCTGCTGGAGGTCCTGGGATAGGGAGGTGGAGGCGATGGCGCTCGAACACGCGAGGCTCAGAAGGGAACTTCACATGCACGCGGAGACGGGCTGGACGGAGTTCTGGACCACGGCCTTTCTGGCCAAGGAGCTTAAGGCCCTCGGCTACGAGGTCCTGCTCGGCGAGAGGGCTGTGAACCCTGCGGAGGCCATGGGCAGGCCCTCGGAGGGCGAGATAGAGGAGGCAGTAAGGCGCGCTATATCCTGGGGGGCAGATCCGTCCCTCATCGAGGAGATGAACGGGTACACCGGCGCCGTGGCCGTCCTGAGGACGGGGAGGCCCGGTCCCACGCTGGCGCTCAGGTTCGACGTGGACGCGGTGGAGGTCCCGGAATCCCAGGACCCCAACCACAGGCCCACCAGGGAGGGGTTCGCCTCCTTGAACCCCAAAGCTTCGCACGCCTGCGGTCACGACGCTCACGCGGCCATGGGTATACTGGTGGCCCGCGAGCTGGCAGAGGCGAGGGAGAGGCTTTGCGGGACCGTCAAGATCCTCTTCCAGCCGGCGGAGGAGGGGGTGAGGGGCGGAAAGGCCATGGCCGCCTCGGGGGTGTTGGACGACGTGGACTACCTCCTGGGAGCGCACGTGGGGCTGGGCCTCAAGCTGGGACAGGTGGCCCTATCCCTGAAAGGGCTTCTTTGCACCACCAAGATGGACGTGGAGTACCGAGGGAAGGCGGCCCACGCCGGAGCTGAGCCCAACGAGGGGAGGAACGCGCTGCTCGCGGCATGTACCTGCGCCCTGAACCTCCACGCCATAGCCCCCCACAGGGACGGCGCCACCAGGGTGAACGTGGGGACGCTTCAAGCCGGCACCGGAAGGAACGTGGTGCCCGACCGGGCTCTCATGAGGATCGAGATCAGGGGGGAGAAGGAGCACATAAACGCCTACGTGGAGGAGAGGGCCAAGAGCGTGATCGAGCACAGCGCCGCGATGTACGGGGTGAGCTGGTCCATAAAGCTCGTGGGCAGCTCGGTGGACGCTATAAGCGACCCGGAGCTGGTGGAGCTGGTGGCGGAGGTTGCCCAGGAGGTCGAAGGGGTCGAGGAGGTCCTCAGGGAACACCCCATGACGGGCAGCGACGACATGGCCTGGCTCATGCGGCGCGTCCAGGGAAGGGGCGGCAAGGCCATATACCTGGGCGTAGGGGCCGACCAGACCGCGGGACACCACAACGACGCCTTCGACCTGAACGAGGACTGCATCCTCCTGGGCAGGGACCTGCTGGTCGAGGCGGCCAAGAGGATCTGCGCGGCGCACGGAAGGAGGTGATAGCCCCAGGACGTTACGTGAGGGTCGGTGGAAATCCGAAAGGTAGAAGAGAAAGGGGGTAAACCGACATATGAGCGAAAGAAGAGGGTTTCTGGTCCGCCTGATGCGCGGGATAGAGCTGGCGGGCAACAAGTTGCCGCACCCGTTCTGGCTGTTCCTCGGGCTTTGGGCCCTGGCGCTGGTGCTGTCGGCCGTCTTCGAGGGGGCCTCGGCCACGAAGCCCGGGACCACCGAGAAGGTGGTGGTGGAGAGCCTGTTGAACAGAAAGGGGCTGGCCTGGATCCTAACCAACATGGTCAAGAACTTCTCCAGCTTCCCGCCCCTGGGCCTGGTGCTGGTCATGATGATAGGCCTGGGGGTCACCAACAAGAGCGGCTTCCTCGAGACCCTGATGAAGACCATAGCCAAGGTCCCGGAGAGGTTCCTGCTGCTGGCCATATTCCTTATAGGGATATGCGGGAACATAGCCTCGGATGCCGCCATAGTCATAGTCCCACCCCTCACGGCAGCGCTCTTCTTCTCGATGAGAAAGAACCCGGTCTTCGGCCTCGTGATAGGCTACGTGGCGGTGAACTCCGGCTTCACCGCGAACCTATTCATAGCCGGGACGGACATACTGCTGTCGGGGATAACCACCTCGGCCTACAAGATAGTCAAGCCCGACGGGGTGGTCCACCCCACGGCCAACTACTTCTTCATGTTCGCCTCCACGGTGGTCATATCGGTGGTGGCAGCCCTATTCGTGGACAAGTTCATGATGAGGAGCTTCGGGGCCTGGCACGAGCGCTTCGAGGGCTCCGAGGCCGCGAAGGAAGCCAGCGCCGCGGAGAAGTTCGCCATAAAGGAGAACGAGGGGAGGGCCTTCAAGACCACCATGCTCTTCACCCTGGCCTACTGGGCGCTGATGCTCGGCATGGTGCTGGTCCCGGGAGGACCCCTGAGGGATCCCGCTAAGAACACCATAATACCCTCCCCCTTCATCAACGGCCTGGTCCCCATATTGCTCCTCTACTTCGTCCTCGCCGGGACCATATACGGCAGGATAGCCGGGACCATAAAGAGCAGCGCCGACGTCATAAAGGGCATGGTAGCTGGCGTCGGAGAGATGAGCAGCTACATAGTCCTCATACTTCCCATAGCCAACTTCATCGAGACCTTCACCAAGTCCAACATGGCCACCGTGATGGCCATAAAGATGGCCAACTGGCTCCAGGCCCAGGGTTTCACCGGATTCGAGCTCTTCCTGGCGGTGATACTCATATCCACCCTCGTCAACCTCTTCATCACCAGCGGCTCCACCAAGTGGGCCTTCATGGCCCCCGTCCTGGTGCCGATGATGTACTACCTCGGCTACTCTCCAGACTTCACCCAGTTGCTCTACAGGATAGGAGACTCCTGCACCAACTCCATAACCCCCATGATGCCCTACTTCCCCATACTGCTGGGATTCGCCAACAAATACGACAGAGAAGCCGGGATAGGGACCATAATCTCCCAGGCTTTGCCCATAGCCCTGCTCTTCCTGGTGGTCTGGATAGCCCTCCTGCTGGCCTGGTACCTATTAGGGCTGCCCATAGGACCAGGATCGTACATAAGGTTATGAGAGGACCGATAGGACCAGGGCTTCGAGCGCTTTTGGCGCTCGAAGCCCCCGCAGGGAGGTGAAAGCCCTTGGAGCTAACCAGGCTGGGCGAGAGGACTTTCGTGGTAGAAAGCCCAGTCAAGATCGGGGTGATCGAGCTAGAGGGTGGATCCCTCCTGGTCGACACAGGCAAGAACGAGGACCTGGTCAGAAAGCTCACCAGAAGCCTCGAGGAGAGGGGGAAAGGGGTCACCCACGTGATAGTGACCCACTCCCACGCCGACCACACGGGGGCTTTGGCCTTCGCGAAGAGGAGGTGCTCCTGCAGCGTGGGGGCCTCTCCGATGGAGGCCGCCGTGGTGGAAAACCCCCTGCTGGAGCCGACCTGCCTATGGGGAGGTTCTCCCCCCAAAGCGCTCCTCAGCCCCTTCGTGCTCTCCAAGCCCTGCCAGGTCGACCTCAGGCTCCAGGAGGGGAAGAGCCCCTTCGACGAGGGTATAGAGATACTGGAACTAAGCGGACACTCCTTCCAGATGATCGGCGTCCTATCGCCGGACGGGGTGCTGTTCACGGCCGACGCCTTCTTCCCCGAAGAGCTCATAAGGAAGCACGGGATACTCTATCAAGCCTCGCCCAGGAAGAGCCTCCTCGCGCTGGAAAAGGTCAGGGGCTCGAAGGCCCGTCTCTTCGTGCCCTCCCACGGCCAGGGACGCCTCGAGGACCCGGAGCCGTGGATGGAGGCCACGAAGGACCACATCGAGTCCGTCTTCTGCGCGTTGCTGGAGGCGACCAGCTCCTGGACGACCCTGGAGGGCGTGGAGAGGGAGCTCCTCGACCGGTTCGAGGTCTCGGAGACCTTAGAGGCCCTGTGCCTGGCCAGGAGCAGCCTCAGGGGGTACGTCTCGGACCTGCTGGAGGAAGGAAAGCTACAGATGGAGGTGAGGGGTAAAGAGGTTTTGTTGCGCCGAGCCTAGGCTCGGCGCAACAAAACCTC
>CAYRKT010000042.1:0-13210 GCA_964425005.1 uncultured Synergistia bacterium
GGGGGTGGGATCCAGCGCTGGATCCCACCCCCCGCCTCCGCTCACCTTCTGGTGGCCAGGGGGGTGTAGCAGGCTCCCCCCAGCAGGGAGTAGACCTTGACGTAGACGGGATAGACTATGAGGGAGTAGGCGAAGACGTGGATGGAGGTGGAGACCACCCTGGGCAGGAGGAGCTTCGCGAAGGGAACCCCCAGGATCTGCGAGAGCCCCAACGTGGTGAGCAGAAGACCCGCGACGACCTCCGTGAGCGCCAAGACGGCAAGTAGCCTCCTGAAGGAGATCTCTCCGCCCAGGAGCTTGAGCAGGAGGGGCGGCAAAGTCCCCCTGCAGGCGAAGGCGAGCGTTATTAGGGGGTTGGGGAAGGCGTATCCGCCGGTGTTGAGCCAAAAGCCCAGGATGTCGGAGAGGGCTCCGACGCCGCCGCCGTGGATGGGCCCCATCAGCAGACCAGCCAGGTATATGGGCACCGGGCCGAAGCCCACGCGGATGGACGGAAGGACGTAGAAGCTGGCGAACCGGGTGAGCACCACGCTTATGGCCATCAGGAGGGCGCCGTTCACCAGGTTGAAGGCAGGACCTCTCACGCTTCACACCTCCTTTCTCCGAAAGATGAGGCAGAGACCGCCACACCTTCGGAGCCGAGGTGTCGAAGCTTCGAGGGAAGATGTGGCAGCGGATGCGGCATGGCATCGCAGGCCCTAGACCCTTCGTCCACGGGCGACATCCCATCCCGTGGCACTTGACGCGCCATGCCTACTCTGCCGCTTAGATTATAGATCAAAAAGCCGAGGGACGACATGCCCGGGGCGCGTCTCCGCACCCAAACCTTGTGGTATACTCTTTCCCAAAGTTTCGAAGCCCTCGGAGGTGGTGGACGGATGGGTTTCAAGAGGGTGTGGCTTTCGATCCTGCTCCTCTCCCTTCTGGCCGGGCAGGCCTGCGCCGAGACGGTGGTGAAGATCGGGTATCTGGCGGGTCTGACCGGGGATCTGGCCGCCTACGGACAGGCGGAGGTAAACGGCGCCAAGCTCGCGGTGGAGGAGATAAACGCCAAGGGTTTGATACCCGGCGTGAAGGTGGAGCTCGTCCCCTACGACTTCCGGAGCAAGCCTGAGGACGCGGTCATCGCGGTCAGGAAGATGATCGAGCAGGACAAGGTGGTGGCGATAGTGGGGGCCAACGTCTCCGCCGCCAACATAGCCACCGCCCCTCTGGTCAACAAGGCGGGGGTCATCCAGATAGGGACCGCCACCACCAACCCCCTGGTGACCGTGGACGAGAAGGGCCAGACCAGGCCCTACTCCTTCCGGATGGCCTTCATAGACCCCTACCAGGGCAAGGTCATAGCCCACTACCTCTTCAAGAAGCTGGGTGTCAAGAGGGCCGCCGTCCTCTACGACGTGGCCAGCGACTACTCCCAGGGGCTTCGCCAGTTCTTCACGGAGGAGTTCAAGAAGCTGGGGGGCGAGGTGGTGGCAGACCTGGGGTTCAGGGGCGGAGTGGACGTGGACTTCAGGGCTCAGCTCACCGAGATAGCCAAGGCCAACCCCCAGGCGGTGATGCTGCCCAACATAGGCAAGGACCTGGCGCTGGCGGTGAAGCAGGCTAGGGAGCTGGGGATGAAGGACACCATCTTCATGGGAGGGGACGGCTACGGCGAGTTCATGTGGGAGATAGCAGGACCGGCCCTGGAGGGGACCTACTGGGTCACCCACGTGGCCTTCGACGACCCGGAGATCCAGCCGCTGTTCGCCCGCTACAGGGAGGTCTTCAAGGACGAGCCCAAGGAGTACGGCAACATAGTCCTGGCCTACGACGCAGTGATGCTCCTGGCCCAGGCCATGAAGGAGGCGGGCTCCACCGAACCCGCCAAGATAAAGGAGGCCATGGAGAAGGGAACCTTCAAGCTGCTGCACGCCACCATCAAGTTCGACGAACAGCACAACCCCAAGGACAAGGACGCCGTGATAATCCTCTGCAAGGACGGGGCGGGGCGTTTCCACGAGAGGTTCAGGCCCGTGGACTGAGGGGCCTTCCCCAGGCGGGGCACCCGGGGTGCCCCGCCTGAACTTCGGATGGGGGGTGCGAGAGCTTGTCGTCCTTGCTCCAGCAGCTTCTCAACGGCCTTTCTCTGGGATCTGCCTACGCCCTAATAGCGGTGGGTTACTCTCTGGTCTACTCCATCCTGCTCTTCTCCAACTTCGCCCACGGGGGCTTCCTGGTCATAGGGGGATACATATGCTACTACTCCCTCACCAAGATGGGCCTTGGGCTCCTGCCGGCGGCGTTGCTCTCCCTGGCGGGGGCTGGCATGTCGGCGGTCCTGACCGAGCGCATAGCCTACAGGCCCATCAGGAGGCGAGGGGCCCTGACGCTCTACCTCCTCATAGCCTCCATGGGCATGAGCATAGTGATAGAGAACTTCTGGGTCATAGCCGTGGGAGGCAGGTTCAGGGCCATACCCCCGGTCATACCCACCTCCCCCATCTCCGTCTTCGGGACCACCGTGTCCTCCTTCGACCTGATAGTCCTCGCCGTGGCCCTGTCGCTGCTCCTGGGGCTTGAGCTCTTCCTCCGGAGGACCAGGTGGGGGCTCGCCATAAGGGCCTCCTCCTACGACGTGAGGACCGCGGCGCTGATGGGGGTGGACACCGACCGGCTGGTGGCCATAGTGTTCTTCGTGGCCGGGGCCCTGGCCTCGGTGAGCGGGATCTTCCTGGCCGTGCGATACACCCTATATCCGCAGCTGGGCTTCATAACCATAAAGGCCTTCGTGGCCGCCGTGGTGGGGGGGCTGGGATCGCTCCCCGGGGCGGTGCTCGGCTCCTACCTCCTGGGGGTGCTCGAGATGCTGGTCGCCGGCTTCATATCCAGCCAGGTGAGGGACATAGTGGTCTTCCTCCTGCTGGTGGTCACCTTGCTGGTGAGGCCCCAGGGCCTGCTGGGCAGGCGCCTCGAGGAGAAGGTCTAGAGGGGGAAGGGGCATGTCCTGGGAATACCTGCAGGGGGTCCTGGTGCTGTTCCTCGTGAACTCCATAGCCGCCATGGGCGTGAGCCTGCTGACGGGCTTCACCGGGGTCTTCACCCTGGGGCACGCCGCCTACATGTCGATAGGGGCCTACGCCCTGGCCATCGGGATGGGGAGGTACGAGCTGCCCTGGCCGATAGCCCTCCTCCTGGCCGGAGTCCTGGCCAGCCTCGTGGCCTACCTGGTGGGCGTCCCCACCCTCAGGCTGGTGGGCGACTACTTCGCCATCGCCTCCATAGGCCTCGGGGAGACGGTGAGGCTTCTGGTGGAGAACTGGCAGAGCCTCACCAGGGGCGCCAGGGGCTATCCGGGGATAGAGCCCTTCGCCGACCTTTGGGTGGTGGGTGGGATAGCTCTGGCCATGGGGCTGGCCATGTTCAACCTCACCAGGAGCAGGTTCGGCAGGGCCTTCAAGGCCTGCCGGGACGATCCCCTCGCCGCCTCCACCATGGGGGTGGACACCACCAGTATGAGGATCGTGAGCCTCGTGGTCTCCGCCTTCTACTGCGGGGTGGCGGGGGCGCTCTTCGCGAGCTTCATGACCTACGTGCAACCGGCCATGTTCGACCTGAGCAAGTCCACCGAGCTGACCGCCGTGGTCGTCTTCGGCGGACTTGGCTCCATGAGCGGGACTATACTGGCCGCCGCCGTCATAACCCTGGTGGTGGAGGCCTTCAGGGGGTTAGCCCAATACAGGATGCTGATATACGGGCTGGTGCTCGTGACCACCATGGTGCTCAGGCCGGAGGGGATAATGGGGGAGAAGGAGATATGGCACCTCCTGAGGGGGAGGAGAGGATGAGCCTGCTGGTCCTGGAGGGGGTAACCAAGCGCTTCGGCGGGCTCGTGGCCGTCTCGAACTTCTCCCTCTCGGTGGGGAGGGGGGAGCTCGTGGGGATAATAGGCCCGAACGGGGCCGGCAAGACCACCCTCTTCAACCTGATAACCGCCGTCTACTCCCCCGACGGGGGGGACATAAGGCTCGAGGGCAGAAGCCTCAGAGGCCTCAGGAGCCATCAGGTGACCAGGCTGGGGGTGGCCAGGACCTTCCAGAACCTGCGCCTGCTCAAGCGGGCCTCGGCGCTGGAGAACGTCAAGACGGCCGCCCAGCTGTACCACCCCTACTCCTTCCTCGAGTCCATATCTCACCTGGGGAGGTTCAGGGCCAAGGAGTCGACGATCGAGCGCGAGAGCCTGGAGGCCCTCGAGAGGGTGGGCCTGGCCGATCGAGCCCATCAGCCAGCTGGCACCCTTCCCTACGGGCACCAGAGGAGGCTCGAGATAGCCAGGGCGCTCGCCCTGAAGCCCAAGCTGCTCCTGCTGGACGAGCCGGCCGCCGGGATGAACCCCGAGGAGATAGAGGAGCTGAACGGCCTGATACTGAGGATACACCGCGAGCTCAACTTGACCACCGTGGTGATAGAGCACCACATGGAGCTGGTGGTGGGCATATGCCAGAGGGTGGTCTGCATGAACTTCGGCGAGAAGATAGCCGAGGGCACGCCGGAGGAGGTGTGCTCCGACCCGGAGGTGGTGAAGGCCTACCTGGGAGAGGACTTCGCCGCAGGGCTCAGCGTCTGCCCGACCAGGGGTGCGCGGGGGGAGGTCGACGATGCCTGAGGCCAGGGGGGAAAGGGTTTTGCTCTCCGTCGAGGAATTGCACGTGAGCTACGGCCCCATAAAGGCCCTCAGGGGCGTGAGCCTGGAGGTACGAGAGGGGGAGATAGCCTGCGTGATAGGGGCGAACGGGGCCGGGAAGAGCACGCTCATGCGGACCATCATGGGCGAGGTGAAGCCCGAGAGGGGCAGGATAACCTTCGAGGGCAGGGAGCTGCCGTCGCGCCCCCACGAGGTGGTCAGAAGGGGCATAGTGCTGGTCCCCGAGGGGAGGAGGGTCTTCCCCAACCTGACGGTGGAGGAGAACCTCCTCATGGGGGCCTTCGCCAGGGAGGACAGGTCGGGCATACCCTCCGACCTGGAGTGGGTCTTCTCCCTCTTCCCCAGGCTTAGGGAGAGGAGGAAGCAGATGGCCGGCACCCTCTCGGGAGGGGAGCAGCAGATGCTCGCCGTGGGCAGAGCCCTCATGAGGAGGCCCAGGCTGCTGCTCCTGGACGAGCCCTCCCTGGGGCTAGCCCCGATACTGGTGAAGGAGATCTTCAAGGAGCTATCGAGGATCAACGAGGAGGGCGTCACCGTCCTGCTGGTGGAGCAAAACGCCAGGGAGGCGCTGCTCCTGTCCCACAGGGGATACGTGCTCCAGACCGGATCCCTGCTGCTCTCGGGGACCTCCAGGGAGCTCATGGAGAACCCGGAGGTGAAGAGGGGATACCTGGGGCTTTGAGGCCTCGCTCGCACCGACCGAAACGTGGGGGCACCGCGCGCCCGGATCGCCCTGAGGCCTCGGACGTCGAATCCCTCCAAACCCGCGGAAAATCTGCGACCTAAGTCATATAAAAGGCCTTGAAGATCCGCCAGAACGTTGTTTAATAGATGCTCAAATCTCCTACTCATGTCTTATTCGATCGAAGCGGCGGGGCTTCTGGGGGAGGTAAGGGGGTAGGGCATGGAGGAGAGGCTTTCGCTCTCCCTGGACGGAGGGGAGATATGGCTGGAGGTCAGGGGTAAATCCAGCTCCGTGGAGATAGAGCGGGCCATAAGGTCCAGCTATCCCGAGGCGGAGATAGACCTGAAGGAGATGCTCAAGGCCTCCGCCTCCAGCTCCGGCAGGTTCCGGGTCGGAAGGCTCAGGAACAGGGGTAGAGTCCCGGCCAAGGCCACGGATCGCAGGGCCGAGCCCAGGGTGGAGCTGGACAGGGACAAGATGACCTGCAGGCTCTGGCTTCCCTCGGGCGAGGGCTGGACCAGGGAGAAGCTAAAGGCGATGCTCGGCGAGAGGGGGGTCGTCTTCGGGGTCCTGGAGGAGGCCCTCGAGGAGGCGGCGTCGATGGCCTCCGCCGGCAGGGACGTGGAGGGGTTGGTGGTGGCCAGGGGCGAGATCCCCGTCCACGGCGAGGACGGGTGGATAGAGGAGCTCTTCTCCCGTCCCACCGGCAAGCCCAGGGTGGACGAGAGGGGAGATGTGGACTTCTACGAGCTGGACCTGATGGTCCAGGTGAGGGCCGGCACGGTGGTGGCGAGAAGGCACCCTCCCAGGGAGGGCAAGGACGGCAGGAACGTCCTCGGCGAGGAGGTAAAGCACAGGCCGGGCAGGGCGGCGGCCTTCAGCTACGGAGAGGGGCTTCGGGTGGAGGGCAACGAGCTGGTGGCCACGAGGGATGGGTGCCTGGTCTGGACCGGTGACACCCTGTCGGTGCGGGATCTCCTGGTGGTCAACGGGGACGTGGACTTCGCCACCGGCAACATAGACTTCAACGGCTACGTCCTGGTGAAGGGCGACGTGAGGGATGGCTTCAAGGTCGAGGCGGAGAAGAGCGTGGAGATAGAGGGAAGCGTGGAGAGGGCCACCGTGATAAGCAGGAACGGCAACATCTCCGTGAAGAAGGGCATCCAGGGCAAGGGCAGAGCCAGGATAGTGGCCCAGGGCAAGGTGATGGCCAAGTTCATCCAGGAGGCCTACGTGGAGGCGGAGGAGGTCATAGTCAACGAGTACATATTCCGGTCTGAGATAAGGACGGAGAAGGGGGTCGTGGTGGAGGGGAAGAGGGGCGTGATCAACGCCTCCAGCGTCAGGGCGAAGACCCACGTCTACGTGAGGAACCTGGAGTCCCAGAGGTTAGGGGACACTGTGATAGAGGTCAAAGGGGTCAACAAGGCGAACCTCTACGCCAGGCACAGGGAGCTCCTGGCCAAGAGGGAGGAGCTCTACGACGAGCTCATATCCCTGTCCGCACAGGTCAGGACCCTCACGGAGAAGGGCCTCTTCGACGAGGCCCGAAAGATCATAGGGGTGTACGTGAAGAAGAAAGAGGAGGCCGACGAGGTGTGCGAGGAGCTCTCGAGGCTCCGGGACCTCTTCTCCCGCCTCATAGGGGATGCCACCTTCGCCCTCAAGGGCGTCGCCCGCTCGGAGGTCCTGGTGCGCATAAAGGACCAGCCTTTGTTGGTGAAGCCCATGGAGGGGGGCATGACCGTATACTATGACCCCGACGAGAAGAGGCTTAGATACGCCTGAGGCGGGAAGAACTCTAACTCTAGAGGCCCTCACCTCCGCCCTTCGCTCCGCCTTCGGCGACTTCTGCTTGCTGGACGAGGGAGGGGAGATGCTCTGGGGAACGGGGCCCAAGCCCGAGCCCCTGGAGGCCTTCGATCCATCCTCCGCGGAGTCGCTTCGCCCCCTGAGGGTAGGAGAAGGCCTCTACGCCGTGAGGTTCTCCTACTGCGGCAAGCCCTACCTCGTGGTCAAACGGGGCATCCCATCGTCGGATCAGTTGGAGCTCCTGCGGACGCTGGGTTTGATATGCGACAGGTGTGCCTCCGCGGATCTGGAGGAAGACCTGCAGAGGGTCCGCCTCCAGCTGTCTTTGACCAGCTACAGGCTGCAGGCCCTGGCGGAGGTCGTGGGCTCGATATTCGAGCCCATGCCCATGGAGTTCTTCGGGAGATTCCTGGCGGAATCCATAAGGGAGAACCTGTTCACCCACAGGATCAGCGTCCTCGAGGCCAAGGGCGACGAGCTTAAGCCCCTCTTCGGCGAGAGGATCGAGGTCTCCCCGGAGGGGTTTTTCCGCGAGGAGATCCTCCCGCCCTACCCTGTGCTCGTGGATCAGGGCGCCCGGAAGCTATCCCGAAGGAACCTGGAGGAGTTGACGCTCCTGGGGTTCAACGTCGTCCTCCCCCTCGCGTCGCCCAGGAAGAAGCTCTTCTGCCTCATGGGGAGGGAGACCCCCCTGTCGGAGGAGGAGCTGTCCTTCCTCAGGGTGATGGGCATACTGGCCTCGAAGGCCCTGCAGATAGCCTCCATCCAGGAGGAGATGGAGCTGCACATAAAGGAGCTCTCCCACAAGGTCTTCTCCCTCAAGGGCAGCTACGAGGCCACCAAACAGATGATAGGGATGTACTACCCCGAGGAGCTCAACGACGCCCTGCTGGACTGTATGTCCGAGCTCGCCCAGTCCTCCAGGAGCCTGCTGGCGATCCTGGACGAGGGGGGCTACGTGCTCTGGAGCAGGAGATCCTACTCGGAGGGGATAAGGAGGCTAAAAGCGAGGCTCAGGGGGGGTAGCCCCATCCCGGCGCGAAGCTTTCCCTGGACGATATCCGACAGGCCCACGATCGAGCGCCTGTACGAAGCTTTGGGCCGCGAAGTCCTGGAGTCCGAGCTGCCGATAGGGGACGTGGAGAGGGCTTTCGTGGCGGGAGACGAGGTGGTCAGGGCGATCCTGTTGCTCGGCCCCTCGGTGGCCAGCAAGGACTACCTGGACGAGGAGGTAGCCCACATAGCTCTGTCCGCCTACCTCTCGGTGAGCCAGAGGAACAGGCTGACCGAGGAGATAAAGAGGCAGCGAGACCGAGCGGAGAGATTGATCGAGAAGCTCAAGCTGGTGAGGGAGGTCTCAAACCTACTCCACCAGATATCGCGGGAGGAGAACCTGAGGCACGCGCTGGAGACCTTCGTCTTCGACTACATGGGGTTGGCGAGCAGGGTGTTGATGCTCCGAAAACCCATACCCCTTCGGGTTGAGTTCGCCGAGAGGGAGATAAAACCCCACTTCGTCAAGAACAGGAGGTCCAAGATCGCCCTCTGGATCCCACTGGTGAGCTCGATGAGGCTGGTCGGGCTCCTGGTGGTCGACAGGTCCCAGGAGGGGCTGCTGGACGAGGACGCGATAGAGTGCCTGTCCACCGTAGCCACCATGGCCTCCACCAAGCTGTCGGAGATCAGGGCCAGAAGGTCCCTCGAGGAGAACCCGACGGTGGACCTGAAGAGGGTTCTCCTGGAGGAGATAAGGGGCTCGATGGAGGTCCTGAAGGCCCTGGGCGTGGAGGGAGCCCTGTGGATCGGGCGAGGATCGCTTCCGCCCGAAGCCCAGCCGGAGAAGCGGATAGACATGGGTAAGACCTCCATAGCCGTGATCCCATCGGACCCGGAGCTGGACGAGCTGATCGGGTCTTCGGGCTGGAGGAAGATCGAGCTCTGGGAGCTGGAGATGGCCGAACTGGGTCTTTGCCTCCCTACTCCAACACCGTGACGGGCTCATCCCAAAATCGGCTCAGCCTCCTGAAGCCGCCCTCCAGCACCAGGTAGTCGTCCTCTATCCTCACCCCTCCGAGGCCCTCCAGGTAGACGCCGGGCTCTATCGTGACCACGTCCCCCTCCTCCAGGACGTGCTCGCTCTCGCCGGAGAGCAAGGGGTCCTCGTGCACGTCGAGCCCTATGCCGTGCCCCAGGGAGTGCACGAAGTGATCGGAAAGCCCAAACCCCTTCAGCACCTCCTGGGCCCTCAAGAAGAGCTCCTTCGCCGAGGCGCCGGCCCTGAGGAGCTCCAGGGAGGACAGGTGGGCCTCCATAACCGCCCTGGACACCTCGGCCATCCTGAAGGGGACTCGGCCGAAGCAGAAGTTCCTGGTAACGTCGCAGACGTATCCGTCCACCCTCACGCCGAAGTCCACCGTGACCACCTCCTCGAGGCCTATCTCCCTGGCGGAGGCCCTGCCGTGGGGCATGGAACCCCTCGGCCCGGAGGCCACGATGAACGAACCCCACGCCGGCTCACCCCCCAGCGCCCTTATCTCGAACTGCAGGATGGCCTCGAACTCCACCTCCCTCATCCCTGGCCTGGCCCTGGACAGGGCCCTCCTGAGGGCCTCCTCCGCCAGGGCGCAGGCCCTCTCGATGGCCGAGACCTCCTCCGGCGCCTTCCTCCTCCTGAGCCCCTTGAGCAGGGACGACACGTCCCTGAGCTCGAAGGCCCCCTGCGACTCCATCCTCCTGGCCACCGAGAGGGAGACCCTGTCGAAGTTCAACCCCACAGATCGACAACCCAGGTCGGAGAGGAGCCCCACCGCAGCCCGAAGCAGGCCAGATCCGACCCCCATCACCGGGACGGCGCTCTCCCCGGAGGCCTGCTCGGCGTATCGACCGTCCACCAGGAGCACCCGGTGCTCGCCGGCCACCACCAGCACCCCGGTGGATCCGGTGAAGCCTGTCAGGTAGTAGAGGTTGGCCCTGTCGGATCCGTCGAAAGATACGATCGCCGTCGAGTCGAGCCCCATCTCCGAGCAGGACCTCCAGAGGCGTTCCACCCTTCCCTCGAAAACCCTCCTGGGCAAGCCCATCACCCCCCCAGCCTGAAGGCCCTAGCTCCCATCGAGAAGGCGACCTCGGCGAGCTCCCACCTGGAGGTGAACAGGATAGTCTGGAAGGGCATGCCCGAGAGGACCTCCAGGGCCGAAAGGGCCCTCTCCCCGTCCAGACCCGACAGCGCGTCGTCCACCAGGAGGGGCAGCCCGTCCTCGCGGCAGAGGGCCACCCTCAGGGAGAGGTGCAGCTGCTCGACGAAACCCCTGGAGAGGCCCTCCACCTCCCACCACCTGCCCTCCGAGTCCTCCACGCCCAGGGACCTCCTCCCAGCGCGCAAAGGCCTTATCCTCCTGTAGAGGCCGCCGCTCAGCCTCGAGAGCACCTCGGAGGCTAGATCCAGGGCCTTCGAGCTCCTGAGATCGTCGAAGCGCCTGAGGCCCTCCTCCAGGAGCAAGGAGGCGGTCTTGAGCTTCGCCCTCTCCCGCCTCAGAAGAAACAGGTCGGCCTTGAGCTCCTCCAGGGCCTCCCTGGCCGGATCCAGGGCGAAGGCCATCCTGGACAGCTCCCCCATCCTGAGCAGGACCTCTTCCCTCCTCCTCAGCAGCTCCAGCAGCCCTTCCCTGGCTCGAAACTGCCCCTTCGGGGACCTGAAGGACCTGAAGTCCTCCCTCCCAAGGCCCACGAGGGAAAGGGTCTTCTTAAGCTGCTCCCTCCTGGCCATCGCCCAGAGGAGATCCCCAAGGACCCCCTCGCACTCCTCGAGCCCCGAGGGGCTGAGCCCCTCTGACCCGTCGGGGGGCAACCCGGCGGAGATCCCCTCGAGCCCAGAGGCGGCGAACTTCAGCCCCTCGATCGAACCGGAGAGCTCACCCCCCCTGCGGGCGAGTTCGAGCCTCAGCTCCCCGAAGGACCTGCCGCCCAAAGCCACCTCCCAGGAGGAGCGAAGCTTCGACAGCCTCCCCTCGGCCTCCTCCCTCAGCCTCCTCCCGGCCAGGGCGAGCAGGAGATCGAGCGAGCCCTCGGGATCGGGCGATCCACCGTAGACCTCCTCGCTCAGCCGCGCCATCTCCTCCTCCAGACCCCTGAGGGCCTCGAGGACCCGCTCCAGGTCGAAGAGCATCGCCCTGCGCCCCTTCAGGGAGGCTTTCTCCTGCGAGAGGGAGGAAAACCAGGACCAGAGGCCCAAAGCCACCGCCACTGCAGCACCCCCCAGGAGCAGGGGGTTGGTGAGGTAGACCCCCAGGGCGGAAAGACCCCCTCCCAGCAGCGCCAGGAACAACCACCTCCTGCCCCTGACCGAGGCCTCGAGGAGCAGCTCCTCCTTCTTTAGCCCCTCCCTCATCCCCTCGACCACGCCCTCGAAGGCCCTCTTGGCCGAGGAAAGGCCCTCGAGCTTTCCCCGCCCCAATAGCTTCCCCTCCAGAGATCGCCAAGCCGACTCGAGGGATGAAACCTGCGCGCCCAGGGCCTCGGGGAAAGCCCCCGAAAGCCCCTCCACCAGGGCCTCCAGACGGGCCCCCTCCTCGAGGGCGGATCCCAGGCGGACGCGAAGCTCCTTAAGCCCCTCGTGCTCCGAGGCGAGATAGGAGAGCTCGGCCTTGACCCTGGAGAGGAGGTCGCGAAGGGGAAGCGCCAGGGAGGACCTCTTCGCCAGGTCCAAGGCCCTCTCGGCGGAAGCCCGATCCCGCCCCGGGTCGAAGCCCAGCTCCAACGCCCTGGCCCTCAGACCCCTTTCGGCGAGGGCGAGGGCGGAGAGCTCCTCCCCCACCTCCAGGGCGAGGCGCACGAGGTCAGCCCTGCCCGATTTGCCGAGCTCCTCCACCGAGAGCTCCAGCTGGGCGTCCAAACCCTCGAGCTCCTCCTCGAGGGATCTCAGCTCCTCGCGGGCCCTGGACAGGAGCGCTATCCTGCCCTCGGTCTCCTCGATCCTGTCCAGGAGAGCCCTCTCCAGGACCTCAAGCTCGAGGTCCCTCCTCTCCACCTCGAGCCTTAGGGAGAAGACGTCCAGGCCGAGCGGTCGAAGGTCCAGGCCTCCCGCGAGCTCCAGCAGGCGAGGGATCAGCTCGGGGGAGGCCAAGCTGTCCTGGTCGACGGAGTGCACCAGGAGGAAGCGCTCCCGCGAGGGGATCAGGGAGGAGAGGGCCTCGGGGACGACGGAGGCCTCGCCGGAGGGCTCCAGGGGGTCCACCCTCCTTCGGATGGGACGGTCGAGGCCGTCCAGCCTCAAGGTCAGCTCGCCGCCCCCTCCCCCCGGCAGGTAGGTCCTGTACCTGGGCAGGGGGAGCCCGTCGCCACCGCAAAAGCCCAGCAACATCCCCTCCAGGAAGCGATGGAGCGTGGTCTTGCCGGAGCCGTTTGGGCCGTACACCACGTTGAGCCCATCGCCCAGCGCCAAGCCGAAGCCCTCGAACCTGCCGAAGCGCTCCACCCACAGCGAGGAGATCCTCAACCTGGCTCACCGCCGCGATCGGACATGAGGTGCAGCAGGAAGCGAAGGGCCTCCCTGGGGACCTCCCCATCCCAGGGCAGGCCCTCGAAGGGGCCCACTTCCCTGGCAGACAGCTCCTCGGCGATCCCCTGGAGCAAAGCCACGAAGGGATGAGCCGACCACCTCTCGTCGAACTCCTGAGGCAGGCAAGAGAAGCCCATCTTCCTGAGCCAGCTAGAGGCCACCGAGCGCACCTCCAGGGAAAAGAAGGCTTTCTCGATGAGCATTATAGCATCGGGCCGGTTCCAGGTTATAAAATCTCCCTCGCGACGGGATAAAGACTATGGGGCCAGGACGAACTTCGCCGAACCTCGAGGAGGTATCGAAGGACGATGAACAGGATACCCATGCTGGATCCCAACAGACAGCACGCGCCCATGATGGAGGAGCTGAAGGAGGCGATGGCGAGGGTGTTGAGGTCCGGGGCCTTCGTACTGGGCCCCGAGGTGGAGGCCTTCGAGAGGGAGATGGCCTCGTACCTGGGGGTCAGGGG
>CAYRKT010000043.1:0-13187 GCA_964425005.1 uncultured Synergistia bacterium
GCCTTGACCCTCCTGGCCCCCTTCAGGCTGAGGGAGGCCACCACCTCCAGCCCACCCCCCTCGAGGAAGGCGCATATCGTCGTGGTGGCCCTGAGCACGTCCACCACCACGGCCGCTAGATCCCCCGGGGGGACGGAGGAACCTGGCTCCAGCAAGGTGAAAATTTTCACAACGATCGCCCTCCCGGGCTTTCAAGGCCCATCGTGTTTTCTTTGAGGCCCGTTATCCTCGCAGGTTCATTATACGGTGCTGGCTTAAAGCTGAATAGCAGGGGAAATCGTCGTTTTTGAGGTGCCCTTCCCTCCATCCCTTGCGCCCCGATCGGGCTTGTGGTATTGATATATCAGCCGAACAAAAAAACCATTCGCAACAGATAGCATATTTATATAAGTATGGTGGGAGGTGGTGTGCCGCGGCCTGGAGGTGGGGTTAGCGGGGTTATCTCTTAGGTCCAGGGGGGTTTAGACAGCTGGGGGGGTGTTTGGGTTTGAAGGGCTGGATAGAGGATCATCCCATCCTGGAGTTCAAGCATCCGCGCAGGGTGAAGTTCTACTTCGACGGCGTCGAGATGGAGGGCTACGAGGGCGAGCCCATAGCCATGGCCCTCCACGCCAACGGCGTGAGGGTCTACAGGCGGACCCCCAAGTACGATCACCCGAGGGGTTTCTTCTGCGCCATCGGCAAGTGCTCCTCTTGCTTCATGGTGGTCGACGGGGTTCCCAACGTGCGCACCTGCATAACGCCCCTGAGGGAGGGGATGCGGGTGGAGACTCAGCGCGGCAGGGGCAACCTGAGGGCCTAGACGGGGGTGTTTGGGGTGCTCGAGACGGACGTCCTGGTGATAGGGGGTGGGCCCGCGGGCCTGTGCGCCGCCATCGAGGCCTCTTCGGTGGGGGCAAGCGTCGTGGTGGTGGATTCCGACTTGAGGCTCGGGGGACAGCTGATCAAGCAGACCCATAAGTTCTTTGGGTCGGCCAAGGAGTACGCCGGCACAAGGGGCTTTGTGATAGCCGACGTATTGCTGGAGGAGCTCGGGAAGAACGAGGGCAGGGTCAAAACCTTCACCAACACCACTGCCATAGGCTACTACCCCAAGGAGGACGTGGTGGCCTGCGTGAGGGGTGAGGAGGAGTACTTCAAGGTGAGGGCCAGGGCGATAGTCGTGGCCACCGGCGCCCAGGAGAAGCTGATCCCCTTCCCCAACAACCACCTGCCCGGGGTGTACGGGGCCGGGGCCGTTCAGACCTTCATGAACGTCTACGGCGTGGTGCCCGGCAGGAGAGCGCTCATGGTGGGGGCCGGCAACATAGGGCTGATAGTGAGCTACCAGCTCCTGCAGGCCGGTGTGGACGTGGCCGGCATAGTGGAGTTCATGCCCAGGGTGGGCGGCTACTGGGTGCACGCCGCAAAGGTTAGGAGGCTGGGCGTGCCCATATACCTCAGGCACACCATAAAGGAGGCCCACGGCAAGGAGGTGCTGGAGGGCGTCACGGTGATGAGGCTGGACGGGGAGGGCAGGCCCACCGGCGACGAGTTCTACGTGGAGTGCGACGTGCTCTGCCTGGCGGTGGGGCTTTCCCCCACGCTCGACATCCTGTGGCAGGCGGGCTGCGAGATGAAGTACGTGCCCCAGCTGGGGGGCTTCGTGCCGATCAGGAACGACCAGATGAGGACCTCCAACCCGAAGTTCTGGGTGGCCGGGGACGCCGCGGGCATAGAGGAGGCCTCTTCGGCCATGCTGGAGGGCAGGGTGGCGGGGCTCTCCGCCGCCTCCTACCTGGGCTACAGGCCGGCCGACTTCGAGGTGAGGATGAAGGAGTACTGGGGGAGGCTTTGGGCCCTCAGGGCTGGGGAGCCCGGGGTAAAGGTCATGGAGGGCTTGAGGCACGTGTTCAGCTGTCCTGCTCCGATAAGCCTTTAGGGGGTGCTGGAGTTGAACCCTTCTGAGATGCTCTTCGCCAGCGGAGTTATACCTCCCGAGAGGGAGGCCGAGTTCGCCCCTCCCCGGGAGCTCTGGGAGAACAAGAGGAACGGCCTGGTGATAATAGAGTGCCCTCAGCGGATACCCTGCGATCCCTGCCACACGAGCTGTCCTACCTGGGCCGTCTTGCCCTTCAAGGACATAAACGACACGCCCAAGGTGGACTACTCGAAGTGCACCGGCTGCGCCATGTGCGTGGCGGCCTGCCCTGGGCTCGCCTGCTTCGTGGTGGATCTGACCTACGGGGGCGAGGACCAGGCCCTGATGAAGCTGCCCTACGAGATGCTCCCGGTCCCCCGCAAGGGCGAGGTGGTCCAGTGCCTCGACAGGGAGGGCAACGTGGTGGCCACGGGCGAGGTGGTGGCGGTGTTGGAGCCGCGCAGGGACAAGACCAGGGTGGTCCACGTGGTGGTCCCCAAGGACCTGGTCATGAGGATAAGGGCCATCAGGGTGGTGAGATAGCCGTGTCCGATAGGGAAGTGATCGTCTGTCGCTGCGAGGAAGTGACGCTGGGCGAGATAAGGGAGTGGATAGAGAGGGGTTACGACACCGTGGACGAGCTCAAAAGGGTCCTGAGGGTGGGGATGGGGCCGTGCCAGGGCAGGGGTTGCACCGAGATGATCATGAGGGAGATAGCCAGGATCACCGGTAAGCCCATCGCCGAGACCGGTCCCTCGAGACACAGGCCTCCGGTCAAGCCGGTCAAGCTGGGCACCATCGTCGAGGGGGTGAAGGAGGAATGAGCGATCTCCCCAGGACCGCGGACGTGGTGGTGATCGGAGGCGGCGTGGTCGGCTGCTCCATAGCCTACAACCTCGCCAAGAGAGGGGTTAAGGAAGTGGTCCTGCTGGAGAAGGGAAGCCTCTGCTGCGGCTCCACCGGCAGGTGCGCCGCGGGCATAAGGGCCCAGTGGGGGACGGAGATGAACTGTCGCCTGGGGAAGGCGAGCTTGGACATCTTCGAGACCCTCTCCGAGGAGCTGGGAATGGACGTGGGGCTATACCAGGGCGGCTACCTGATGATAGCCTACACGGAAAAGGAGCTCGAGCAGCTCAAGAAGAACGTGGCCCTGCAGAACAGCCTGGGCATAAGGTCCAAGATGATATCCCTCGACGAGGCCAGGGAGCTATCGCCCCACCTCAACCCCGAGGGGGCTTTGGGCTTCTTCTTCCACCACAGGGACGGACACGCCGATCCCTTCCTCACCACCTTCGCGTACGCCGAGGCGGCCAAGAGGCTTGGGGTCAGGATATTTCGCTTCACCCAGTGCGTGGGCATAGAGGTGGAGTCGGGCAGGATAAGGGCGGTTAAGACCAACAGGGGAGAGATCCACACGCGGGTGGTGGTGAACGCCGCGGGGGGCTACTCCCAGGACGTGGCCGCCATGGCGGGGGTTTCCATACCCACTTACCCTGAGGTCCACGAGATCATGGTCACCGAGCCGGTGGAGAGGTTCGCCCAGCCCATGCACATGAGCTTCTCCGGCAACTTCTACATCATGCAGAGACCCCATGGCTCGGTGATAATGGGCTACGGCCCCGAGGAGCACGAGAAGAGCTACGAGTGCGGCAACACCGTCGAGTTCATGGAGGTCATGGCCAGGAAGGCCGTCAAGCTCCTGCCCGTCATGAGGGGGCTTCGGGTGGTGAGGCACTGGTCGGGCCTCTACGACATGACGCCGGACAAGCAGCCCATCATATGCGAGGCCGACGAGGTGAAGGGCTTCTTCATAGCCACCGGCTTCTCCGGCCACGGCTTCATGTTCGGTCCCATAACGGGGGTGGTGGTGGCCGAGATGATCATGGGGGAGGAGCCGTCGGTGCCGGTCCACATGCTCCACTACAGGCGCTTCGCCTGCGGGGAGCTGATACTGGAGCCCGCGGTGGTCTAGTCCTGGGCTGTGGGCCTGAGGAAAGGGGGTGGTGTTTCCAAGCTAGGGGTGATCCTCGAGCCTTTCGCGAAGGGGGTTTGCTCTCACAGCAAGGAGAGAAAAGGGGGGTAAAGGGAGATGTCCTCTAACAAGGAGCAGTGGGGAAGTAGATGGGGTCTCATACTTTCAGCCATAGGGATGGCCGTGGGCACCGGGAACATCTGGCGTTTCCCGCGCATATCCTCGGCCAACGGCGGTGGCTCCTTCGTCTTCGTATACATAGGGGCCTTCATACTGTGGGCCATACCCCTCCTGATGGCTGAGGCTGTGTGGGGCAAGGCCACCAGGAGGGGAGTGGTGGGGGCCTTCAAGGAGTTCCTGGGGGAGAAGTACACCTGGATGGGCGGGCTGGTGGGCTGGATCTCCTACGCCATAGCCTGCTACTACGCCGTGGTCATGGGCTACTGCGTGCGCTACTTCGTCTTCGCCATAACCGGCGTGATAAAGCCCGGGGTGGACACCGAGGCCCTCTGGAACAGCTTCATCAACTCCTCGTCTCAGATGATGACCTTCCACATCGTGTCCATGATAATCGCCACCGTCATCATCCTTCGCGGGGTCAACAAAGGTCTTGAGCTCGCCAACAAGATAATGATACCTGCCCTATTCGTGATGTTGATCGTGCTGGTGATAAGGGCCATCACCCTTCCCGGGGCGGTGAAGGGGCTCGAGTTCCTGTTCACCCCAAAGCTGGAGTACATCCTCAAGGGCAAGACCTGGCTCGAGGCCTTCACCCAGGCCGCCTGGTCCACCGGCGCTGGCTGGGCTCTGCTCCTGACCTACTACGTCTACGCCAAGGAGGACGAGGACATCACGCTCAACTGCACCATGACCTGCTTCGCCGACACCACGGCGGCTCTGTTGGCCGCCTTGGCCGTGATACCGACCATCTTCGCCCTCTCCCCGGATCCGATGAAGGCCGTGGGTTCGGGCAACAACGGGCTCGCCTTCATCCACCTCACCAAGCTCTTTTCCGAGATGCCCGGTGGGATGCTGGCGGCCATGATCTTCTTCCTGGCTTTGATATTCGCCGCTTTGAGCTCGCTCCTGTCGATGCTTGAGCTGGCCACCAGGGTCCTGATAGACGCCGGCTGGGAGAGGGCCAAGGCCGCCCTGGCCGTGGGCGTGGTCACCACGATCCTGGGTCTCCCCTCCTCCTACAGGGCCTACATCCTGGAGAACCAGGACTGGGTCTGGGGCGTTGGGCTTCTGCTCAGCGGCATGTTCTTCTGGTACGGGGCCATCAAGAAGGGCGTGGACAAACTCTACGAGCAGTACATCAAGCCCAGCTCCGACATAGACGCTCCCTGGCTCTGGAAGCTCATCTACTTCTTCCCCATATGGTTCTTCTTGATAGTGGGCTGGTGGATGTACCAGGCCATCACCTGGTATCCCGGCGAGTGGTGGAAGCCCTTCCCGCTGGACAAGTACACCTACACCGTCGGCACCATGCTCTTCCAGTGGGCCATAGCCTTCGTGGTCATATACCTGCTCAACGACGTCCTCAACAGATGGGTGAAGCCCGTGAAGCGCTAGCTTGGTCCCGCGGGGGAGGTGAAGCCGCATGTGGCCCGTCATGATGGTGGTGGTGCTGGCCCTGGTCTTCGGGGGCTTCGGTTGGTGCATAAAGAAGTCTATGGAGGCCGAGGAGAGGAGGGCCTTCAAGAGGAGCAAATAGGGCTGGTCCTTCGCCCGTCGATCTCCCAGGGGCACCCCTTCGGGGGTGCCCTTGAAATATTTAAAAATGAACGTTATCATATGCCTTGCCGGATTTATTAAAATTTCGCGGAGGGATGTCCGATGGGTGCGGTGTTCTCGGTGAGGCCCGAGGAGGTAATGGACGTTCTGAGGAAGTACATCCTGGTCGACGGATTCGACGTGGTGATAGACATGGAGAGGTCCCAGGGTAGCTACGTAGTTGACGCCAGGGACGGCTCCAGGTGGGTGGACATGTACACCTTCTTCGCCTCCTCTCCTTTCGGCATGAACCATCCGAGGCTCGCCAACGAGGAGTTCAAGGAGAAGATCTTCAGGGCGGCCATCAACAAGGTGGCCAACTCCGACATATACACGGTGGAGATGGCGGAGTTCGTGAAGACCTTCGCCGAGGTGGCCCTCCCGGAGGGCTTCAAGTACCTCTTCTTCATAGACTACGGGACGCTGGCCATAGAGAACGCCCTCAAGGTGGCGATGGACTGGAAGGTCAGGAAGCTCCTCTCGAGGGGAAAGATAACCCAGGACGAGGCCAACTGGGGGCTTCGGGGGACCAAGGTCATACACTTCAAGGACGCCTTCCACGGCAGGTCGGGCTACGCGATCTCCATGACCAACACCGCCGATCCCAACAAGTACAAGTACTTCGCCAAGCTGCTTTGGCCCAGGGTCTTGAACCCGAAGATCAGGTGGCCCCTGGAGGAGCACCTGGACGAGGTGGTCGCCGCCGAGAAGGAGGCGATAAAGCAGATAAAGGACGCCATAGCGGCGAACCCCGACGACATATGCGCCCTGATCATAGAGACCATCCAGGGCGAGGGCGGCGACAACCACTTCAGGGGGGAGTTCCTGAGGGAGCTCCGTCGGATCTGCGACGAGTCGGAGATCATGCTGGTCTTCGACGAGGTCCAGTGCGGCATGGGGATCACCGGGAAGATGTGGGCTTTCGAGCACTTCGGCGTCAAGCCTGACATCTTCGCCTTCGGTAAGAAGTCCCAGGTCTGCGGCATAGCGGTGGGCCCCAGGGTGGACGAGGTCGAGGGTCACTGCTTCGTCGAGTCCAGCCGCATCAACTCCACCTGGGGCGGCAACATCTGCGATATGGTCAGGGCCACCAGGTACTTGGAGATCTACAGGGACGAGAAGGTGCTGGATTACGTATCCGAGAAGGCCGGCCCCAGGCTCTTCGAGGGCCTGAGGTCCCTCGCCAGGGAGTTCCCGGGCAAGGTCTTGAACGTCAGGGGGCGCGGCCTCATGTGCGCCTTCGACCTTCCCACCCCGGCCGATCGGGACGCGGTGATAAAGAAGATGTGGGAGAAGAGGATGCTGATACTCAAAAGCGGCACCCAGGGCATCCGCTTCAGGCCGGCCCTCGACGTCCCCCTGGAGGCCATAGACGAGGCGATAGAGATCTCCAGGGCCGCCCTCAAAGAGGTCTTCGGTTAGTTTTCCCTCGCCTTCTTGAGTTTCAGAGGGACCTGCTAGAATTCTAGCGGGTCCCTCTTATACATCTCAGGCGAGGGGTGGTGGTGAGGTGGTCTTAGGGATATTCGGCTCGAGGGGAGGGGAAAGCCTGGAGGACACGGTCATAGCCGAAGGTGCTTCCATGGAGGGCACCATCAGGTCCGCCACTTCCGTCCACCTGAACGGCACCTTCAAGGGCGTGGTTGAGAGCGACGCTTCCGTGTTCGTGGGCGATAGGGGCTGCGTCGAGGGGACCATAAAGGCCGTGGACGTCCACGTGAGGGGAGAGGTCAGGGGCGACATATACGCCACGGGCAGGGTGGAGCTGGAGTCCACCGCCAGGGTCTTCGGGGACATATCGACCCCGGTTCTGGGCATATGCGGCGGCGCGATATTCGTGGGGAGGAGCTCCATGCCGGGGACTGCGGAGAGGGGCGTGCCGGAGAGCCCCAGGCTGAGCGGCAGGTCCGGGGTGACGCTGGCGGAGGAGGATGAGCTTTGATCGACCTGAGACAGGTCTCCTGGGGGCTGGTTCTGCTCGTCCTCCTCATAGGGGTCATGGTGAGCTTCATCGGGGACTGGGTGGGCAGGAGGCTTGGGAAGAGGAGGGTCAGCCTGTTTGGCCTTCGGCCCAGGCACACCGGCGTGGCGCTGGCGGTGCTATCTGGGGTGGTGGTCTCCGTCCTCACCCTGGTGGTGCTGAGCTTCGCCTCGGAGGGGGTCAGGATGGCCCTCCTGGGGATGAAGGCCATCCAGGAGAGGATAGAGGGGTTGAAGCTCGAGCTCGCCGAGAACGAGCGCACCCTGGCCGAGGTGAAGGCGGAGAAGGAACGACTGGAGGGGCAGGTGAGGGAGCTGAAGGACCTGGCCTCCAGGCTCAGGGAGGGCGTGGCCGTCCTCAGGGAGGGGGAGATAGCCGTTAGGGCCAACGAGCTCCTGGCCCAGGAGGTGGTGCCCCCAGGCTTGAGGGAGGAGGAGGTCAGGTCTCACCTGGAGCGCCTGCTGCAGAGGGCCTCGGTGGTGGCGATCCTGAGGGGAGCGAGGCCGTCCAGCGACGACGGAGCGGTCTTCGTGCCGACCTCCAACTTCGAGGGGGTGGCCGAGAAGCTGACCTCCGCCGACGTGGCCCACGTGGTGAGGGCCATAGCCTACTCCAACAGCGTGGTGGGCGAGCCGGTGGGCGCCCTCCTGGTGGCCTTCCCCAACAGGTTGGTCTTCAGGAAGGGCGACGTGATAGTCTCTGGCACGGTCGACGGTTCCTCTAGCCCCGAGGAGATCGAGGCCGCTTTGCACCTGCTGTTGCAGCGAGCTAACGTCAGGGCCATAGAGGAGGGGGTTTACCCAGATCCCATCACCAGGAGGGTGGGGGCGATCCCGGCCTCTGAGCTCTACGAGGCCGTCGGAAGACTGCGCTCCATGGGGCGCCCCTCCGCCGTCAGGGTGGTCGCCGACAGGGACGTCTACTCCTCGGGCCCTGTGAGCGTGAGGCTCGAGGTGGACTAAGACTAAAGTGGGGGTTTAAAGTCCACCTATCCACCCAAAGCGTCGAGTCGTCGACTTTTCCCTGTTTTTGGTGTTAAATATATCGCTGGCTGAACATCTCGTTCGAAGGCAGGAGGGGTAGAGGATGACCGAGAGGGAGTACCTGCAGCGGGTGGAGATGGCGAGGAGGGGTTATTACAGGGCGCTCGGGGAGACAGTGGTGGGGGCTTTGAACAAGAGGGGGTACAGGGCCTTTTACTGCGACAGCAAGGAGGAGGCCAGGGCCAAGGTCCTGGAGATAGTGCCCCAGGGCGTCTCAGTGGGGATCCCGGGGACGGTGACCGTATTGGAGCTCGGTTTGATGGAGGCCCTCTCCGCCAGGGGAAACAGGGTGGTGGAGCACACCCTGTCGGTCTTCTCGGACCCAGGCGAGAGGGCGAGGAGGCTCCTGGAGGAGAGGGACGCCCAGTTCTACATCGCGGGGTGCAACGCCCTCACCTACGATGGGGTCTTGGTCAACATCGACGGGACCGGGAACAGGGTCGCCCAGATGGCCTGGAGCACGGTCCCCATCCTCTACGTGGCCGGCGTGAACAAAGTGGTAAGGGACGTGGAGGCGGCCATCGACAGGGTCAGGGACGTGGCCACCCCCATGAACGCCTTGAGGCTTGGCTACGCCATACCCTGCGCCAGGGTGGGATACTGCATCAGGTGCGGCAGCCCAGACTGCATATGCAGGAAGACGCTGGTGGTCGAGTGGCCTCAGAAGGGGAGGGACGAGTACTTCGTCTTGGTGGGCGAGATCCTGGGCTTCTAGTCCCTTCGAGGAGGGGTGGTCGATGTCCTACAGGGTCTGCAGGTCCTTCGAGGGCGATTGGGTCGAGATGGCTCCCGGGGTGAGGCGAAAGGTCCTGACCTACGGGGACGAGCTCATGTACGTGAAGTTCAGGCTGGAGAAGGGCTCCAGGGTGCCGGTTCACAGCCACCCCCACGCCCAGGCCTCCTACCTGCTGGAGGGGGCCTTGAGGTTCCAGGTGGGAGAAGATCAGGTGGACCTGGGGGTGGGCGACAGCATCTTCTTCTCCCCGGGCGAGCCCCACGGGGTGGTGGAGGTCGCGGAGGACTCGACCCTGCTGGAGGTGTTCTCCCCCAAGCGGGACGACTTCCTGAGGTAGCCTTTTGTTGACAAAACCGGAGGGGCTTGATAGTATAACCATCTGTGTGAAAGAGGGGGGTCCCTTTGTCTTCGGAGCTGACCGCTTTCCCGCCGGAGAGAAGGATAGTGGGGTCTTCCCAGGTGCTCAGGGCTCTCAGGAGGGGCGTGCGGCTCAGGGTCTTCTTGGCCAGGGACGCCGATCCCTCGATCGTCGACCCGATAGCTGAGCTGGCCTTGGGCAGGGGCCTCAGGCTGGAGTGGGTGGGGAGCAAGGAGGAGCTGGGTCGGATGTTCGGGATAAGCAGGGCGGCCGCGGCGGCTGCCCTGATCGAGGGCTGACCCTTGTCTTCGAGGTTGGGCGACGTCTCTTTGGGGAAGGAGGGAGGATCTTGCCGACCATAAACCAGCTCATCAGGTTTGGGAGGGAGGAGAAGAAGCGCAGGTCGAGCGCGCCGGCTCTCAGGGGCAACCCCCAGAAGCGCGGGGTGTGCACGAGGGTCTACACGGTGACGCCCAAGAAGCCCAACTCGGCCCTGCGCAAGGTGGCCAGGGTTAGGCTCACCAACGGGGTGGAGGTGACCGCCTACATACCCGGGATAGGGCACAACCTGCAGGAGCACTCCGTGGTGCTGGTGAGGGGCGGAAGGGTCAAGGACCTGCCGGGCGTGAGGTACCACATCATAAGGGGCACGCTGGACTGTGCTGGCGTGGAGAACAGGAAGCAGGGCAGGTCTAAGTACGGCGCCAGGAGGCCCAAGGAGGGCGCCAAGGCGGCACCGGCCAAGGGGAAGAAGTAGTCCGGAGGCTTTAGCCTTCGTCGTGGGGAGGGGCTTTCATGCCTAGGAAGGGTAAAGTTCCTGTGAGGGAGCTGGAGCCAGATCCCATATACGGGAGCAAGCTGGTGACCAAGCTCATCAACTACGTGATGTGGGACGGCAAGAAGAGCATAGCCGAGAAGATCGTCTACGGGGCTCTTAAGAGGGCCTCCGAGAGGCTCAAAGTCGACCCCATGGATCTGCTCGACAAGGTCATGGAGAACGTGAAGCCCGTGGTGGAGGTCAGGCCCAGGAGGGTTGGGGGGGCCACTTACCAGGTCCCGGTGGAGGTGACCCCCAGGAGGGCCGAGATCCTGGCGGTGCGCTGGATAGTGCAGTTCGCCAGGAAGCGCGGCGGGATGCCCATGGTGGAGAGGCTCGCCAGGGAGCTCATGGACGCCTACAAGGGCGAGGGCAACGCCGTGAAGAAGAAGGAGGACACCCACCGCATGGCCGAGGCCAACAGGGCTTTCTCGCACTACCGCTGGTAGCCGCGTGGTGAGAGAGGATGAGCAGCGGCGGTATAGACCTGAAGCTCATAAGGAACATAGGCATCGCCGCTCACATAGACGCCGGCAAGACCACCACCACGGAGAGGATCCTCTTCTACACCGGCAGGTCCTACAGGATCGGAGAGGTCGACGAGGGCACCGCCACCATGGACTGGATGGAGCAGGAGCGGGAGCGGGGCATAACCATAACCGCTGCTGCCACCGTTTGCAGCTGGAAAGGGCACACGATAAACATAATTGATACGCCCGGCCACGTGGATTTCACCGTGGAGGTCGAGAGGGCTCTTCGGGTGCTCGACGGGATGATCGCCGTCTTCTGCGCCGTCGGTGGGGTTCAGCCCCAGTCCGAGACGGTCTGGCGCCAGGCCGACAAGTACTCGGTGCCCAGGATCGCCTACGTGAACAAGATGGACAGGGTGGGGGCTGACTTCCACGGGGTGATAAAGCAGATAGAGGAGAAGCTCGGGGCCAACGCGGTGGCCATACAGCTTCCCATAGGGGTGGAGGACAGCTTCATCGGCGTGGTGGACCTGGTGTCCATGAGGGCCATAACCTACCTGGACGAGAAGGGCACCGAGATGAGGGTGGGCGAGGTGCCGCCCGAGCTGAGGGAAGAGGCGGAACTCGCCAGGGAGATACTGCTCGAGAAGCTCGCCGACCTGGACGAGGAGGTCATGTCCCTCTACCTGGACGGTCAGGAGGTTCCGGTGGAGCTGATGAAGAGGGCCATCAGGAGGGCCACGGTGGGCATGAGGATGGTGCCGGTGCTGTGCGGCTCCTCCTTCAGGAACAAGGGGATACAGCCGCTTCTGGACGCGGTGGTGGACTACCTGCCCAGCCCCCTGGACCTCCCCCCCGTGAGGGGCTTCGACGTGGAGAGTGGCTCGGAGGTCCGCTTCGAGCCCTCGGTGGATGGTCCCTTCGTGGGGCTCGCCTTCAAGATCATGGTGGACCCCTACGTGGGCAAGCTGGTCTACGTGCGGGTCTACTCGGGTAGCATCGGCGCCGGGGTGACCTTGAAGAACTCCACCAAGGGGAGGAAGGAGAGGATAGGGCGCATCCTTCGGATGCACGCCAACAAGAGGGAGGACATAGACTTCGCCCACGCGGGGATGATAGTGGCCTTCCCCGGCCTCAAGGAGACGCAGACCGGGGATACCCTGTGCGACCCCTCCCTCTCAGTGGTGCTGGAGAAGATGGCCTTCCCCGAGCCGGTCATATCCATGTCGGTGGAGCCCAAGACCAGGGCCGATCAGGACAAGCTGGGGGTCGCCCTTTCGGCGCTCTCCGAGGAGGATCCGACCTTCAAGGTGTCCTACAACAGCGAGACGGGTCAGACCCTCATATCCGGCATGGGGGAGCTACACCTGGAGATAATAGTCGACAGGCTCCAGAGGGAGTTCGGCGTGGGGGTCAAGGTGGGCAAGCCCCAGGTCTCCTACAGGGAGGCCATCACCGCCCCGGCCGAGGCGGAGGGCAAGTTCATCAGGCAGAGCGGCGGCCGTGGCCAGTACGGGCACGTGAAGATCGTGCTGGAGCCCTCGCCCGGCGGTGAGTTCGTCTTCGAGGACAGGACCAAGGGGGGCGTGATACCCAAGGAGTACATGCCGGCCATAGAGAAGGGCATAAGGGACGCCATGGAGAGCGGCGTGATGGCCGGATACCCGGTGCTGGGGGCGAAGGTGGCCGTCGTGGACGGCTCATACCACGAGGTGGATTCCTCCGAGATGGCGTTCCGGATAGCTGGCTCCATCGCCTTCAAGGAGGCCATGAAGAAGGCGAGCCCCGTCCTGATGGAGCCCTACATGGAGGTGGAGGTGGTCTGCCCGGAGGAGTACGTGGGCGACGTGATAGGGGACCTGAACTCCCGGAGGGGCAGGGTGGAGTCCATAGACATGAGGGGCAACACCAGGATAATAAGGGCCCTGGTGCCCCTCGCCGAGATGTTCGGGTACTCCACAGACCTGCGCAACATAACCCAGGGCAGGGCCACCTACACGATGATGTTCGCCAGGTACGAGCCGATGCCGGCGGAGCTGGCTTCGCAGCTGATGGAGTCGTAACAGGCTACTCGATGAGCGGGGAGGTATAGGATATGGCGAAGGAGAAGTTCGAGAGGAAGAAGCCGCATTTG
>CAYRKT010000044.1:0-13085 GCA_964425005.1 uncultured Synergistia bacterium
ATCACGAGGATCACCGTCCTCTTTTCCTCCTCCCCTATGGTCCCGGCCGGGACCACCAGCGCGAAGGATCCCTCCATCCCCTTGATGCTACCTAGCGGGCCCTTCGCCTCCCCCAGCTGGCACAGGATCGGCCTGTCCTCCTCGAGGGCCCTGAGGAGGGGATCCCCCTCCTCGAGCTCCTCGATCTTCGAGGCCTCCATCTCCAGCTCGGGGTGGGAGGCCTCGAGCCTCAGGAGGCCGCCCCTGGAGGCGCTGACCAGCATGGCCCCCCTGAGCCCAAGCACCCTCACCAGGCCCTCGCAGGCTATCCTTCCCCGCAGGCGAAAGTCCATGGGGCTTTTTACCAGCTCTGCCGCGGTCTCGTACAGGAACTCGAGCCTCCTCCTCTGGCTCTCCTCCCGCCTCCGGGCCTTGAGCAGCTCGGTGACGTCCTCGCCGGAGCTTATCACCGCCAGGACCTTCCCCTCCCCGTCCCTCAGGAGGGCGTTCCTCCAGGAGATCGTCCTCCTCGTCCCGTCGCCCCTGAGCACCTCGTTGGTGTGCTCCTTCGCCAGCTCGAGCCTTCCCTCCACCACGTCCCTGAAGACCCTCCTTACCTCCTCCCTCTCCTCCTCCGAGACGAAGGAGTCGATCCAGGGCCTGCCCAGGATGTCATCGCTCTTTAGCCCCAGCACCTCGCAGCACCTGGGGTTGGCGTACTCCACCCTTCCCTCCGCGTCCAGGGCCAGCACCATGGTCTGTACCAGCTCCAGGTAGGAGTTAAGCCTGTTCGATAGCTCCTCGACCCTGGTCCTCTCGAGCCTCATGCGGTCGGAGGTCGCCCCCAGGAAGTATCCCACCGCGAGGTAGGCCGAAAGCCCTATCGCCAGCTCCACCCGGTCACCCTCCACCCTGAGCCCGTCGAGGTGGACCAGCAGGAGCACGGCCGAGGCGAGAAGAGCCCCCCGGATCCCCTCCCTCCTCCCCCCATGGATCGCCAGGGAGATCAGGCCCAGAAGCAGGGCCACCCCTTCCACCATGTGCCTTCCGGGGCAAAGCTCGCCTGCCTCCCCCAGGAGGAGGTGGAAGAGGAGGGCGAACGCTGCGCTCAAGGACATGTGAGCCCATCCCCTGGATAGCCCTGGAGCCGCCGAAGCCATCGCCGAGCCCTCCTTTAACCCCCCTGCGCCCAGTTCGGGTAGCCCTGGACCCCTTTCCCTTCTGCAGTCCTTCTAGTCTATGCTACCACTGAAGATCCGAAGTGCCCAGCGGGTGGGGGAAGTTCATCTTTGCCTTCTCCCGGTTTTCGCCGAAAGGGTTGCAACGTGGGGCAGGGCGGTGGATAATATTTTTCAGGACCTTTTGGGTCTGCAGTCTCAAGCTTCTGGGGGCTTCCTTTGAGAAGGTACGCGCTGGTCTTCGGCGTAGTTTTGTTCTTCGCGCTGAGCCTTTCCTGGTGGGCTGGGCTTTCGGGCTTCGAGGAGAGGTTCTCCCTGGCCTCGCGCCTCTTCAGGCACAGGGTGGATTCCCTCTGCTCCGCCCTCAGCATAGGCTACTTCCAGTGGGACGCCCTCTACGGCGCCGTGGTCTCGGGCGACGGCGACTTCGTGGCGGACATCCTGGAGGACCTTAGGGCCAACTTCCCCCTGGTGGAGAGGGTTTCCCTGGAAGAGGGGGAGATCTCGGGGGACAAATGGGAGGTGGAATCCAGCGGGGATCGCCTGGTCCTTCGCTTCAGGGTCTTCGACGACGAGCTGGAGAGGTCGGCGCCAGGGGTCCTGGCGGTGGCGGAGGTGAGCCCATCCAGGGTCCTGGAGGAGGTGGGGATCGACTTCCTGGAGCTTCACGAAGCCGGCAGGGAGCTAGCCTACGGCGTGAGGGCCAGGGCGTCGAGGCTGCCCATCGGCTCCTCGGAGGTCCTCCTGTCCCTCTCGTTATCGCTGCTTGCGGTGGTCTCCTTGAGGTTCTGGGAGGCCAGGGGGAGGGCCCTGCAGGAGTCGGCCAGGGCCTCGCTGCTCGAGCGGGAGAGGAGGATGCTTCGAGCCCTGCTGGACTTGTCCTCCTCCGCCCTGGCCTCGGGGGACGTCTGCCCCGAGGGGCTCCTGGACAGGGCCTCCGAGGTGGTGGATGGGTTCGAGGAGGGGCTGGTCTTCCTCCGAAGGGACGGAAGACTGGTTTGCTGTTCCGGCTCTGGCGCGCTATTTCTGCGGCTGGATGGGGTGGAGGTGGGGCTTGACTCCCTGGAGGAGGGCCTTAGGCGTCCGGCCAGGCTCCCGCTGAGGGACCTGCTTGCTTCTCTTTCGGGCGGATTTAACCTCGACCTGCCCCGGGGCGCGCTCGAGAGGGAGGCCCTATGGGCCCCGTCCCTGGGGGAGGAAGGGGTTTTGGCGGCCCTCCTTCTGGTCTCGAGGGAGGGCGTCTCCTTCTCCGAGAGGGACCTGGAGGCCTCGGCCCTGCTGGCCGACGTGCTGGCCTTCGTGCTCGAGCGCATAGCCTTCCAGAGGCGCCTCTACGAGATGTCCACCAGGGACTACCTCACGGGGATGCTCAACAGGAGGGCCTTCGTGGAGATGGGGGGCAAGATGGTGGCCGCCGCCTCCAGGAGGGGGGAGGGGCTCTGCCTGGTCTTCGCCGACCTGGACGGCTTCAAGGGGGTTAACGACGTCTTCGGACACCGAGCTGGGGACGAGGTGCTGGCCCTTCTGGCCTCGAGGGTGAAAAGGCTCGTCCGGGAGGGAGACCTCGCCGCCAGGGTCGGAGGGGACGAGTTAGTCTTCCTCCTTCACGACTGCTCGAAGGAGGGGGCGAGGGCCTTCTGCCGAAGGCTCTCTTCCGCCATCGAGGAGCCGATAGAGCTGGGCGGGGCCTCCGTGTCGCTCTCCTGCTCCTTCGGGGTGGCCGTGTACCCGGAGGACGACCTCTCCCTGGAGGGGCTCATGGAGAAGGCGGATTTGGCCCTCTACGAGGCCAAGCGCTCCAGGGTGGGGGTTCTCCTCTACGGGGATCTGGTCGAAGGGGGGACGGCCTGGGCCCCCCCTTCAACTTAGCCTCTCTATCACCATCGCTATCCCCTGACCTCCCCCCACGCAGAGGGAGGCAAGACCAAAGGTCCTGTCGTATCTCCTGAGGGCGTGGACCAGGGTGGTGAGGATCCTCGCCCCCGTGGCCCCTATGGGGTGTCCCAGCGCTATGGCTCCCCCGTGGACGTTGAGCTTCTCCCTGGGGATGTTTAAGCTCCTCTCCACCGCTATCACCTGGGCGGCGAAGGCCTCGTTCACCTCTATCAGGTCCACGTCCTCCAGGGAAAGGCCCGCCATCTCCAGGGCCCCCCTTACGGCGGGGACTGGGCCCAGGCCCATGTGGTCCGGCGCCACCCCGACGGAGTGGTGGGAGAGGATCCTCGCCAGGGGCTTGAACCCCTCCGAGACGGCCCACTCCTCGTCCACCAGGACCAGCGCCGAGGCGCCGTCGCAGAGGGCGGAGCTGGTGCCGGCCGTGACCGTCCCGCCCTTCTTGAAGACGGGGGGTAGCTTCGAGAGGGCCTCGAGGGAGGCATCCCTTCTGGGTATCTCGTCGGCCTCGAGGACGAACCCGTTCCTGCCGGAGGAGGGGATCTCCACCGGCACGATCTCCTCCTTGAAGGCCCCTTCGTCCGTGGCCCTGACCGCTTTCCTGTGGCTTTCCAGAGCGAAGCTGTCCTGTTCCTCCCTGGTTATCCCCATCTCCTGGGCCAGGATCTCGGCCGTCTCCCCCATGAGCATGCCGGCCATGGGGCAGAGGAAGCCGTCCTTGTGGAGGGCGTCTAATACCTCTCCGTGTCCCATCCTGTAGCCCCATCTCGCCCTGGGGAGCAGGTAGGGGACGTTGCTGGTCGACTCCGTTCCCCCCGCCAGGGCCGCCCTGGTCCTGCCCAGGGCTATCGAGTCGGCGGCCAGGCAGACCGCCTTGAGCCCCGAGCCGCACCTCACGTTCACGGTGAAGGCGTGGACCTCCTCCGGAAGCCCTCCCTTTACGGCGGCGATCCTCGCCACGTTGGGGCCGACCCCCGCCTGCCAGCCGTTCCCCATTACCACCTCGCCTATGGACCTGGGGTCCAGGCCGGATCTCCTGAGCGCCTCCCTCACCACCAGGGCGCCCAGCTCCCACGCCTGGAGGGGCAGGAGGGCCCCGCCGAACTTGCCGCCGGGGGTCCGGACCGCCGAGAGTATGGCAGCCCTCCTCATCCCTCGACCCCCCTCATGGCGCAGAGGTTCGCCGACACGTCGAAGTCCGCCTCGGTGAGGGCTCTCACGGCCTCCAGGTCGGCGTCGGGGGCGATCTCCTGCAGGACCAGCCTGCCGCCCAGCCTCTCGAAGACGGCCATCTCGGTGAAGATCTTGCTCACCACCCCCTTGCCCGTCAGGGGGAGGGAGCATCGCCTCACGATCTTGGGCCTGCCCGAGTTGGTGTGGAGGGTGGCCACGTAGACCTTCCTGGCGCCGGTGACCAGGTCCATGGCCCCGCCCATGCCCGGTATGAGCTTGCCGGGTATCATCCAGTTGGCGATGTTCCCCTCCTGGTCCACCTCCAGGGTGCCCAGCACGGTGTAGTCTATGTGCCCACCCCTTATCAGGCCGAAGGAGACGTCGCTCGCGAAGAAGGAGCCCCCGGGGAGCACCGTCACGAAGGCCCCCCCGGCCCCGATTATCTCTATGGTTCGCTCGTCCCCCCTGGCGGCAGGGCCCATCCCCAGCATGCCGTTCTCCGTCTGGAGCAGCACCCTCACCCCTTTGGGGACGTAGTCCATGACCATCGAGGGTATCCCTATGCCCAGGTTGACCACGTCCCCGTCGGCGAAGTCCAGGGCCACCCTCCTGGCTATCCTCGCCTTTGCCTCCTCCTCCGATATCTGGGGCACCTTCATGGGAACTCAACCTCCTATATGGGCAGGTCGTACTCCTTGAGGACCAGGACGTCCACCAGTATCCCCGGGGTGTGGACGTCGTTGGGGTCGATCTCGCCCACCTCGACTATCTCGTCGACCTCGGCTATGACCGTGTCGGCGGCGGCGGCCATGAGCGGGTTGAAGTTCCGGGCGTTCCCGTAGTACCAGAGGTTTCCCATCCTGTCGGCTTTCTTCGCCTTTATCAGGGCGAAGTCGGCCCGAAGGGGGAGCTCCAGGAGGTATCTCCTGCCGTTCACCTCTACGACCCGCTTGCCCTCCTCCACCGGCGTTCCCACCCCGGTGGGGGTGAGGATCCCCCCCAGGCCGAAGCCCCCGGCCCTGATGCGCTCCGCGAGCGTCCCCTGGGGGACGAACTCCACCTCCAGCTTTCCCTCGTTGTACAGCCTCTGGGTCATCCTGTTCAGGCCTATGTGGGAGGCTATGACCTTCTTGACCTGCCCGCTGGCCACCAGCTTCCCGTGGCCGCGGCTCTCCGTGGCCGTGTCGTTGGATATGAGGGTGAGATCTTTGGTCCCCCTTCGGAGGAGGGCCTCGGTGAGGCTGTAGGGGACGCCTCCCACGTTGAAGCCCCCCACCATCACCGTGGCCCCGTCGGGTATCATCGAGACGGCCTCGTCGGCGCTCATCACCGGCTTGATGTAGCTGGGCATGCTCTCCCCTCCCCTCTCAGAGGAGCTTCCTCGAGGACTCCTCCAGTCCGCTCCTTAAGATCCTCACCATCTCCTCCAGCTCTCCCTCCGAGATGGTGTAGGGGGGTGCCACGAGGAACTGATCGCCCCTCACCCCGTCCGCCATGCCGCTTCCCGGGTAGACCAGAAGCCCCATCTCCATCAGGGTCTGGGAGGCGACCTCCGCTGCCCTCTTCCCCCTGTCGAAGGGCTCCTTGGTCCTCCTGTCCCTCACCAGCTCCACCCCCCACATGAGGCCAAGCCCCCTCACGTCCCCCACTATGGGGATGTGCTGAAGCTCCTCCTTGAGCATCGCCCCCAGCCTCTCCCCCAGGGTTTTTGCCCGCTCGACCAGGTTGTGCTCCAGCAGGTACCTCATCACCGCGACCCCGACGGCGCAGGAGAGGGGGTTGCCGCCGTAGGTGTGGCCGTGGAAGAAGACCCCGCTTCCCTCGGCTATGGCCCTGGCCACCTTCTCCCTGGCCATGGTGCCCGCCAGCGGCGCGTAGCCTGCGCCCATCCCCTTCCCCAGGACGAGTATGTCCGGGACCACGTTCCAGTGCTCCACGGCGAAGTTCCTGCCGGTCCTCCCGAAGCCCGTCATCACCTCGTCGGCTATGAGGAGGACGTCGTATCGGTCGCATATCTCCCTCACCATCGGCCAGTACTCCGGTGGGGGTACCACCGCCCCTGCCGTCGCCCCTATGACCGGCTCGGCTATGAAGGCGGCCACGTTCTGGGGGCCGACCCTGAGGATCTCCCTCTCGAGCTCCCGGGCGCACAGGACCCCGCAGGAGGGGTACTCCTTCTCCCAGGGGCACCTGTAGCAGTAGTGGGTCTCCACGTGGGGGAAATCCTTGAGCATCGGCAGGAAGTGCCTTCTCCTGGGGATGTGTCCTCCGAAGCCGGAGGCCCCGAGGGTGTTCCCGTGGAAGGAGTTCCAGCGGCCGATTATCAGGTGCTTGGAGGAGCTCGCGCCGTCTCGCTCCACGAAGTACTGCCTGGCCATCTTCGCGGCCGACTCGGTGGCCTCGGACCCCCCTGAGACGAACCAGGTGTGGGTCAGATCCCCCGGCGCGAAGTCCTTCAGGATGGAGGCCAGCTCCAGGGCCGGTTCGCTCACGAAGGTGGAGGTGTGGGCGAAGCATATGCGCTTCGCCTGCTCGTGCATGGCCTCCACTATCTCGGGCACCGAGTGGCCCAGGTTGGTCACCAGGGCCCCGCTGCAGCCGTCGATGTAGCGCTTGCCCTCCGAGTCGTAGATGTAGATCCCCTCCGCCCTGACCGCCTTCGGGTAGGTCTTCTTGAAGTTCCTGTAGAAGAAGAAGTCGCCTTTCAAACCTGCTCACCTCCTGAGGGTGTCCTGGGGCGCGTCAGCCCCAGACCCCGTCTTTTCGGCCACCTCAACCCTCGAAGTAGATCCCCTCCCGCTTCCACACCTCCTCGAGCTCCTCGAACCTCCTGCTCACCTCCTCGCGCCTCCTGGAGGCCAGGGCGGCGAGCAGGGCGTTCATGAGGGACATGGGGGCCGACAGCGAGTCGACGAAGGAGAAGAAGTCGGTCGCCACCGGCACCACCAGGTCTGAGAGCCTGGCGGCCGGCGACAGGTAGTCGTCGGTTATGGAGGCCACCTTGAGGCCCCTCTCCCTGGCGAAGCGAAGCACGGCTATGGTCTCGGCGGAGTACCTGGGGAAGGAGAAGCCCAGGACCAGGTCCTCCTCCCCCAGGGAGGAGATGAGCTCGTAGGACTCGTTCCTGCCCCTGGGGAGGGAGGAGCGCTTCCCCAGCCAACCCAGGTAGAAGTGCAGGTAGTACCCCAGCGCGTAGGTGCTCCTGTTGGCCACTATGGCCACGGAGCTGGATCGGTCCACCGCCTCCACCAGCGCCTCGAAGGGCTCGACGGGAGGGTTCTGGAGCAGGAGCCTGAGGCTCTTTAGGTCTTGCTCCACGGCCTCCAGCAGGGGATGGCCCCTCCCCTCCCGGCCCTGCCTGGCTATCCTCTCGGTGGTCCGAAGGCTGGAGACGAAGAGCTCCCTGAGGGCCCTCTTGAACTCGGGGAAGCCCTCGAACCCGAGCGCCTGGGCGAGCCTCACCACCGTCGACTCGCTCACCCCCACCCTCTCGGCCAGCGCCCTGGCGGTGGAGAAGGCCGCCTCGTCCAGGTTCTGCAGCATGTGCTCCAGTATCCTCCTCTGAGAAGGGGTGAGCTCGCTCTCCCTCACCCTCCTCATCAGGTCCTCCACGAAAGCCCCTCCTGCAATTTTTGTTGCCATTATCTTACTTTACGGCAAGATATTTGTCAACAGCCCTGGATCCCCTCCCGGGCATCTCCTCTTCGGCCTCGGCGAAGGGGCCCCTCCGTCCCCTTTCGCGCCGCCGGCGGGGGTGATTGGACTTGGGGGTGCGCCTCGACCTCGCTCGTCTTTTTGTTAGAATTATCCGGGTTTGACGGGGCTTTGTTCTGGTGATATAAACTTCCTTGGGCTTTGACTTCCCAGGAAAGGGGGGTAGGTTCCCTTAGTTTTTTTCTTTGGTTAAGGTTGAAATGTATTTCTATTTTGCGGTAGCCTATTTTATCGAAGTTTCAGGGGGGGGTCGAGCATGAGAGGGTTGAGGGGCAAGCTGCTTTCGGCGGTCCTGGTCCCGGTGCTGGTCTCTATGGTCGCGGGAGGTATCTGGATATACAGGTCCTTCGGTTCGGCCCTGCTGTCCGTTGCGGAGGCGGGGGGTATCGAGATATCCTCGAAGGCCGCCAGGGCCGTGGACGAGTGGATGGCCGGGGTGGTCAAGGAGGTCCGCTGGATGGCGGGCACCGACATCGTGAGGAGGGCCCTCGAGGGGGACAGGGGGGAGGAGGAGAGGCTGGTGAAGGACTACCTCCCCAGGAGGCTCGCCGATAGGCCCTACGTGGAGATGGCCCTCATAGCCTTCCCCGACGGGAGGGCCCCAAACACGGCCGGGACCGATGCCAACGTGGCCGACAGGGGGTACTTCAGGAGGATCATGCAGGAGGGGGCGGACCTGGTGATCTCCGAAGCCGTAGTCTCCAGGGCGACGGGTAGGCCCATCGTGGTGGTGGCAGTCCCGGTCGTCAAGGAGGGGAAGAGGCTGGGCCTCTTCGGCGTCACCTTGACCCTGGACACCTTGTCCAGGATGGCCTCCGAGGTGAAGATGGGCGAGGCGGGCTTCGGTTGGGTGGTCGACTCCTCCGGGACCACCATAGCCCACCCCAGGGAGGAGTACCGGATGAAGCTCAAGCTCTCCGAGGCCTCCGGGGCGGGGTTCAGGGGGCTCGAGGGGGTCCTCGAGGGGTTGAGGGCCGGTAGGAACGGCTTCGCCTCGGTGACCTTCCCGGACGGCAAGGAGCACCACGTCTTCTACGCCCCGCTCAGGGTGGCCCAGGGCTTTGGCTTCCTCCTCGCCGTCCCCGACGACGAGTTCCTGGCCGAGGCCAGGAGGGCCTCCACGTCGGTCCTGGTGACCTTCGCGGCGATAGCCCTGATCGTCGCGCTGGTGGTCGCCTTCGCCAGCTCCAGGGTGGTTAGCCCCATATCCCGGATGAGGGACCAGGTCGTCAGGTTCGGGGAGGGGGACCTCTCCGTGAGGTTCGAAGCCTCCTCCTCCGACGAGATAGGGGAGATGGCGAGGGCCCTGGAGGGGGCGGTCTCCAGGCTGAAGGGGGTCCTGGAGGCGGTGATGCTGGCCTCCGGCAAGGTGTCCGAGGGGGCTAGCTCCCTATCCTCCGCCATCACCCAGGCCTCCGCCTCGGTCCAGGAGATAAGGGCCTCCTTCGAGGAGGTCTCGGCCCTGGCCGAGTCGAACTCCGCCTCCATCGAGGAGACCAACGCGGGCATAGAGGAGGTGGCCGCCGGAGCTCAGACGGCCGCCAAGGCGGCCACGGACGCCGCTGACATCTCCGAGAGGACGCTCTCCGTGGCGAGAAAGGCCTCGGAGGATCTGGAGGAGAGCTCCAGGAAGCTCCAGGAGGTGTCGAGGGAGGCGGAGGAGAGCTTGAAGCGCATCGAGTCGCTGGTCTCCTCCATCCAGAAGGTGTCGGGCTTCGTGAGCACCATCACCTCCATAGCAGACCAGACCAACCTGCTGGCCCTCAACGCCGCCATAGAGGCGGCCCGGGCGGGGGAGGCCGGAAGGGGGTTCGCCGTGGTGGCCGAGGAGGTCAGGAAGCTCGCCGAGGAGTCGGCGAGGGCCGCCAAGGAGATCTCCCAGGTGATAGGGACCCTCTCCAGGGAGTCGGAGGAGGCCGCCACCTCCATAAGGAGGACGGTGGTGGAGGTGATGGAGAGCTCCCGCGCCATCTCCGACATGGCCTCGGACGTATCCAGCATAGTGGATCAGATGAAGAGCCTGGGCGATGCGGTGCAGTCGGTCGCCTCCGTGGCGCAGGAGCAGTCCGCCTCCACCGAGGAGATGGCCTCCGCCACCGACCAGATAGCCAAGGACGTGGTCAAGATCGCCCAGCACATCGACTCCAACGTCAGGGCCATATCGGACCTCAATCAGGCCCTCCAGGCCCTCGAGAGGGAGGCCTCCGACATGGAGGCCCTGGCCGGAAAGCTCAAGGAGGCCCTGGGCTACTTCAGGGCGGAGGGGCACTCCTCCTCGGGGAGGGGCATAGTACCGGCCAGGTGACGGGTTACACAGCTCAGCCCTGGGAGGAGGCAGAAGGGGGGAGGGACTCCCTCCCCCCTCTTTTCCCCTTGCCCCCGGACGGCCTTAGCCCCAGACCTTCGCCCCGCCTCTTACCGAGCTACGGGCTCTCCCGGTCGCTTTGAGGGCCATCTGCACCCCTCGTCGCGGTCGGGACGGCCGGCACTTCCCGCCCTCAGAGGCTCGACTGCCTGGTGCCGGGCCTGGAGAGGGGCAGGCCCTGCCGGCAGAGGGGGCAGTCCTCCGGATCGTACGTGGGGATGTCCATCTCGATCAGGGATATGACCTCGTGGGGCAGGGACGCCTTCCCCCCGCTCCTGTCCACTACGCAGGAGGAGCCGACCCAGGTGCATCCGGCCTCGATCAGGACCTGCGCCGTCTCGCGGGTGGATAGCCCCGTGGTGATCACGTCCTCCACCACCGCGAAGCGGGACCCTCTGGGGGGCGCCGGGAAGCGCTTGAGCGCCATCCTCCCATCCACCCGTTCGCAGAAGAGGAAGGGGACGTCCAGGTGGGAGGCCACCTCGTGGCCTATGATCAACCCCCCCAGCGCGGGGGACACCACCAGCTCTGGCCGAAGGTCGGACAGCATCTCGGCCAGCCTCTTCCCACACCTCCTCGCGTGGCGGGGATATCTGAGCAAAAGCGCGCACTGCACGTAGCGCGGGCTGTGCAGCCCCGAGGCCAGCAGGAAGTGTCCCTCCAGCATGGCCCCGGTCTCCTCTAGCATGGCCTTTACCTCTTCCTCAAACGCGCCCTTCCCCATGGGATCTAGCCTCCTCGAAGTCCTCCAGGATCCTCTCCACCAGGGCCCTTTTGTCCTCGGCCCTCAGAAGCGGCCTTCCGATCACCAGAAAGTCCGATCCCGCCGAGAAGGCCTCGAAGGGGGTGGCCCTTCGGGCCTGGTCGTCCGCCTCCCCTGGCGCCCTCACCCCTGGGGTGACCTTGATCATCCCCGAGCAGGCGGGGGGGAGGAGCTTCAGGTCCAGGGGGGAGCAGACCAGCCCGTCCAGGTGAGCCTCCGCGCAGAGCTCCATCCTCCGCCTGATCGTGGAGTCCAGCTTCGCCCCCGGACAGACCTCCTCGAAGCTCCCCTCGTCCAGGCTCGTGAGGACGGTCACCCCAAGCAGCTTCGTCCTGCCGCCGGAGGCGGACCTGGCCTCCTGGAGCATCCTCCTGCCGCCGCAGGCGTGGAGCGTCAGCGCCCAGATGCCCATCCTCGAGAGGGCCTCCACGGCCATGGCGACGGTGTTGGGTATGTCGCAGAGCTTCAGGTCCAAAAACACCTCGAAGCGGCTCGAGAGCGCCTCCACCAGGGCCGTCCCGCCCATCGCGAAGAGGCGGGGCCCCACCTTGACGTGGGTCAGGACCCCTTCCAGCCCGGACGCCACCTGGAGCGCCTCCTCGGGGGTTTCCAGGTCCAGAGCCGCTATCACCGGCACCTCCCTCAACGCGCATCACCTCCTCGCAAGCCCTACCAGCTCCTCGACGGAGGAGAAGCCCTCCTCCTCCAGGAAGGCTTTTATCCCCTCGGAGATCCTGGAGGCCGCCCTCAGGTCCCTCAGAAGGGCGCTTCCCACCTCCACCGCCCTCGCCCCCGCCATGAGGCAGGATATGGCGTCCTCCGCCCTGGCTATCCCGCCGCAGGCTATCACCGGGATCTCCAGGAGGCCGCAGAGCTGGTACACCACCCTCACGGTGAGGGGCAGCACCGCCGGTCCCGAGAGCCCCGCCACCTTCCTCTCGAAGACCATCCTCCTCCCCTTCACGTCCACCGCCGCCCCGAGCCAGGTGTTGGAGGCCACCACCGCGTCGGCCCCGGCCCCCTGGGCCGAAAGCGCCACCGCCCCCACGTCCGGCGCCTGGGGGGTGAGCTTGACCCAGAGGGGCCCCCCCCACATGGACCTGGCGAGCGCCACCATCCTCCCCGTGGCCTCGGGGGAGGAGCCCAGTAGCATGCCGCCCCCGTCCACGTTGGGACAGGACAGGTTCAGCTCCAGCGCGTCCACCCCCCGGGAGATCGAGAGCCTTCCCAGCAACTCCTCGAGCTCCCCTTCGCTCTCGGCGGCCAGGTTGAGGATCAGCCTCCTCCCCCCCTTGACCTCCAAAAGCCTCGGGAGATCCCCCTCCAGGAAGGCCTCTAGCCCCGGGTTCTCGAGCCCTATGCTGTTCAGAACGCCGCACGGGGTCTCCCACATCCTCGTCCCCCTGTTTCCCCCTCGAGGGAGGAGGGTTATCCCCTTCGTGCAGATACCCCCCACCCCATCCAGGTAGGGCGAACCCCAGATCCGCGGGTCGTGGGGGAGGACCCCCGAAGCCACCACCACAGGGGAGGAGAGCTCGAGCCCGCCCACCCTGGTCGACAGCTCAAAGCTCATCGAGGATCAGCTCCTTCGCGTCGAAGACGGGCCCGTCGACGCAGACCCTCCTCCTGCCGGCCCTCGTGGGGATGGAGCAGCTGAGACACCCCCCGAAACCGCAGCCCATCCTCCTCTCCAGGCTCACCTCGAGGTCCACCCCTCTCCCCTCGCACCATCTGGCCAGGGCCGAGAGCATGCCCTCGGGCCCGCAGGCGGCAATCCTCCCGGGTATGCGACCCAGCTCGCCCAAGAGGTCCAGGACGGTCCCCCTTCTGCCCTTGCTTCCGTCCTCGAAGGCGAAGGCCACCTTCTTCCCCAGCCTCTCCTCGACGAAGGAGGAGAGGGCGAGGGAGGACCTGTCCCTGAAGCCCAGAAGCAGCAGATCGAGCCCGCCCTCGACGGCCAGGAAGAGCAGGGGCGCCGCTCCGACGCCTCCGCCCACCCCCACCGCCTTCCCCTCGAGGG
>CAYRKT010000045.1:0-12900 GCA_964425005.1 uncultured Synergistia bacterium
CCCCAGAGCGCCACGCCTAGCCCCACCAGGAACTCGTCTCCCCCCAGGATCGCCAGGGCCGGTCCCAGCACCCCAGCTATCACCGCGGGGAAGAGGGCCTTAAGCCCCACCCTGTCGAAGATAAGGCCCATGGCCAGCGCGGCCAGGGCGTCAACGCCCATGGCGAGGGCATAGAGCAGGGATATGGACCGGGCCTCGAGCCCAGCCTTTCCCATCATGTAGGCCAACAGGGGGAAGTCGAAGAAGCCTGCCCCCACCAAAGAGGAGGCCATCAGGTAGAGCCAAAACTCCCTCCTCAGCTCCCGAAGGCCGAAGAGACCTCTGGGGGTGGATCCCTCGGCCCTGGCCGTCCCGCCGTAAAGGCGCTTCGCCATGAGCAGGAAGGCCATGGCCGCTGCGGCCGGGACGGCCAGGGAGAGGAGGGTGAGCCGGTAGGAGAGGCCAAACCCCAGCAGGAAGGCCACCAGGAGAGGTCCCGCCACGGCCCCCACCTGGTCCAGGGCCTCGTGGATCCCGAAGACCTTGCCGGCCCCCCGGGAGTCGGCGATGGAGGAGAGCAAGGCGTCCCTGGAGGGGGCTCTGATGGCCTTCCCCACCCGGTCTGCCAGCATCAGGGCCACCGCCACCCTCCAGGTGGGAGAAAGCCCAAGGAGCGGCACGGACGCCAGGGTCAGGGCGTAGCCCAGGAGCACCAGCGCCCAGTAGCCCCTGGTCCTGTCCGCCAGGATGCCGCTTCCGAGCCGAAGCCCAAGGCCCAGGAACTCACCGAATCCAGCGGCGAAGCCCACCGCCACCGCCGGGGCCCCGAGGTGCAGCAGGAAGGGCCCCACCACCCCTCTGGCCCCCTCGTAGGTCATGTCCGAGAAGAGGCTCACCAAACCCATCATCAGGACGAAACCCCAAGACTCCATAGCCCCCACGGAGCTCACCTCCCGCGAGAAGAACCATACTAGAGCACCTCGAACTCGGCCATCCCTATGCAGGACCTGGCCTCCTCCCCCTCCCTCCCCATCTCCCAGAGGCCGTGGAGCTGGTTCGAGCCGCCGAAGTAGACCCTGAGCTTTCCGCCCACCAGGAGGGGCTGGTTGGCGGTGGTGACGATGCCGCTGTGCCAGTCGCCCGATGGGATGATGGGCTCATGGGAGACGAGGCGCCACCTGATGCAGTCCGGGCTCTCGGCGAGGTAGACCTCTATCTTCCCCACGTGGGTCCCCCTGGGAAGCTCGTGGTCTATCAGGAAGAGCCACAGAAAGCCCAGGTATCTTCCCTCCAGGTGGAAGGGACAAAGCCCGTAGAAGTCGGCCCAGGAGAAGCCCCTGCCCCTGGCTATCTCGTCGTGCTCCTCCGAGGGGACCCAGATGGTGTGGGGCCTGCTCCATCTCACGAAGTCGCGGCTGGTGGACATCCCCACGCATCGCCTGGTCCTCCCCTGGCGGTCCACCTTGTAGGTCTTGACCATGGCCCGAAAGACCCTCTTCCTCTCGTCGAAGAAGGCCGGGGCCACGTCGGAAAACCAGACCTTCCTGGTCCTCCTGTTGGGAAAGCGCATCAGGGGGATGACGGGGTTCGACGGGTGCTCCTCGAAGTTCACCCCGTCGTCGGAGAAGGAGGCGCAGTAGCCCCTCTCGGTGTATCCGAAGAGCATATAGGGCTTGAGGCCCCTGGTGCCCGGGATCACCGAGGGGATGTGGTAGGTGGAGACCACGTTGCTCATCCCCTCCACGGGGGATAGCCTCCTGTGGAAGGGGATACCCTCCTCCCCCACCGACACCGTGGGGTGATCCTCCCCCATCCTCGCCGAGAGGGGCTTCAACAGGGGCTTCCTCCAGGAGATGCCGTCCTCCGACTCGGCCAGGCAAACGAAGAAGCCAAACCCCTTCACGAAGGCCTGGTAGTACATCCGGTACTTATCCCCCAGCTTCAGGACCGAGCCGTAGAGGTAGACGTGCCTACCCTCCCAGGGATGCTCGGGCTGAAGCACCATCTCCTTCCTCAACAGCTTGAGCAGAGACGTCACCTCCCAGGGGGATTATAGCTCAGCCCTGAGGGGGGCGGCCCGGGCCGGAGGAGGAAAAGCATGTTGAAGCCGTCTTTTTCTTATATTTGGCTAGCGCCCAGCGGGGCTTCCCTTGCCATATAATGGACTGGGCCTGCGGTCCGACCACGCTCTCGCTTCGGGAGATGAGGGGGTGACTTCTCTTGGTCGGCGGCTTCGCGAGGGGCAATCTCTTTCCGACCGCTCTGGTCTCCTTTCTCCTTTTCTTCGCTTCCCAGGGGGCTTTGCCGTCGCAGGGGGCCGAGAGGACCCTGCGGGTGGTGGGAAGCTGGGGCGAGCTCACGCTCTATCGAAACGTGGAGCTCCCCTTCTGGACCAGGAGGCTGGCGGAGGCCTCCGGGGGGAGGCTCAAGGCCATAATGACCAGCCTGAGCGAGATCAAGGTCTCCCCCCAGTCGCTCATAAGGGCCATGGGGAACAACGCCTTCGACGTGGCCTCGCTGGTGGCGGACTACCTGGCCCAGGAGATCCCGGAGCTCGGGGGGATGGTGCTGGCCTCGCTGGGGGTGGACGCCCCCACCGCCAGGAGGGCGATAGAGGCCTACCGTCCCTTCGTGGAGAGGGCTTTGAGGGATCGCTTCGGGGCGAAGGTCCTGGCCGTCCTCCCCTACCCCTCCCAGGTGGTCTTCTCCCTGAGCCCCATGGGGGGGCTATCCGACCTCAGGGGCAAGCGGGTGAGAGCTCCGGGCTGGATCACCTCCAAGCTGGTGGAGGCCTTCGGCGGCACCCCGGTGAGGCTCGAGTTCGACAAGGTCCTTCAGGCCCTGAAGGGGGGGGTCCTGGAGTGCGCGATAACCGGCACCACCCCGGGGTATCTCGCCGGTTGGGGGGAGGCGACCAGGTACCTCTACCCCTTCTCCATGGGCTACATGCCCGTGCTGGTGGCCATGAACTTCGAGGCCTGGAGGGCCCTCTCCCCCGAGGAGAGGGAGGTGCTCCAGAGGGCCTCCAGGGAGCTCCTGGAGGACGTGGCCTGGGACGAGGTGGAAGGGGAATCCCAGCGCGGCATGGCCTGCCTGCTCGCGGGCCCCTGCGACCTGGGCACCCCCTCCGGGATGGCCGTCTTAGGGCCCAACCCGGAGGACGCGAGGGCCCTGGCCGAGGCCCTGAGGAGGGAGGTCTTACCCCAGTGGGCGGCCAGGGTCGGGAGGAAGGGCTTTCAGGAGTGGCTTGGGACCGCCGGCGCCGTCCTGGGGCTGGAGGAGGCAGGTCTGGGCCAAAGACGGCCGTGAGAGGGGGTGGGTGGCTTGTCCGGGCTATCGCTGGGAGATCTCCTGGGGAGGGAGCTGGCTGAGGTCAGAAGGGCCATAAGGGAGGGGCTCTACCGCGGCCCCACCGCTGGGCTTTGCCCCGAGAGATTTCAGGCCAACCTGGTGGTCCTCCCCAGGGAGTGGGCCTTCGACTTCCTTCTCTTCTGCACCAGGAACCCGAAGCCCTGCCCGCTGGTGGACGTCACGGACCCCGGCGATCCCGTCCCCAGGAGGGTCGCCCCCACGGCGGACCTGAGGACCGACCTCCCCAGGTATCTGGTGTGGGAGAGGGGCAAGAGGGTGGCGGAGCTGAGCGACGTGAGGGATCTTTGGCGGGACGATCTGGTCTCCTTCCTGCTCGGCTGCTCCTTCTCCTTCGAGAAGGAGCTATCCCGATCGGGCATACCCCTGAGGCACGTGGAGGAGGGCAAGAACGTGCCCATGTTCAGGACCAACCTCCCGATGGAGCCATCCGGTCCCTTCGAGGGGACGATGGTGGTCTCCATGAGGCCGATCCCGGCCGGTCTGGTCTCGAGGGCGGTGTTGATAACCTCGCGGTACCCGAAGGCCCACGGGGAGCCCGTCCACATAGGTTGCCCCGAGTCCATAGGGATAGAGGACTTATCCAGGCCCGACTTCGGGGACCCGGTGAGCGTGCGCGAGGGGGAGGTGCCGGTCTTCTGGGCGTGCGGGGTAAGCCCTCAGGTGGCCCTCGAGAGGGCCAGGGTCCCCTTCGCCATCACCCACGCCCCGGGGCACATGCTCATATGCGACGCTTTGGAAGCGGATCTAAGGGGCTGAGCTACCTGAGCAGGTAGTAGATCCCGTAGAAGAGCCCAAGGCCCACCATGGCGAAGAGGGCGAAGGGGAGGAGCCTGACTAGCCACTTCATCCGATGGGGTATCTCCGTTGCCCTTCCTCCTTCCTCTTCCTCGGCCTTCGGCCTGCGCAGGGCCCTTATCCTGAACTGGCCTCCCACCGGCAAGTACCCGTAGCTTCGCTCGCTCAACAGCAGGAGTATTATGTTCCCGCCGCTTTTGAGGTGGACGTTCTCCAGGACGGGGAAGAGCTTGCACTTGGTCTTCTCCAGGAAGACCTTGAGCCCCAGGGCCAGGGGGTCTTTGTCGTCCACCTCGGCCTCGACCAGGTCTCCCTTCGCGACCTCCGAGGCCGGGATGCCCGCAGCGGGGTCGAGCTTCGCCCTGCACTTGACCAGCAGCCTGGGGGCTCCTCCCTCGTCGAAGCCCACCTCCCCTCCCTCGAGAGGGGCCGAGGCTGGGGGGGCGGCCTCGCCACCCCTGGGCTTAGGGAGGCTCAGGAGCTCGTCCGGGACCTCCACCCCCTCCTCCAGCAGGGACTCGAGGGAGAGCAGGTTCACCCTCACGCTCACGGAGTAGGGGATCTCCATCTGCTCCGAGAGGACCTCCGAGAGGAGCTCCTCCACCGAGCTGAGGGTACCGGAAAGGGCCCTCCTCAGGACGTCCAGGAGCACCTGGGGGGCCAGCATCGCCAGGAGCACGTCCTTCACCTTCTCGGCCTCCTCCTTGTCGGAGCCCAGGAGCTCCAGGTCGAAGCCCTTCACGTTCCTCCGGAAGGTGCTCCAGGAGACCCCGGCGGGCGGGGGTCTGAAGGTCCTGGAGGCGGCGAAGGAGGTCTCTATCACCGCCATCCTCCCCAGGTGCAGCAGCGCCAGGAAGGCGAAGGAGGGCTTCCTCCTGGGCTCCTGGGGGGAGCCGGAGGCGCGAAAGGCCATGAAGGGGGTTGGCCCCCTCCTGATCTGGGATATGGCCTTCTCCAGGTCCCCTCCCGAGGATGAGGCGATGGGCTCCGCCAGGGAGGGCTCTTCCAGAAGGCCTTTGAGCGACTCCAGCAGGATTTCAGGGCTTACCGAGAGCTCTGGCTCCTTGACCTCCTCCGCGCCCGAAGCCTCCAGCTGACCAGCCGTCTCTGGGGGAGCCAAGGGATCAACCCTCCTGGAAGACCACGCCCTCGTTCCTCTCGGAGCTGAAGAAGGCGGAGAACTTCCCCCTGTATATCCTTATGCAGCTCATCGGGCCCAGCCTGCAGGGGTAGGACCTGAACCACTCCTCGTCGAAGAGGTTGCCCTTCTCCCCCACGAAGACGGGCATGTAGAGGACCCCGTCCACCTCGAGGTCCCCGAAGAAGTGGGTCCCGTAGGAGAGCTCGGGCCAGAAGCCCTTTCTGGGTATGCCCAGCTCCACCAGGCAGACGCACCCGGCTATCTCGTTGTAGCGGACCGGCACCCCCAGCTCGGGGTTGGTGGAGCCCCACCTGCCGGGCCCCACCAGGACGAAGGGGGCGCCCCCGAGGGAGTCGCGCACCTGGGCGAGGGCCCTGGCCACCGAGGGCTTGTCCTCGGCCTCGGCGTAGCCCTCCGGGTCGACGAAGACCAGGTATGGGACCTCCTCCACCGCCCCGTTGGAGACCATCCTGTCGCCCCGAAGGATGGCCCTCCCCCTGCCCTGCGGGATCTCCACCCTCTGGCCGTAGGAGCCGCTCCAGAGGGATCTCACCTGCACCAGGTCCAGGGCGTCCTCGTCGGGCTCGTAGGCGAACTCGCAGTCAACGGGCATGCCAAATAGCTCCTCGAAGGAGCGGAGCAGAGCCCTCATCCCGTCGAAGAAGCGCCCGTGGGTCCTGGGGAAGTCCCGGAAGGAGAAGACCAGCTTGCCGCAGAGGTCCTTTCCCTCGACGAACCTCCCGTAGGGCAAAAGTTCCCTCTCGAACACGTCGTAGAAGCTGACCAGGGAGGGGGCGCAGCGGTGGTAACCCAGGAAGTGGGGGACCTGGTTTATGTTGAAGGAGCAGAAACACCCCTCCTTCAGGTCCACCGCGTCGAAGGTCTCCTGGGAGTACTTGGCGATGAGCTCCGGCAGGTTCCCCTCGGGCCTGGCGAAGGGGTCGGTGAGGGAGAAGATCCTGGCGTACCACCTGCTGGTACCCCTGGTGCCGAAGCCGAAGACCATCCGCAAAAGGCCATCCTCTGACCTGAGCCTCCTGCTCCAGAGCCTGAAGGCCCTGGAAAAAGCCACCCCTGCGGTGGTGGGGTAGAAGTAGCGATCCCCCCTGGTCCTGCCGGAGGCCTCCATCACCAGTATGGCCATGGAGTCCTCCCCCAGGCCGTGCCTCTCCCGGTAGGTCCTGGCCACCGGGTTGTACACCCTGGCGTATATCCTCCTCGCGCAGCGCTCCACCGCCATCGCCCTCTCCTCGGGCGAGGCGAAGGAGTCGGCCAAAAAGACGCTCATGTACTTGCCGGCGAAGGAGTGCTTGAGGCTGTCCTCCAGGAGGGAGGACGACCTGACCACGATGGGGCCTTTGAGGTCCTTTAGGAGCTTCACGAGCCCCTCCCTGAACCAGGTGGGGAACTCCACCGCTTCGAAGGCCCTCTCCACCTCGTAGTAGTCGCCCCCCGAGGCGGCCTCTCTGACCCTGGGGTGGGACTTGAGCTCCTCGAAGAGGCCACACCCCACGGCGAAGAGCCTGGGGACCGAGACGGAAAAGCCAAGGCCTCTCCCCAAGGCCCCCTCCTCCAGCAGACGCCTCACCAGGAAAAGGGGCCTCGCCTTGCCCCCGACGCTTCCCTCCCCCAGGACCAGGTGGGAGAAGCCCTCCTTCCTGGGGTCGAAACGGAAGAACTCTCCAACCCTCTCCTCGTCCAAAGACACTACCAGCCCTCCTCCCTCGGCGCGGAGACCTCCTCCACCAGGGCCACCACTCCTCTCTCCTCCTCGCCGTCCAGGTATACGGCGAAGGGCCCTCTGTATATCCTCACAAGCCCCCCCAGCATCTCCTCCCTGGGGGAACCCTCGAAGAAGTCCCGGTCGAAGAGGTTTCCCTCCTCCCCCACGTACACCGGCATGTATATTATGCCATCCAGGTCCAGGTCCATGAAGAAGTGGGTGCCGTAGGAGAGCTCCGGCGAGAAGCCCGAGGAAGGAAGACCCAGCTCCACCAGGCAGCCGCAGTTGGAGATCTCCGAGTACCTCACGGGCACGCCCAGCTCTGGGTTGGAAGATCCCCACCTGCCCGGTCCCACCAGTACGTAGGAGGTCCCCTCGAGCCTGCGGTTGACCTCCCCCACGGCCCTGGCCGCGCGGAACTTGTCCCCGCAGGAGAGATAACCCATCGGGTCCACCAGGACCAGGAAGTCGGTCCTGGGCAGGAAGCCGTTGCTGATCATGCGGTTTCCGGCCAGGATCGCCCTCTCCTCCGCCCAGTGGGGTATCCTCACGGGCCTCAGGTGCTCGTAGGAGGCCAGCGGCCTGGACTGGACTATCCCTATCTCGCCCGTCTCGGTCTCATAGGTGAACTCCACGTCCACGGCGAAGCCGGCCTGCTCCTCCAGGAAGAGCAACGTCTCCCTCATGAAGGAGAAGAAGCCCCTGAAGGCCCTGGGCATCTGCTCGAAGGAGAAGATGTAGCGGTTGGCCGGCGAATCCTCGAAGTAGCCCGAGAGGGAGTGGAGCAGGTAGCCGTCGTAGACGGAGACGAACTTCCCCAGGTTCCTGTGGAGGAACTTTAGCTCCTCCACCTTCTCCTCCAGCCCGGCCGACTTCATGAGCCCGTCCTCCAGGTCCACGTAGTCGAAGCTCTCCTGGGAGTGGCGGACTATCTCCTTAGCCACGCTCCCCTCGGGCCTCAGGGAGGGATCGGTGAGGTAGAAGTTCCTGGCGAAGCACCTGTCGGTGGTCCTGGTGCCCAGGCCGAAGCACATCCTGAGCATCCCGTCCTCCTTCCTTATGCGGGGGCTAAACCTCCTGGCAACCCTGGAAAGCCCCACCCCGGCGAGCTCGGGGTAGAACATCTTCCCCCTCCGCTTACCCATCACCTCCTGGATCATGAGGGCCATCTTCTCGTGCCTGATCTTGAGCCTGTGCTTCCTCCTGTACTCGGCAGCGGCCGGGTTGAAAGTGTAGGCCAGGGCCAGCTTGACCATCTCCTTCGCCCTCTCGAGGAAGGAGGAGAAGGAGCCAGCGGGGGCCAGGAACTGGGTCAGGTATTTGCCGGCGAAGGCGAACTTCAGCGAGTCCTCCAGGAGGGAGGAGGACCTTATGGCTATGGGGCCCTCCACCTGCCGAAGGGTCCTCTCCAGATCCGCCTCGAACCAGGCGGGGAGAGGGGCCTTGAGGAAGGCCTTGGCCGTGTCCTCGAAGGGCAGCTCCCTGACGCACTCCTCGAGGCCGTTTCGGGAGATGAACTCGTCGAAGAGGTCAGTCCCCACGTAGAAGGTCCTGGGGAAGACGAAGGCGAAGGGCTTTCCCGAGGCGAAACCCGTCCACTGCAGCAGCGTCTTGGCGAAGAGGAATCCCTTGGCCTTGCCCCCCACCCTGCCGCCGCCTATGAGGTGGGACCTCACCTCCTCGAGATCGGTGGGCTCGAAGGAGGGGTAGTCGATGGGTTTTCCCCTTCCCGCGCCGTATTCGTCCATAAGGTGGTCGAACCTCAAGGGCCGATCACCCCCTCCCCTTGCCCGCCTTCAGCTCTCTGCCCTCGATGAGCCTCCTTATGTTGGATCGGTGCCTGAACCACACCACGAGGGCTATCGCCGCGGTCGACCAGGCGAGGGGGGAATCGCCGACCGAGAGGTACACGGCCACCGGGGCCACGGTCATGCTGGCGAGGGAGGCCACGCTCACGTAGCCGAAGCCCCTGAAGACCAAAAACCAAAGCAACCCGCACCCCAGGGAGACGGGGGGCGAGTAGGCGAAGAGCACCCCGAAGGCGGTGGAAACCCCCTTGCCCCCCCTGAAGCCAAGCCACACGGGGAAGCAGTGCCCCAACACCCCAGCCAGCCCGGAGAGGGCGAGGACCAGATCCCCATGGCCCAGAAGCTTCAGGGCCAGCACCACCAGCCCCACCTTGGCCATGTCGAAGAGCCCCACCAGGTAGGCCCACCTCTTTCCCAGCGCTCTGCTCACGTTGGTGGCCCCGATGTTGCCGCTGCCCACGGTCCTTATGTCGATGCCCGCTACCAGCTTAACCACCACGAGCCCCGTGGGTATGGACCCGAACAGGTACGCCCCCAAGGGGAAAAGGACGGTCTCCAACTCGCCTCACCTCTCCTCCCTGTCGTAGGGTTTGCCCAGGGCCGATGGGGCAGAGAGCCGCATGGCCAGCTCCTCCCTCAGGCCCGAGAATCCCATGAGGACCAGAGTGGCCAGGTAGGGGATCATGAGGAGGAATGGGGTCGGTACGCCCACCCCTCTGGTCTGGAGGTAGAACTGCAGGACCCCAAGCCCTCCGAAGAGGTAGGAGCTCCAGAGGGCCCTTTTGGGGTCCCACAGGGAGAAGATCACCAGGGCCACGGCTATCCAGCCCCTCCCGGCCGAGATGTTCTCCACCCACATGCGGGTGTAGGAGAGGGGCAGGTAAGCCCCGCCGAGCGCCACGATCCCCCCGCCCAGGCAGGTGGCAAAGATCCTCACCCGGTCCACCGGGACCCCCATGGCGTCCGCCACCCTGGGCGACTCGCCGCAGGCTCGAAGCCTGAGCCCCCAGGAGCTCCTGTGGAGGAAGACCCAGACCAGTAGCACCAGGAGGTAGGAGAGGTAGACCATGGGGTCCTGCCGGAAGAGGGCCCTGCCCACGGCGGGAAGCTCGGAGAGGGGCCACAGGGGCAGAGGCTCGAAGCCCCTTATGGTCTGTCCCACCAGCGGCTTGCCCAGGGCCGCCGAGATGCCCGACCCCAGCATGGCCAGGGCCACACCGCTGACCACCTGGTTCCCCTTGAGCTTCACGGACAGGAGCGCGTGGGGCAAGGAGACGAAGGCCCCCGCCGCGAAGGCCAGGGCCGCCGCCAGGAGGGGGGGTGCCCCCGCGAAGGCCGAGGCGAAGGCGGAAAGAGCCCCCACCAGCATGATCCCCTCGAGCCCCAGGTTAAGGACCCCGCTTCGCTCCGTGAGTATCTCCCCCAGGGTGGCAAAGAGCAGGGGCGTACCGCTTCTTACCGCTGCGGGGAGGACCTCCTGAAAGATCAGGTCAAGCATCGCCCTCGCCCGCCCTTCCCTCCAGGACCAGCTCGTACCGGGAGAAGAAGTCCCCCACCAGGGCGAAGGTAAGCACCAGCCCCTGGACCACCTGGACGGAGGCCAGGGGTAGCCTGAAGGATATCTGCAGGGCGTCTCCCGCCACGAAGAGGGCCGCCACCAGGTAGGATACGGGGAGGGCCACGAGGGGCTTAACCCTGGAAAGCCACGCCACCGTGATCCCCGTGAAGCCGTAGCCCGGGGACATGGAGGGCTGAAGGCGGTGGATCAGCCCGGAGAACTCGCAGAAGCCCGCAAGCCCCGCAAGTCCTCCGCTGAGGAACATCACCAGCAGGACGTTCCTCCAGTAGTTCATCCCGGCGTAGAGGGAGGCCTCCTTGCTGCTTCCCGTCACCCTGACCTCGTAGCCGAAGCTGGTCCTCTCCAGCAGCAGGTGGAGCGCCGCGGAGGAAAGCACCACCAGCAGGACCCCCAGGTGGAGCCTGGGGGGTATCAGCACCGGAAGGGAGTGGGATGGGGGTATGAGCGGGGTCATGGGGAAGCCCAAAGAAGAAGGGTCCTTCCATGGGCCGTAGACCAGGTAGTCCATCCAGAGCAGGGCCACGTAGTTGAGCATCAGGCTCGATATGACCTCGTTGACCCTGAGCCTGACCTTCAGCAGCCCCACCAGGGAGGCGTAAAGCCCACCGGCGACGAAGGCCGAAAGCCCCATCGCGGGGAGGTTCAGGGCCCTGGACCCCCAGTCCAGGTGCCTGGCGAAGAGGGCCGCCGCGAAGGCACCCAGATGTAGCTGCCCCTCGGCGCCGATGTTCCAGAGGAGCATCCTGAAGGACAGGGAGACGGCCAGGGCGCAGAAGGCTATGGGCACGGCCTTTACGGCGGTCTCCTTGAGCCCGTATGAGCTTCCGAAGGGGGCTTCCAGCAGGACGTAGAAGAAGCTTGCGGGACTTATACCCCTGAGGGCCAGCAGGGCTGCCGACAGGAGGAGGGCGAAGAGCACCCCCCCGGAGCTCGCCAGGGCCCAGCGAAGCCCTTCCTCCTCGAAACGCCTCCTGAACCTGATCCCCAAGGGCTAGCCCTCCCTCTCCCCCATCATCATCAGACCTATCCTTCGCTCGTCGGCCTCCTCGGGCTTAAGGATACCCATTATTTTACCCCGGGAGATCACGGCTATGAGGTCGGAGAGGGCCATTATCTCCTCCAGGTCCTCGGAGATGAGCAGTATCGCCTTCCCCTTACCCCGCTCCTCCAGGAGCCTCTCCCTGACGAACTCTGTGGCCGCCACGTCGAGTCCCCAGGTGGGGTGGACGGCGACCACCAGGACAGGGTCGCTCGAGAGCTCCCTGGCCAGCAGGAGCCTCTGCATGTTCCCACCGGACATGTTCTTGACGGGGCCGTCCAGGCGCTGGACCCTCACGTCGAACTCCCTCACCAGCCTCCCCGCCCTCTCCTCGAAGCGCCTCCTGTCGAAGGAAAGGCCCCCCTTCCAGTAGTCCTTTAGGGCCACGTTGTCCACCAGGTCCAGATCGCCCACCAGCCCGACCTGTCCCCTCTCGGCGGGTATGTAGGAAAGGCCCAGGGCTATCCGCTCCCTGACCGGGGCGTGGGTTATGTCCTTCCCCAGGAGGTATATCCTGCCCGAGAGGGGCCTTCGAAGGCCCGCTATGGCCTCCACCAGCTCCCTCTGGCCGTTCCCGGCGACCCCGGCCACGCCGAGGATGGTGCCCCCCCTGACGGAGAGGCTGATCCCGTCGACCGCCAGGTTGGCCCTGTCGCCCTCGACCCTGAGATCCTCGACCCTCAGCACCTCCTCCCTGGCGAGGATGGAGCCAGAGGGGGATGGCTTCGAGTACTCGAGCCGCAGTTTTCGGCCTATCATCAGCTCGGCCAGCCTCTCCTCGGACACTTCCTCCGCCCTCAAAGTCGCCACCCTCTCACCCCCCCGCATCACGGTGATGCGGTCGGCTACCTCCATGACCTCCCTCAGCTTGTGGGATATGAAGATGACGCCCCTCCCCTCCTCCCTGACCCTCCTGAGGGTCCTGAATAACCCCTCGCTCTCCTGAGGGGTTAGCACCGAGGTGGGCTCATCTAAGACCAGCACCCTGGGGTTCGACATCAAGGTCCTCAAGATCTCCACCCTCTGCCTCTCTCCCACCGAGAGCTGCCATATGTGGGCCTTCGGGTCCACCTCCAGGGAGTAGCGCCTGCTCGCCTCCTCTATCCTCCTTAAGACCTCCTCCCTCTTGAGCCCGAGCCCAAGCCCCTCCATCCCCAGGGCCACGTTCTCCCAGACCGTCATCTTCTCCACCAGCATGAAGTGCTGGTGGACCATCCCTATGCCCGCCCTTATGGCGTCCCTGGGAGAGGAGAAACGAACCTCCCTTCCCTCGAGGAATATCCTCCCCCTGTCCTGCCTGTAAAGCCCCACCAGCACGTTCATCAGGGTGGACTTTCCCGCCCCGTTCTCCCCCAGAAGGGCGTGCACCTCCCCGGCCAGCAGGTCGAAGCTCACCCCCCTGTTGGCCCAGAGCCCACCAAAACCCTTCCAGATGTCCTGCATGAGGAGAAGCTGAGCGGACAA
>CAYRKT010000046.1:0-12796 GCA_964425005.1 uncultured Synergistia bacterium
GACCTGAAGAAGCCCCTCGCCCTCCTGCGGAGGAAGCCCCGCTGGGCCGGGGACAGGATCTGGAACCGCAGGACCACCTGCTCCATCCCGTGGAGCCGAAGCTCAGGGGCCAGTCGCCTCGCCAGCTCCGAGGCCTCCCTCACCCCCCCCGAGGCCTCGAGCCTCGAGACCTCCCTCACCAGGTGGGGACAGACGAGCCAGAAGAGGGTGGGGAAGGGAAGGCCTCTCCTGAGGGGGTGGGAGAGCACCGCCCTGGGCCTACCCCAGCGACAGGGGGAGACCAGGGCCAGGACCCCCTCCCCTGAGAAGCCCCTGTAACCGCAGGACCTGGCCTGCAGCACCACCTCCTCCAGGGGGATCCTACCTGGGAGAGCTCGGGTCCCCCTTGAACCAGTGGCCGTCGAACCTGCGCAGGCGGACATACCTGCCCTCCCTGTACTCGACGAACCTGAAGGGCCCGCTCCCCACGAGGGCGTGCTCGCCCCCCTCGCCCCTCCAGGGGGCGAAGCTCCTGTAGTCCTCCACCGAGCTCCAGACGTGGGCCGGCAGCACGGGGAGGCCCCCGATCCTGGACAGATACCAGTAGGAGATCCCCTTCATCCTCACCCGGACCAGCCTCCCCTCCACGGAGACCTCCTCCAGGTCCTTGACGGCGTCCAGGTACCTGGGGGGCCTCTTCTCCGCCAGATACCTGAGGGTGAAGGCCACGTCCTCGGCGGTGAGGGGCCTGCCGTCGTGCCACCTGACCCCCTCCCTCACCAGGAAGAGGAGCTCGTGCTTCTCCGCGTCCCCCTCCCTCCTCACCTGTACGTCGAAGCTCTCGGCGAGCCAGGGCACCTCCTCCAGCGTCGCGGGGTGGGAGGCGAGCAGGCTCTCGTATATCAAACCCAACACCTGCCACTCGTAGGCCGAGGAGGCCACCAGGGGGTTCAAGTTCCTGGGCTCCTCCCTCAGGGCCACCCTAAGCCTCCCCTCTCCCCTCTTCACCCTCATCCCCAGGTAGCTCCAGAAGTTGTCCACCCCCGCCCCCCTGGCGTCCACCAGCCCGTCGAGCCTGTCCGAGTGGGCGGAGATGAGGTATCGGGTGTAAAGGGGGACGTAGGGGAGGAGCTCGGCGAGGATCCTCTGGGCCTGCGAGGCCCTGAGCCTGGCCTCCTCCCTGTCCCTGGCGTAGAGCAACCCCTTCAGCACCTCGTCGAGCTTGGGGTCCCTGAGGCCGGGCAGGTTGTAGCCCCCCTCCACGTCGGACTCGGAGTGGAAGAAGGAGTGCAGGTAGTCGGGGTTCTTGGACAGGGACCAGGCCATCACGAACATGTCGAAGTCGCGGCGCTGTACCCGCTCCACCAGGCTCGGGAAGTCCATCATCTCGGCCTCCACCGAGAGGCCCAGGGCCGACGAGACGGCCCTCGCTATCCCCTGGGCCATGGCGGCGCTGGTGGGGGCCACCTCAGCGGTGGGACAGAGGACCTTGAAGGGGCCGAGGACCCTTCCGTCGGGCGAGACGAGCCTGCCCCCCTCCACCCTGAAGCCTCCCTCCCTGAGCCTCCTTCTGGCTCCCTCCGGGTCGAAGGGGTGCCTGGGGAAGTCGGGCTCGAAGAAGGGGGATATGTCCACCACGAAGGACTCCATGGGCAGGGCCAGCCCCTGGAAGAGCTCTGCCACCAGCCGATCCCTGGGGATGGAGAGGGCCACCGCCTGCCGAACCTCCTCCCTGTCCCAGGGGCTCCTCCTGGCGTTGAAGCACAGGTAGAACATGTGGAATCCCCTCGAGGCGTGAAGCCTCACCCCCGAAGCCCTCCTCAGGGCCTCCACGTTGGCGGGCTCCACCACGTCGGACAGCAGGTCCACCTCCCCCTTCTCCAGGGCCATCCTGGCGACCGTGGGCTCGCGAAGGAGCACCATGAGGACCTCCTCCACCGGCCTCGGCTGAGCCATCGAGGAGGCCAGGGGAAGGCAGAGGGAGAGGACCAGGCAGAGGGCTAACCTTCCCACAGGGAGATCACCTCCCCCTCGGGGAAGAAGAAGGACATCTCCCTGCTGGCCGACTCGGGGGAGTCAGAGCCGTGGACGGCGTTCCTGGTGACGTCGGTGCCGTAAAGACGCCTCAGGGTGCCCTCCTGAGCTTGGGAGGGGTCCGTCGCCCCCATGACCTCCCTGGCCCTGGCGATGGCCCCCTCTCCCTCCAGGAGGGCCACCACCACCGGGCCCGAGGAGACGAAGTCCACCAGGGCGTCGAAGAAGGGCTTGCCCCGGTGGACCTGGTAGAAGCGCTCGGCGCAGGCCCTGCTTAGCCTTGCGCTCTTCACCGCGAGCACCCTGAGCCCCTCCTCCTCGAACCGGGAGAGCAACCTCATGGCCACGTTCCTGCCGGTCGCGTCGGGTTTCACCATCACCAGCGTCCTCTCTACCCCAAAGGAGATCACCTCGCCCATCCGAGGGTGATAAAATTCTACAACAGGAGATGAGCGTCGGATGGACGAGAGGGCATCCATCCTGAAGGAGATCCTACGCCCGGGCCGAATTCCCTCCCGGGAGGAGCTCGAGTGGGCTTTGAAAAGCCCCCTCCGCGACGAGGAACACGACGGGTTCAGGGGTCCCCTGCTCAACGTGATGATGTTCAACGAGTGGGTGGAGTCCCTGGAGGAGCCGGCGACCCTGGAGGGCTTGAACCTGTCCGGGGCCAACCTGAACTACCTCCAGGTCCGAAGGCTCAGGCTGGTCTCCTGCGACCTGTCGGGTTGCAGCGCCCTCCGCTCCAGCTGGGAGGAGGTACATGTGGAGGGCTCAAACCTAAGGGGGATGGACCTGTCCCTCTCCAGCTTCAGGGGCCTTCGCCTCAGGCAGTGCGACGCGAGGGATTGCAGGTTGGACGGGTCCATGCTGGACGGGGTGTGCTTCGAGAGATGCGCCCTCGAGAGGGCTAGCCTCTGCGAGTGCACCGTCGTGTCCACCTCCCTCAGCGAGTGCAAGGGGGCGGAGGTGGAGCTGAGCTTCTCCATATGCAACGAGCTCTCGGCCCTCTACTGCGACCTGCGGGGGCTCAGGGCTGAGGGGATGTCGCTGCTTAAAGGGGAGTTCCAGTGGTCCAACCTGGAGAGGTCCCACCTGGAGATGTGCTCCCTGCAGGACCTGCGCCTCTGGCACTGCCGGCTGGGGGGAGCCAGCTTCTCCGAGAGCTCCCTGGCGAACCTGAGCCTTCGGCGCTGCAAGTTCAAGGACACTCGCCTGTCGCTGCGGGAGCTTCAGCTCCTAGGCCCCCTCTCCAGGAGGAACCCCTCGGCTCTCCTGCTGGAGGAGGTCGAAGGGGAGTTCGAGGAGGCGCACCACACCTACTCGGCCCTGGAGGAGAACTACAGGGGGATGGGGGAGCTAGAGGAGAGGGACCTCGCCTTCCTAAGGAAGAACGAAGCCAAGCGAATGATGGCCAAGAGGAACGGCCGCATCCTGGAGTACCTGTATCAGACCTTCATGAGGGCGTACAGCTCATACGGCACCTCGCCCGTGAGGATAGTGGCCTCGAGCGTAGGGGTGATGTTCCTTTGCGCCCTCTACTACTGGTTGAGCGGTGGCTTGGACTACGGTCCCCATCGCCCCAGCTTCACCAGCGCCCTCTACTTCTCGGCCATAACCTTCGCCACCATAGGCTACGGCGACGTGGTCCCCCTGGGGAGCGCCAGGGTCCTGGCGGCCATCGAGGGCTTCTGGGGCTTCTTCAGCAACAGCTACTTCCTCGTGGTGCTGGCGAGGAGGCTCTACCGGGACTAACCCCTGGACCCGAGCATCCTCCACAGCTCCTCGCCGAAGGTTGGGCAGAAGGAGCTTCTGCCCTCCACGAACCTACCCAGGATCGAGCAGGGTACGCCGAGCCCCTCGACGGCGCGGACCATCCCCTCGGCCTCCTCGGCCGGGACGACCGCCAGGAGGACGCCGGAGGAGATCAGCCTGAGGGGGTCGAACCCCAGGGCGGAGGCGGCCCTGGCGGTGATGGGGTGGACGGGTATGGAGCTTGGGTCCAGCTCCAGCGAGAGCCCGCAGGCCAGGGTCATCTCGTATATGCCCCCCATCACGCCTCCCTCGGTGGGATCGTGCATGTAGAGGGCTTTCTCCCTCAAGACCCTCGACTCGGGCAGCACGGAGACCTCAGCGCGCCAGCTCAAGACCTCCTCCAGCTCCTCCCGCGAGAGGACGTCGTCCAGGAAGCCCTCGGCGGCCAGTATGGTCATCCCCTCTATGCCCGCGTGTTTGGTCATCAGGAGGACGTGCCCGGGCCTTATCATCTCGGCCCTGAGCAGCCTGTCGGCGAAGCCCAGCATGGTCCCCACCACCACGGGGTGCTGGTAGCGATCCGAGACCTCCGTGTGACCCCCTACGACGGCGATGCCGAGCTTCCTGCACTCCTCCGAGACCTGCCGGGATATCGCCAGGCACATGGAGGGACCTCCCCAGGAGGGGGCTATGACGCTCAACACCAGGTAGGCGGGCTCTGCCCCCTTGGCCGCCAGGTCGTTGGCGTTCACGTGGACCAGGTAGAAGCCCACCCCCTCCGTGGCCCCCACTATGGGGTCGGAGGTGACCACCAGGAACCTGCCCCCCAGGTCTATCACCGCCGCGTCCTCGCCCACCGAGGGGCCCACCAGCACCTCAGGCCTCACCTCGCCCCTGTTGGAGAGGAGCTCCAGGAGAAGGGACGGTGGGAGCTTACCGAGCAAAGGCTTCACCTCCTGCTGAAGACGCAACCGCAGTAGTTCTGTCTGTAGAGACCGAGCTCGCGGCTCATGGCCACGCTCCTCTTAAACCCGTCGCCGCGCCTGAAGACCACGTCCATGTACTCCACCCCCACGAGGGAGGAGATCCTGCCGCCCAGCTCGGATATCAGTCGCACGTCCTTGTGAGGGCTTACGGTCAGGGTGGTGGTGAAGGAGGACGCGCCCACCCTCCGGCAGACCTGAGCGGCCCTCCTCAGCTGGAGGTAGAAGCAGAGCCTGCAACGCCTCCCCCCCTCGGGTTCGCCCTCCAGGCCCCGCACGCGCTCGAGCCAGAGCTCCGGCATGTACTCGTCCTCCACCAGATCGAGGCCGAAGCTCTCCGCCACCCTCGACACCGCCTCCCTCCGCCGCAGGTATTCCTCCCGAGGCTGGACGTTGGAGCCGAAGAAGTAGCCGACGACCTCGAAGCCTTCGTCCAGCAGGAGCTTGGCGGGCCAGGTGGCGTCGGGACCACAGCAGATGTGGAGCAAGACGGATTTACCCAACTAAGGAGAGACCTCCTCCTCCTGGGCCTCGACCTCCTCGGTCGGATGGACCCCTCCCAGGACCCTGTGCCCGAAGAGCAGGTAGCCGGTGTGGGCCACCATCCTGTCCTCGGGCCTGACCCTGCCGGGGTTGGGCTTGATCTCCCTGAGCAGTATCTCGCATATCCTCACGTAGGAGAGGCCGAAGGCCCTCATGGCCTCCAGGGTCCTTTCCACCTGCAGGAAGGTGGGCACGAGCACCCCCATGGCCTTTCCGGGGGCTAAGGAGGTCACCGCCGCCTCCATGTGGTTCCAGGGATCGGGCAAGTCCAGGAAGACGGCGTCCAGGCCCCTCTCGTCGAAGCCCTCGGAGGCGTCGCGCAGCTTGAACTCCACCCGCGAGGAGAGCCCAAGCCTTTCCACGAAGGACCTGGCGAGCTCCAGGAACTCCTCCCTCCTCTCGTAGGAGTAGACCTTGCCCTCGTCCCCCACCAGAGAGGCCAGGACCGCCGTCATCGCCCCAGACCCGCACCCGCACTCCAGGACCCTGCTTCCGGGCCTCACGTCCAGGTTCAGAACCACGTAGGAGGCGTCCTTGGGGAAGACTATCTGGGTCCTCCTGGGGGCTCTCCTGACCACCTCGGAGAGGGGGGGTATTATGACCAGGAGCTCCTCGCCCTTGCTGGTCATGACTTTGCCCCCCGGCCCAGCTGCCATCACCTCCGCGGCCTCCACCACCCCCAGGTGGGTGTGAAACCGCTTGCCCTCCTCCAGCTGCACCAGGAAGGACTTCCCCCTCCTCGGGCTGTAGAGCAAGACCATGTCGCCAGCTCTCAAGGGCTCACCTCCCGCTGTAAACTATTATACGACTCGACGCTACGGACGTTAAGCGCTGGAAGGGGGACGATCGGCGTGAGGAGGATCCACGGGGGGGACGTGTACTCCCTGGGGAGGGAGGTCTTGGACCTGAGCGTAAACCTCAACCCCATGGGGCCTCCCAGGGAGGCCCTGGAGGTCCTCTCCAGGGAGCTGGAGGGGCTGGTGACCAGATACCCGGACCTGGAGTGCAGGACCTCCACCAGGGCGATAGCGCGCTACCTGGGCCTGCCCGAGGAGTGCGTCACCGTGTCCAACGGGGCCAGCATGGCGATACAGCTCTGCCTCATGGCCCTGAGGCCCCGAAGGGTGCTCACCCTGGAGCCCACCTTCACCGAGTACAGGCTCTGCGCCGAGGCGCTGGGCATCGGGAGCCTGCCCCTTCCGTCCCTAGACCGGGATCGAGGGCTGGTCCCGGACCCAGAGGCCATATGGAGTGCCCTCGAGGAGGGGGACGCGCTCTTCGTCTGCAACCCCAACAACCCCACCGGGAACGAGGTGGAGCGAGGGACCCTGCTGGAGATCGCCGAACTCTGCCGGAGAAAGGGCGCCCATCTGGTCGTGGACGAGTGCTTCCTGGAGCTATCCACCTCGGGCGAGGGGGGAAGCCTCAAGGAGGAGGCCGCCGGGGGGGCAGCGGTGGTGATAAGGGCCATGACCAAATCCTTCGCGGCCCCGGGGTTGAGGATCGGATACGTCGTCTCCAGCCCGGATCTCGCGGCGAGGCTAAGGGAGCTTCGCCACCCCTGGCCCCTGAACAACCTGGCCGAGGCCTTCGCCCAAAGGGCCCTCATCGGGGCCGAGGAGTACCTCTCGAGGGCCAGGGCGCTGATAAGGGCGAACAGAGAGCGCCTGATCCTCGGCATATCGAAGGCGGGGGGTAAGCCCTACCCCTCGGACTGCAACTTCGTGCTGTTCTATTTCCCGGGAAATGTGGACCTCAGGGGGGAGCTGCTGAAGAGGGACGTCCTCATAAGGAGCTGCGCCGACTTCCTGGGTCTGGGGGAGGGGCACTACCGGGTGGCGGTGGCTAGGGAGGAGGAGGTGGACCTCTTCCTTAGGGCGCTGGAGGGGATATCCGTCTCCAGCTGAAGGGGGGAGGAGACCTCGATCCTGGGCCTTCCGGACCTATCCACCCCGAGCTTTCCCATGGCCAGGAGCTTACCCTGAGGCCCCGGCGAGATCAGGCCCCGGAGGGCGTCGCCGAAGGCCTCCAGGTGGATCCTGACCAGCAGAGGGCTCTCCTCGTCCTCGAGGAGGAGGCCATCGCCGCTCCCTCTGGCCTTGAAAGCCCTCAGGACCACCCCCACGAACCTGCCGACCAGGTAGGGGGAGTTGGAGGCGAGATCCCTGGAGAGGAAGATCCGCCTGCGACAGAGGCGCCAAAGCCCCCTCTCCTCGGACTTGGCCTCCCTCTGGGCCTCCAAGAAGGCCTCGAGGTGCCTGGCGTTGGGCCTGATGACCATCAGCTGAGCTAACCCCCTCCTGACCAGCTCGAGGCCCAGGTTGACGAAGCCCCCCTCCGCCTGGACGTAGAGGTGGGCCAGCAACCTGCCGTACCTGTCGCGGCTCACCGCGTCCAGCTCCAAGAGGACCTCCTTCCCCACGGCCGCGCGCGCCAGGAAGGCCTTCGCCTCCAGGGAAAGCTCCTCCGGCCTCCCCCTAGGCCCCCTGGTCTCCGGGGCGTCCACCAGGAGCAACCTCACCCTCTCGAGTCTCCCCTCCAGGGAGACCTCCAGGGTGTCCCCGTCCACGGCCTCCACCGCGCGCCCCCTGAGATCGACGCGAGGGGGCGCCAGGAGCTCGAAAGGCGGCTCCTCCCCGGAGCGCAGGGCCCAGAGCAACCCCCCTCCCAGGAGGAGCAGGGACGAAGCCAACAGGAGCAGCCTGGTTTGGTTAGATATGGTCAACTAAACTTCCACCCCTAGACCATCTCGGGGTAGAGCTTCAGCGGTCCCCCTTCCGGTCCTCTCCTGGTGAGCCTTATGCCGTCGAGCTTGAGCAGGGAGATCTCGCAGACGTTGAAGACCCTGGCCTTGAAGAGGTGGCCTCCGAAGGCGTTGCACTCCTCGTCGCCCAGGCAGACGTGGGCGTGGACGAAGGGGCTTCCGTCCTCCTTCAGCGCGAGGTTCCCCGATATGGAGAGGATCTCCATGGGTTCCTCCAGGTCCCTGGTGTGGTAGGTCTTGCCGTCGAACCACCCTATCTGGACCTCCCTGAGCATGCCCACCGCCCCCAGGATCACGGCGAAGCGAAGGCCTGCCCCCTCCAGCGCCGACCTGAGGGTGGGGTAGAAGTCCTCCCCGTCGTCCATCCTGCAGACCAAGACCTTACCGTCGAAGGCGAACTGCACCTCAACCACCTCCTGCGACTTTCGAGATCTCCCACGCGGCGAACCTCTCTAAGGCCCTCAAGCCCTTCCCCTCGGCGACGCAGGAGAAGACCCCCTCCAGGTCCTGGGGCCTCAGGGAGGCCACCGCCTGAGCGCCCAAAGCTCCGTAGCCGCTGAAACCCATCGGAAGGCCGCTTCCCACGAAGAGGAGCTTCGCCTGGGGCGGCAGAGCCGAAGGGCTGAGATCCGACATCCACCCCTTCAGGAGGGACAGGTCGCTCACCACGATCGCGTCGAAGCCGGGCCCCAGACTCCTCCAGGACCACTCGGGCAGGAACCCCCTGCGGGGCACGGCCTCGTCGTCGAAGACCTTGAGCTCCGACGCGAACCGGGAGATCCTCTCCCCCAGGAAGGGCTCAAACCCCAGGAGGGCCACCTTGCTACCCCGAAGGGAGCCGAAGAGCTCCTCGGGGTCGCAGGGATCCCCCGACCCAGCGAGGAGACAGCCGGCGGCCAGCATCCCCAGGACGCGCTCGCCCGGGTAGGGGGACAGCAGCAAGGGCAATAGCTCCCTCGGGTCCAGGCCCACCAGGGAGGAGGGTTCCCTGGAGAAGGGGGGGATGGACTCCCTACCCACCGAGGGCGAGCTGCAGAGGCTCGACCTCCCGTCCTCCAGCTCCATGGCCGAGTAGAACCAACCCAGGAGAACCCTCTTGACCGGAGAGGTGGCCGACGACCCGGCCTCCTCCAGGACGGCCTCGTAGAAGCGCAAGGGCACACCCTCCCCCCGATGGATAAGCAAGCCCCGTTCGACTATTATAAGATCTATGGCGCAGATCCAAGAAGAGGCGATCCCCAGGGAGGTCATGGAGGGGCTTCGGGAGAGGCTCGAGGGGGACGAGCGGATAGAGCTGTTCGTCAGGCTCCTGCTCGAGGAGAACGAGAGGCAAAACCTCGTATCCCGCGGGGAGGCGTCGCCCGCGAGGCTTCGGCAACACGTCCTGGACAGCGCCTCCTCCCTCTTCCTGCTCGAGGACCTGCCCGAGGGCTCCAGGGTGGCGGACGTGGGGAGCGGCAACGGGCTTCCGGGGATCGTCCTGGCCTGCCTGGCGGAGGGGCTAAAGTTCTCCCTAGTGGAGAGCGTCTCCAGGAAGTGCCGATTCCTGGAGAGGGCGGCCCAGAGACTGGCGCTGGGACACGTGCGGGTGCTCAACGTCAGGTCCGAGGAGCTGGCCGCCGAGGAGAGGGAGAGCTTCGACCTGGCCCTGGCGAGGGCCCTGGCGCCCTTCGAGGTGGCCTGCGAGCTCCTTTCCCCCCTGGTCAAGGTCGGGGGGAAGGTCGTGCTCTACAAGGGCCCGGGGCTCACCGAGGAGATGGAGGGCAAGCTGGGATTGGCCAGCTACCTGGGCCTATCTGCGCCGAAGGTCTGGCGCTACGAGCTGGAGGGGGGTGCCAGATATCTGGCCGTCATGGACAAGGTGTCGCCCTGCCCCGTGGGCGTGCCGAGGAGGCCCGGGATGGCAGGCAAGAGGCCCTTGAGGATCGGGAAGGGGGGATGAGGGTTGGGAAGGGGTCTTTCCCTCGGGGTGGCCAACCAGAAGGGAGGGGTGGGCAAGACTACCTGCGCCGTGAACCTGGCGGCGGCGCTGGCGGACCTGGGATACGAGGTGCTCCTGGTGGACTGCGACCCCCAGGGCAACGCCACCACGGCCCTGGGGGTCGTGAAGTCCGACGTCAAGGTCAGCCTGTACGAGGTCCTCTCGGAGGCGGCGCCAGCGGAGCTGGCCCTCAGGGACACGGAGGTGGAGCGCCTGAAGCTCATCCCCGCCACCCTGGAGCTCGCCGGGGCCGAGGTGGAGCTGGTCTCCGCCATATCCAGGGAGACCCGTTTGAGGAGGGCCCTTGAGCCCATCAGAGGGCTCTTCGACGCTCTGGTGCTGGACTGCCCCCCCTCCCTGGGAATACTCACCGTCAACGTCATGGCCGCCAGCAGGTACCTCCTGATACCCGTCCAGTGCGAGTTCTTCGCCCTGGAGGGATTGGCGCAGCTCAAGAGGACGATAGCCCTGGTCAAAAGCCACGTCAACCCCGAGCTCGAGGTGGGAGGCGTGGTGCTGACCATGTTCGACTCCAGGACTAAGATATCCAAAGAGGTGGCTGAGGAGGTGAGGTCCCTATTCGGGGATAAGGTCTTCTCCACGGTCATCCCCAGAAGCGTCAAGCTCAGCGAGGCGCCTAGCCACGGGTTGCCCATATCCAGGTACGCGCCCAGGAGCCCGGGCGCCGAAAGCTTCGCCTCCCTGGCCGAGGAGGTGGCACAGCGATGGCTAGGAAGGCCCTAGGGAGGGGTCTTTCCGCCCTGATCTCGGAGCCCTCCTGGGGCGAGCGCGCCGAAGGGACGGGGCCCACGCCCATCCCCATCGACCGTATAGAGCCCAACCCCTGGCAGCCCAGACGGGACTTCGGCGAGGAGGAGCTCGAGGAGCTCAAGAGCTCCATAAGGGCCCATGGGCTGCTTCAGCCCATCCTGGTAAGGCGCGTCGGGGACTCCTACCAGCTGGTGGCAGGAGAGAGGAGGCTTCAGGCCTGCAGGGACCTTGGGATGGCGGAGATACCCGCGCTGGTGGTCGAGGCGGACGACAGGCAGATGCTCGAGCTCGCCCTGGTGGAGAACATCCAGAGGCAGGACCTCTCCCCCTTAGAGGTGGCGGAGGCCATAGAGAGGCTGATGGCCGACTTCGAGCTCACCCAGGAGGAGGTGGCGAACCGGCTCGGCTGGAGCAGGTCGGCGGTGGCCAACAAGGTGAGGCTGCTGAGGCTCTCGCCCCAGGTCAGGGAGATGCTCAGGGACGGCAGCATATCCGAGGGGCACGCCAAGGTCCTGGCGGGGCTCGAGCCGGAGCTCCAGCTGAAGCTGGCCGAGAGGGTGGCCTCCACCGGCATGTCGGTGAGGGCCCTGGAGGAGACCCTCAGGGGGAACCGAAGGAGGAAACCCAAGGGGGAGGGGGTAGAAACCCCTCAGGAGATCAGGGAGGCCGCCTCCAGGGCCTCGAAGGGGGTGAAGCTCGCCGTGACCAGGAGGGGCGAGGTCTACAGGATAACCCTCGAGGCGGACGAAGAGGGGGCCCTCAGGCTGCTCAGGTCGATAGCTGAGCTATTTCCCGGGAAATGACCGGCGCTGACGCCGCTATGGCAAGATATTACAGAAAATTCATAAAAGTTAGCGATCTTAGAGCTTTGGCTGTACCCGTCGTGCTGGCCTCCTCGGTGGTGGGCTACGGCCTGCTCTTCCTCTTCCTCTGCAGGGCCCTCAAATCGAGGTGGGGGTGGGATCTGCCCGAGTGGGCCTGTCTGGGCGCGGGCTTCGCGCTGGGGCTAGCGGAGGGGATAAGGTACGCCAGGTGGGTCGCCAGGTCGACCTCCAGGGGAGGCGACGCGGACGGGGGGTGATGTTCCACGTGGAACTTTCGATCCAGCGACAGGGGGTGATGCCTTGGAGGTGCTCTTCGCTCCTTGGAGGATGGCCTACATAGAGGCCTCGGTGAAGGAGGGTTCCCCCGGAGGGTGCATCTTCTGCGACATCCCCGCTCGCCCGCCCGAGGAGGACGCTAAGTTTTTGGTGCTCCACAGGGGGCGAAGGGCGTTCGTGATGATGAACGCCTTTCCCTACAACCCCGGTCACCTGATGGTGGCCCCCTACAGGCACGTCTGCGAGCTGTCGCAGCTCGACGAGGAGGAGATGCTGGAGCTCATGCGCCTCCAGGCGAGGGCGCTCGAGGTCCTAAAGCGCGCCATGTCGCCCCACGGCTTCAACCTGGGGGTCAACCTGGGCAGGGTGGCGGGGGCCGGCATACCCGGGCACATGCACGTCCACGTCGTGCCCCGCTGGGAGGGGGACACCAACTTCATGCCCGTGGTGGCCGACGTGAAGGTCATACCGGAGGCCCTGGGCAGGACCTACGAGAAGCTGAAGGAGGCCTGGGGGGATGCCTAAGGTGCTGGCGGGACCCTCCTCCTCGGAGCTGGAGGTCAAGCGCTCCGTCTTCTACGGGCTAGCCGTGCCGGTCTCCTCCCACAGGGAGCTCGGGGAGCTGAGGTCGAAGGTCTCCCAGCTCCACCGGGAGGCCACCCACGTGGCGTGGGCCTGCCGCCTCCTGGCGGCGGACAGCAGGGTCGAGGAGCTCTGCTCCGACGGGGGCGAGCCCCCGGGGAGCGCCGGCAGACCTGTGCTCGCGGCCCTGAGGAGGAGGGACCTGGTGAACGCGGGTGTCTTCGTGGTCCGTCGCTTCGGAGGGGTGAAGCTGGGGCTCAAGGGGCTCTCGGAGGCCTACTACCTGGCCGCCTCCAGGGCCCTGGAG
>CAYRKT010000047.1:0-12589 GCA_964425005.1 uncultured Synergistia bacterium
TCCTAACACCCCCCTCCTCACTACCTTCCTCCCCCACGCATAACTAAACCCATCATATACTAACCTCAATTGGTCCTCAACCTCCACTATCTCCTCAAATCCTATTAAAAGAAACTTACTATTTATATCCTCACTTAAAACCACAAACTCACCCTCCTCCAGTGTTAAAGCGTCCTTATACACCTTCAAATCCCATAACAGCTCTGTCTTCACCCCACCTGCAATCTTATCAAATATAGATAACAAAGCCTTAAGAACAATTACTCTATCTACCAGCATAAACCCTCACCAACCCCTTTAAAACTCTATAACACAACCCTGGTAAATACTTCCCATACTTCTCCCTCGGCAATATATCAATAAAACCTATCCTCTCCGCAACATACCTCGATATAAGCTCCTCCTCATAACCCCTCTCCACCACCTTCTTTATAGCCTCTATAGTCTTTATCCCTATAACCCCGTCCACCTTCAATTCCATCCCGAAGAACTTGATAAGAACCTTCTGAAGCATCGCACTCGCCCCCCAAACCCCGCTATTTACTGAATAATCAAATACACAGAAAGCAAGAACCTCACTTATTCCTGCAATCTCATCCCCCTTTATCCTCTCCCAATAGTCCCTCCTGTATATCTCAATCGCCTCCTCCTCAGTGAGTTTTTCTATATCCAAATTCGGATAAGCTTTCTTCGATATCCCATACTTCGTTATCCCTCCCGTATCCACCGTAATCTTTCCCCCACCCTCAAGCTCAAGTATTATTTTCACATACCTCTGAAAATAATCCCTCATACCTCAATATTAATCTACCCCAATCTCAATATGAAGTCTTGGAGAAAGAATAACTCCCTTTGGAAGAAGCTCTATAAGATGCGCTTTCTTCCTCAACTCCTCTATAGTCCTCCCTTCCAACATTACATAATACTCCTTTACCTCAAGCCTCGATGCTATCCACTCCATCTCCTTTATATCCATTTCATTCGCTATAACAAACTTCAGAAACCACTCCCTCGCAACCTTCAGTGCCTTTCTCAACCTCACTACATCAAGCCCTATCTTAACCTTCGCTGACGGAAGTTTAGGAGAAACACACACCACATCCACCTCCCCAAATATCTCCATCGCATAATCCATAACCTTCTCCGTGATATGCCCTGACGTCTCCAAATGCACTTTCCCTCCCACCTCCTTAATTCCCTTCACAATTCTCAAAGTCTCCGTATTGTATATCGGTTCCCCTCCAGTAATCAGAACAAACTCACAATCCTCAAGTAATATAGAATCATCAATCACCACAGACCTCGCTCTCTTTGGGTCATAATCCGTATCACACCACACACACCCCACAGGGCACCCAGAAAGTCTCACAAGCAAACACTTTCTTCCCACATACTTACCCTCTCCTTGAACTGTCTTATAAACCCCAATAACTTTATTGAGAAACATATGTTATAAGTCTGAAGAAATCTAAATTCCCATTCATATTCGCTCCCCCAATTATCACTATCCCCGCACTCACATTTCCGCTATATGGTGTATTAATAGATGCTAAAAGTGAGTTCGTCTGAACTGGATTTCCCCCACTATATATAATTCCCTGAAGGAAGAGATTATACTCTATAACCGAAAACAGAACATCAAACCAGAAATCATTGAATTCTATCTCAACCCTGTTATTCACAACCCGAATATTACTAATATACCCCTGAAGTATTTGGGTCGTCTCCACCCACGTCTGAGATAAGTCAATATTTCCACCCACCACCTTTGCAATAATCAAATCCTCTCCATCAATAGACCCTGACGATGATAACCTCAACTGATACCCACCTATCAACCCCTCCTGAACTCTTCTGTCCTGATCCACACTCCCAGAAATCAATCCCCCAATAAAGAAATTCGAATTCCCAGAAATGTTCGGAAATGTAAGTAGGGAAATCTTAAACGCAAACTTAACATCCAAACCTATCCCAGAAAATTGATATAAAGAACTTCCGTTATATAACAAAAATCCCCTCTGCCCCACACCTGCCCTGACCTTAGACCTCTCATTTCCAGAATCAATTGGAATTCCTCCCGCATTCTCTGACAATCCGCTTGATGGACTCTCAAGAACTGATACAAAATAGGAAATAGGAAGCTGCTGCAATAAAGCAGGAAGAGGAACCACAGCCTTCCAAGCAGAAGACTGAATATTCTGTAATGTCGCCATAGTTATAAATTAGTCCCTTATTTTATCCTCCTTATAGTTCCAACTATCTTTCCTACCTCCATCTCCCTTACCCCCTCCTTAGCTACCGAAGGTTTGGGAATTCCTGGATAATCTATATCCCCAACTAAATAAACACTCTCAACAACAACATTCGGATATTCAATATCTCCCACCTCCCAAACTGTTTCAACAACAAAAGGTTGTATATCCTCAACCACCCAAACCACATCCAAAGACGGATACTCAATATCTCCAACAGAAAATACTGTATCAACAACTATCGGCCTCTCCACCTGTGCAATAACCCCCGACATCCCCGCATTTTCAATATACCCAGAACCACTACCTATCTCTATAAACCTCCCCACAACTTCTATATTCTCAACAAGATGTAATATCGCCCGATTTGTTAGTGAATCATATAAACTCATTACCCCCTTCCTGTCCTCTATCTTCTGTATAATCCCACTTATAACCTCTCCACCATCAAATCTCGTAATCACCCCTTTATCCTCAACCTTCTGTATAATTCCTGACATAACTTCCCCATCATAAAAAGCGACAACATTAGAATTCTGCCCGAAAATCATAGTATCTTCTTCCCAACAACTATAATCCCTTTACTTAATTTCAACTTCCTCTCCTCTAAGAATTCCCACTCCCCAGAAAAATCCATAAAGTCAAATTCAATACCCGATAAATCTACAATCATCTCCCCTAACCCAGGATTTATCCAATACCATACCCTCATCCCACCAACATTCACCTCTCCCCTCTCAACCCTTTCTCCCTCCAAGACCTCTAAAACGAGATTCCCTGTGCTATCTACCCACTTCATGGCGAATTATATAAATCAAATTCCCCTTCCCAAGCTCCTGCATATCTTATATAATCCACCCATACCCTTTCTCCACTCGCAACAGTTGCACTACCGCCAAAATAAGCAGGATTAAAGAATATCTCCAATGGATCCCCTGGTCTCAATCCAGTAAATGTAGCATTATTATTCATAGAAACTCCACTAAACGATTCCTCATTCCACCCTCCTGCTATTGGAAATATTTGCTCCTTTACTGTAAAATCATTAGATATTCTGAATATCCTCCCCTTCTGCATCCCAGATACAGTCCAATTTGGATGAGTTCCAGATATTTGTGTATATTTCATCCTCACATCAATCTCTAACCAAGTATCAAAATAACCTCCTGATAATAATACTCCTACTTTTTGATGTAATCCCGTAGGCTTAGCGTATCCAAAAGACATATAAGAGTAGGTAGCTCCATAACCAATCAATCCCATAGCAAACCCTAACCCTCCAACTGCTAATCCCCAAACACTACTCTTTCCAGTATTAACCCTAATACAAATCTTCATAGCCAAAGTCAAAGGATTACTACTGCTTATAGAATTAAACACATCTGTATTCAATCTTATCTCCCCAAGGTTGTTTACTGTAAATATAGGATTCTGATGCCCTTGAGGGTAATTCCCTGGAGGAATTCCAGTCGTCAGATGAGCGAGAACCAATAGGGAATTGTTATAAAAAGAGAAGTTCCCCTGAGGAGAATACGCAACAATAGAACTATACCCAGAACCTCTATCCTCAAATAACTCATCTCCTAATACAACATATATGTTCCTATACTGCTCCAAAGTATCTGTCCAGTTATCTCTGATTGTGAAGTTAAAAGGAGAATACCTGTGAATCATCCCGTTTATGGTAAACGCAGGCATATCACCATACCCCCATTCCCTGTATAACCCTTATATAATCTAGCTCCAATGTAGAACCATTCACCACTATCCCCACCCTCATATTATTGTAATCCAAACCATTGGATATTGAACTATTCTCATACACAACCTGCTCTGATGATAGAGAGGCAAAATTAAATAGCCTCCACATAAGCTTCATATAATCCCCGTTAAATCCCCAAGAAGGGTCTCTTCTCCAAACATCCAACACAACCTCATATATCTGATCGACCGATGGAGAATAATACCGTTCTGAACCAAGATACTGCTCAGTCCCACTGATCACTACAGTATAACACCATCTACTTTCTATATCGTCATAATATAATCCCCATCCATATATAACATCTCCCGCATCATTCACAATCCCAACAGTCATCCTATCCGTCGTGTTCTGTAAATCACCTCTCACCCATACCTTAATCCTCGTCTGATAATACCGCTCTTGAGCAAGCCTGAGTTCTGAAGTATTCTGGTCTCGCTGAAATGGGAGTATTGGGTTAATATTCTCTGGTAGTTTTATAAAAACCTTCCCAGACCCAGTAAATCTCACCTGATACACTCCCGAAGAAGCATCTGAAACTTGATTGAAATACTCCACATCAATCTTACTCTTCTGAATATCACTGGTGATGGTATATAGAGTATTGACATTCCCTTCTACCCTAAACGATAAAGTTGTCTGAAAAGGTATAGGCATCTTGAATTATATCTTAATAATTAGAAATAACAAGTTTATTCGGATCAAACTCTATCACAAAAGCCCTTATCTCCGTTAGAACCTCCTTCCACTTAAATACCCCATACAATTTCAATTTACCCTCATACCCGATAGCTATCTTCCTTGACCTATCATGATAACACCTACTCATCTTTCTCCCCCTCTCCACCTGCTTCTGATTTCCAAATAATCTGACTGGTCTCACAAAAACACCATCCATCACCCAAAGAGGTGTAATAGCAAGAAGTCCCTCCACCACAAGTTTATCCACATCAATCTCCTTCAACTGACTGAACTCATATATAAGAACCTCTGTATAACTCTTCTCCTCTGTATAACTCGGAATTTCCCTCAACCATTCAACCTCAAACCCAATACTCCCCTTTACTCCATCAATAATCTCAACATTTTCAGGTATAAGAATCATCCTCCTCCTCCCCCTTCTCCCCGTTTATAAGCTTATGCAATATCTTTATCTCACCATTCACCCTCACAAGCTCCATCTTTATATTTATCAACTCCTCCTGTAGTTTCTTTATAGCCTCCTCCAACTTCTCTGACTTATGTAGAGAATTTCTGAGATTGACAAAGAACGAAATTCCCCCTATTATCACCCCAAACAGAGATACAAACAACCAAATAGTCTGTAGAAGATATACCAACTCCTGCATCTTCATCACTGTAGTTCATAAACAAGCAATATTCCCTCAAACGACTCAATACCAGCTATGTTTTCATAATCAAACCTCACCCTTATCTGAACCTCTCCAGAAACCCTGATATTAAGCGGAATAAGTTGTTGTAAAATCATCCATCTATCTGAAATCTTAACCTCCACAAGTATATTCGGAACTATCTGCAAATTTCCAGCTTTCTGAACCCCAACAAAAGCTATCCTCGAGGAAATCCCCTGCACATTTATAGCTTGAAACTCAACAATCTCATCCCTCAAAGTTCCGTTATTCTGCTCGACATAATTCCTCCTTCCCTTATCAAACTCAAAAGACCCAGAAGGAGTTATAACTACAGCCTGAACATCTGGCGGATTTCCAAGCGTAGATGTTATAATCTGCCTGTAGTTCTGTAATCCAAACATCTCCCAATTCCTCACAGATACGGACCTCAAAAAAGCAGATAACTCATTCACCGATTGTCCTGCAAGCCTCTGTATGAGTAATGGAGAGTTAGCAAGAACCGTCTGGTCTGATAAAACCGAAACCAATCCCTCAAACCTTCCCATAGTTTATATTTTAATCAACTCCCTCAGAGCCTTCTCCACCTCCTCAATATCAATCTCCATACACCTATACCCTCTCCTGCAAGACCAACTCTCAAATCCTCTCTCAGTCGCTATCATATCCAAACCAAACCCCCAAGCAGGTCTCCTACAAGGCTGTATATCACAGTTATTCTTCACGATATTTATATGCATAGAATACCCATTTTGCTTATAATGGGTAGAACCCCATATCACAACCCCTCTCTTCCCCACAGAAGCCCCCGCATGTTGCAAAAAGCTATCCACCCCAACAAATGTTTCTGATTTGGAAAGCAAAGCTATCACCTCCCTTATTCCCATCCCCTGTGTGTAATAATTACAAACAGCAGGTTCTTTATCTGATTTAACCTGAATTAATACTACTCCAAGACCCTCTATCCTCCTCCCAAGCTCCGAAGCTATTTTAATATCCAACTCCCTTCCCGTAAATCTCATCGTCTCATAAGCCCATCCCCCAAATGGCTGATACAACACCACAGGCCTATTACCCGTCTTTGAGATTATGTTCATAAGATACATCTCCGCTCTGAGTTCCTCGTCCTTCAGAATCCTATACCTTGGAACTATCTCCGCTGGAACCTCTCGTCTGATGTCCAGAAACTTGAGTATAGATACGACAAACTGGCTTGATATGTTTCTCCTCCCTTCATACCAATCTCTCTCCCTATAAACTTCAACATCAATCCATTCCCACTTATCTCTTGGAAAAAGGTCAAAGAGATTAGAACTTGTATGAGAAAACACCTCCACATCCTCACAACTTCTGAACACTGATGGATGAGAAGCTACAACAACAATCCTCTCTATCTCCTCAACATTCTCCCTCAGCCACTGAATAGCCCCTAAAGCTCCTATATTCTTCCCTATCCCTCCATTTACAACAATAACCAGCTTCATAAACTTTATAATATCAACTTATGAAACATTTGGCACAAAAACTCCAGAAGCATTTACAAGATTTGCTCCCCTCACTCCGATTACTGTTATCTGGCAAGTCCAACTCTGAACCCAGGTCTTGAACTTATTTCCAATATCCTCCCAAGATGAATCGAAATCACTCCCGCTGAATACAGGAGCAGTAGGTGGTATAACAAGAGAACTCACAGCTGTTGTTATGAGAGCTCCCCCTGATGTTGTCTTCCCGACAATATCAAGCTGAACTGGAGGAAATAAACTCTGAACTGGAACATATATGAAAGACCAAGTCCCTGAAACTCCCCCGTTCATATTAGCAAATATCATCCCCCCAAGTCCCTGAATCATCCCCACCTGAAGCTTAAGCCCAGATATGGAGTCTGTATAAGGTATAGGAGACGCTGGAGGAGGGGGAGTTTCAGTTCCAAGCAATGTCCCACCAAACCTTACAGATTCATCAAACCACTCAAGTATCCCCTCCGCTATCTTGTTCGCAATATCCTGCCTGTAGCTGTTTATCCCTCCCTCAGACCTCAACCTATCCCCAGGGTCAACTTCCTGAATCTTATCTTTTATCTTTCCCCCAAGACTCATCTTACAAGTTCCACAGCACTAAAGTAGTTTATGTATTTCCCACCTCTTCCATCCTTATAAATTGCCTCATCCCAAAACTTCATACTCGATACAAGCCCCTCACTTGCTTCCCTTATCTCATCTGGCTTAATCCCTCTGTAGAGATCATAACTATCACTCATATGATTATAAACTATAAGCACCCTATCTCCATACTCAAGAAGTTTCTCTATTATCTGCCTTACGCTCACATCCACGGGAATATCCTGCAGAACTCCTACAACAAGCACAAGGTCATACCTTCTCTTTGGTTTGAGCTTCAAGAAATCCCCAGTAATTATATTCCATCCTCTCCTCCTCCCCTCCTGTGCTATCTCTGGTCTTATATCTATACCCTCATATTTTATCCCTCTCCAACCAAGTAATCCCTTTATAACCACCTCAGCAAATATACCATTCCCAGCTCCAACATCTATAATACTCTTTATCCACGGCCTTTCAAGAAGAAATCTATACACAAACGCATAGATCTTGATAAGAGACTTCTTATCCCATCCTATCCTGTGATAAACCTTCCACCCTCTCCTATACCTCAAAAAATCCATTCCTCAACCCTATCCTCCTCCTTATTAGCGAGAATCTTCATCTCCCTCCTCGATAGCTCATCATATAACTCCTTAACCTTATCGATAAACTTGATAAACTTCTGGTCCCTACTTCTCCCCCATTCAACAAATAGAATTCTCCCCATCTTCTCCATCCCATCAATTATCTTTCTCACCCAATGTATCCCGTAAATCCTCCTATCTGCAGGTGTTGGCCCGCTTATATACTGACCCATCTTCTTTGAAAGCTCTGGATACATCCTCCTCACATACTCCTTAAACTCCCCTACCACCTTAATAATCCTATCTTCTATATCCTCCATATCCTTTCCAACTCCCCTTACCCCAATATCCTCCTCACCCACTCCATAAACCTCAGGCCTAACCACGATTTTATACCTTTCTTTCTTCTCCCTCTTATACTCATTAATAAGTTCATTCATCCTCTCATAATCCTCCTCAAGTGATTTCATAACATCAAATATCTCACCCCTCCTCTCCCCAAGTTTATTTATCTTCATAAGCATCTCATCAAGAGTAAGCAAACTGTGATGAAGCTCTTCAATATTCCCACTCCTCCTCACATCTCTTATCCTGAAAAACGCATTCTCCACAACCCCTCTTACCTCCCTCACAGACGCAATAGAAAGAGCATCGCCCCTTCTCACAACCTCCTCCTCAAGAGTTTTCATAAGCTCCACAAGCTTCCTCAATTTCCCCTCTACCCGTAGAACCACAGAGAATATTTCCTTAAGTTTGTCTGATTTCCTCACCACACTCCTTGCTATCAAAAGCTTCCTCCACATACTCTCTAACTCCTCAAGCTTCCCAAGAAGTTTCTCCATAACCCTGAAATTCTCCTTGATTTTCTGCAACTTCATTCCTATCTCCCTTACCGCATATCTAATCCCAACATCATTTCTCTCCTTCAATCTCTCAAGCTCCTTTGATTCCTCCATAACTTTCTCAACAGACCTCAAAGACGCAAGAACCTTCCCGATAAACTCCCTCCCCTTGGCCTTTGTCTTCTTTATTTCCCCAAGGTTCCATTGAGCAACTTCAAGCATTCCAACTAACCTCTTCATATCCTCACTGAAATTCGTCCTTGCAATCTTCTCAACCGCATTGAGTTCATCTTTAAGCTTATCAGCAATTCTCTTTACTTCCTCCTCCAACTCCAACTTCAAAGCTTTACAAAGAACTCTCCTGATTTTCGACTTAATCACTATAGATTTCCTGTTGAAGTGTTCCAAAACCCATCTCATATCCTCGTATGCTACCCTCACCTCTTGTAATATGAGTTTCTCAAGATTCCCAACCCTCTTTGTAAATTCTACACCTACCTCCCTCCCCATACCTAATACTGTTCTCCCTATATCCCCAAATAACCTCTCCATCTCACTATGTAGCTTCAATATATTCCTCAACATCTCCTTCCCCCAATCTGCAAACTTCGCCATATACTCAATATCTGAACCCGAATATAAACCAGACTTAATATAATACACAACCTTCTTGATAGAAAAGATATGCTCCCCCACCAACTTAAACCCACTCAAAATCCCCTGAACATCTCTCTTACCCCCAATATCCTTTATAACATCCTCCTTAAGTCTCTGAAGAGCATCAGATACCTCATCCAATACCCTTATAACCTCACCTATTCTATCCCCAAGCTCGTGATAAAACCTCTCAGTCTCTATCTCACTCCTCCTATCCTTCAACCTCACCTCCCTTACCTCATTCCCCAAAATCCTCGCAACCTCACCGTCCACGAAAGCTTTATACCTATTCTTCATCTCCATAACAACATTGCTGTAATATCTCTTCTCACTCTCAAGATTCATCATCTTCGAATACTCTGGTTTTACCCTTTGTCTCTCCAACTCCTCCTCAAACCTGTCTATTTCCTTTATAAGACCTCTACCTTTATCCTCGATAACTTGCACATACCCCCTCAAATCACTCACTCTGCTTTTTATATCCTTCACTCTCCCTTCAGATAATGATTGGGACAACTTCAATATCAAAAGCTTGAGCTCCTTTATCATCCTCTCCATATTTATCTCAAGATATGGCAGAATTCTGTTATTCAGCTTACTAACAAGCACAGACCTCCTCTCCATATCTAATATCCCTAACTCCTTCCCTATACTATCCAACACATTTATCATCCTGTTCCTCGAACCCTCAAGCAATTCTATAGCCTTCCATAAACCACGAATATAACTTGAAACAGAAACCTGAAGGCCCTTTACAAGAAACATAATAAGTAAATTTAATAATTCATAAGAGATTCAAAACCCCCTCTACCACCTCCAAGATTTCAAGACTCAATCTTATCAACTCCTTCCTCCTCCAACCACTAATACCTGTAGCTACAGACGGAAATCTCACAATCTCCCTCCTCAAACCCTCAAGCTCCTCCCTTTTCCTCTGCTTTGACCTCGATTGATAAGCCTGCTCAAGTTTCTCCTCCATAACCTTCACTCTCTCGAGAAGATTTTTAATATTCCTCAACTCATCCCTCTGCATTACCTCCATACTCCATACTGTAAGATTATATCTGAGATTTCTCACAAGCCCTTTTAATTTCTCCAATTCATCTGCCCTAAAATCTCTTCCTTTCTTTATTCCCCCTTCATACATAGCTTCCTCAATATACTCCATCACCTCCTTACACCCCCATCTTATAACCCTCCCTCTCGACTCGTTTTCAAGATCCAAAGCCATACCAGACACCTCCTCCAAAGTCCTCTCAGCCCTACCATAATCCCTTGCCCTGATATATCCCCTAATATCTCTAAGTTGTCCCACAATCTCCCCAAGTATCTCCCTTTCCTTTCCTGAATAATACTCCATCCACTCCGAAACCGTAGTTATAAGCTCACTCACTCTCGATAAAGCTCTGTTTATATAGTATTCCTCCTGTCCCCCTTTCTTTACAATCTTCCCGTCTTTTATCTCTACCTCTCCAGTATTCTCAAGAAACTCCCAAATTGTCTTGATATTCATTGTAATTCCGCCGTCATCATATCAAATACCTCACGGGAGATTTGAAGTATGGCCCTCTTCTCATCGTTTGAGACAAATCCCCCTAAATAGGAATCTGACAGGGCTTTAATAAGTTCCCTAAGGTTCTCTGCAACTGTTTTAAGCAATCTCCTGACCTTCCTGGACCCCTTTGTCCTATCAATCTTCCTCAAAGCCTTTAAAGCCTCCCTTACTGGCCTTACATAACTATATGAGTAGTCCCTATCATCCCACTCTTTATACCTCCTCCCTCTCTCCTCAATAATCTCCCAAAGCCTTTCAAGCTTCTCTCTGATCCCTGATACAAACTGAGATAACTCGTCCCCTGATCTCATACCCTTTACCAGAATAAACTCTCCGTTCTTTACTCCCTCTATCCTTACCTCTCCTTCCTTATCAAGTATCCTCCAGACTCTCTCTATGTCTTCCATAGTTATAAAATTTAATTACTTTACCATCTTTTTAATTTCCCTCAATATCTTCTTACCAAGACTTTTGAACTTCTTGAGCGTTGCCTCTATATCGTTTAGCATCTTCTTCGATTCCCTCCTTGTAATATTATCCGCATACCTAAGATGCCCAGTTTGCTCATCCGACACAACTCCAGCCCATATATGAAGAAACACCTCTTCAATACTTCCCAATACAGCTTCCATAAGCTCAATCCTCGCATTAAGCTTTCCTTTATTCTCGAGTATATTCTTATTAAAAAGCTCCTCTCCCGCCTTTCCAAGAGCAGTTACATACATAAGAAGCCTTTTTATAGCTACGAATATCACTGAAATACTCCGCCTGTCTCCATATGTATTTTTAAAAAGGTGCATCTGATACTTTGAAATCATCTGCTGGAGATTGTTCGACATATCCACAAGCTGATGCAACATAACCTCTAATTCCCTATTAGCTCCAATTAATTCTCCTTTATAAAGTAGTGGCATACAAATATATTATAATCATTATCACCTCATCTATTCTCCTCTCTTTAATCTCTCCTCCAGTTTACATATACAATCTTCAAGCTTACAAATACAGTCCCTGTGTTGCCTGAGGATTATAAGCTGATACATATTGAACTTTCCAATATCTATCCCGCTCCCGTCAGATATATCTGTAAGTCCCATATCCCTCACCTCCTCCGCTATCAACCCCCAATCCTCCTTTCCTGATTCCTTCCATATAAACTTCCTTATGGGGACATCAAGTAGCCTTTCATAGAACTTGTAATCTATGGGAAAATCAACCACATTGGATTTGAGAGAGAGAGAAGAAGGGGAACAAAAATAAGGCGATTCTACACAACAACAAAAGCACCCTATTTGTGCTGTTAGTGTTCCTGTTCCTGATAATGTCGCATTTCCTGCAACAAGCAAGCATCCTACAGTAAAAAGCGAACCCAAAGTTAACTGACAGTATACCTGCGCATTCGATGCTACTGCACATCCTGCCCTTAAACAATAGCATATACATGCATTACAAGTTATACAAAGACAAT
>CAYRKT010000048.1:0-12328 GCA_964425005.1 uncultured Synergistia bacterium
GGGTCAGGGTGGGGGATCGCTTCTACTTCGGCTCCTACAGGCCCATCCTGGGCGAGGGCGGCGAGGTGGTGGGGGCTCTCTTCGTCGGCTTTCCGGAGAGCGAGGTGGACGAGCTCAAGGACTACGTGGGGATGAGTTCCGCGAGAGGGGGTTACGTCCTCCTCGTCCTGGACGAGGAGGGGAGGATCGTATATCATCCCAGGGAGAGGCTGGTGGGCAAGAGGGTGGTGGAGGACCTGGGCATCCTCGCCTTCGAGGAGGTCCTCAGGGGGGCCAGGCCAGGGGAGGTGGGGAGCATCTCCTACTACCTCGAGGGGAGGCTGAGGAGGGCCCTCTTCACCTCCCATCCGGAGCACCGCTGGGCCCTTGTGGTCGACTACTCCCCCGCCGAGATGGCCTCCGGCGTGATAGAGGGGGCCAGGGAGGGGCTCATGTCCCTGCTCAGCTCCCTGCTGATGTCGGAGAGGGTCGGTCCCTACGTGGCGTCGGTGGGGCTGTACAGGGAGGACGGAAGGCCGATAGTGGCCCTTAGGCGCGGGGAGAACGGCGAGATAGCGGAGGACAGCTCCAGGGAGCTGCCCAGGGAGGAGGGGATGGTGGGCTTAGGCGAGCTTGACCTCTGGGTGGGGGAGGTCTACGCGAAGGGCGACAGGAAGCTGATGGACCTGGTCAAGTACGTGAGGGAGGGCTCTTTGACGGTCGCCTTCTTGAGGATAACCCTGGACGCCGGGAGGATAAGCTCCTTCGTGGAGTCCTCCTCCTCAGGGGTGGGCGGCAGGTTCTCCCTGCTCCAGGGAGATAGGGCCTTCGACCTGAGTCCCCTGGAGATCCCGCTGGAGGGGGACTTCGCCCGAGGCCATGCCCCCGAGGGGGAGAGGGGTTACACCTTCAGGCTCAGCTCTAAGGATGATTCCAGGGTCTTGCTGGCCAGGCCCGTCAGGCTCCTGGCCAGGAGGGGCCTCCTGGTGGCCTCCCTGGAGAAGGAGGAGATCATGAGGCCGGTGAGGGAGCTCCTATGGCTGATACTCAGGATCTCGGCCCTCATGGCCCTGGTCTCCGGGTCGGTGGGGGTGGCCATAGCCTCGTGGAACGCCAGGGGCGTGTCGGCGGTGGAAAAGACCGTCAGATCTCTGTCGCTGGGCAAGCTCTCCGTAGACAGGGGGAGTTTGAGCTCTGCCCTTAAGGGCCTCAAGGAGGTGGCCTCCATAGGCGCGGCCGTGGAGCTTTTGGCCATGGGGCTCAGGGAGGCCTTCGGCAGTATAGTGGCCCTTTCCTCGCTTCTCACGGGTTCGGCGCAAAGGCTCAGCGACTCGGCCGCCCGCGTCAGGGAGGTGTCTAGGTCGCTGGAGGAGGCCTTCTCCTTCTTCTCCTCCGCGTGCGGGCTCCTGAGGGCGCGCACCGAGGAGATGAGGGAGAGCGCCGAAAGGGTGGCCGAGATGGCCAGCCTGAAGGCCCTCGAGTCCCGAACCAGGAGCGGGGAGGTGATGGCGGCTTTGAGCTCCCTGGAGGGGGTCTCCTCCTCGCTCATCCTCTCCATAGGGGGTCTGGAGGAGGCCGTGCGCCTCCTCGAGGAGAGGGCCAGGGACCTGGAGGGACTTCGGCGCTCCTTCCTCAGGGTGAAGGGGTTTTTGGGCTCCGTAGCGGAGATATCCGAAAGGACGAACCTGCTGGCCCTGAACGCCGCCATAGAGGCGGCCCGCGCCGGGGAGAAGGGGAGGGGCTTCGCGGTGGTGGCCGAGGAGGTCAGGAAGCTCGCCGAGGGGGCCAGGAGCGAGGCCCTGGCCATAGCCGACTCCGTCAGGGAGCTGGAGGTGGCCATCGCCGAGGCGTCCGAGGGGATATTCGCCTCGGTGGAAACGCTCTCCAGGGTTGGGGAGGAGATCCGGGCTGGGGGAGAGAGGCTGTCCCGCGGCAGGGAGGTCTTCTCCCAGGTCGCCTCCTTCCTGGGCGAGGTGGTCTCCTCCTCGGAGGAACAGCTTTCCACCCTGAGGCGCTTCGGGGAGATGCTGGAGGAGGGGTTCCGCGAGACGGAGGAGGTCTCCAGCAGGCTCTCCTCCCTGGGGCTTTTGCTCTCCAATCTCAAGGAGGTATCCGAGGCGGTGGAGGAGCAGGTGGTGGAGCTTTCCGGGGCTTCCTTCGCCCTCCTGGAGGTCTCCTCCAGGTACGAGCTCCCCGAGGAGGCCTCCGCCCCCGACGTCGCCTCGGCCCGTGCCCTTCCCGGCGCCGGGGTGGGCCTGCTGGAGGGCGAGGGGGTGGGGGCTTGAGCCCTGGCGAGGTCGAGCTTCGCCTCATGGAGGAGGCCTTGAGGCTCGCCGAGGCGGCCCTGAGGCTTGGGGAGGTGCCGGTCGGGGCCTTGGTGGTATCGCCCCGAGGGGAGGTGGTCTCGAGGGCCCACAACATGAGGGAGACCCTAAGGGACCCCTTCGCCCACGCGGAGGCCCTGGCCATCAGGGAGGCCTCCTTCAGGTTGGGGTCGTGGAGGCTGGAGGGTTTCACCCTTTACTCCACCCTGGAGCCCTGCCCCATGTGCGCCGGGCTGGTCCTGCTGTCCAGGCTCTCCAGGGTGGTCTTCGGCGCCTTCGATCCCAGGATGGGCGCCATGGGCAGTCTATACCAGCTCCACAGGGACCTAAGGCTCAACCACCGTCCCGAGGTGGTGGGAGGCGTCATGAGGGAAAGGGCGGAGGAGCTGATCTCGCGCTTCTTCAGGGGCCTCAGGGCGAGGGTCCGAAGGACCTAGCGCTTTATCCCGTACCTCCGCAGGAGTTCCTCCAGGCGCCTGTCCACGTCCTTCTCCCGAGGGGCCGGCCTGACCTCCTGGGAGGGCCTGGGGCTGTCGATCGGCACCGGAGGGGCCAGGGGTACGTCCTCTATCCTCTCCGGCGCGGAGGGCCTGTAGGCCCCGTGGAGGGGGCAGCTGTGCTCGGGCTCCTCCCCCTCCCTCACCGCCACTGTGGTGATCCTGGGGCAGGAGGGGGTCGGCAGAGCGCCCGACTTGGCGCACACCTGTACGAAGGAGATCCCCGGCGGGACGGGGAAGGCCTTGGGGGAGGGCTGGAAGGCCAGGGCCTTCTGGGTGAACTTCCTCCATATGGGGGCCACCACTATCCCTCCGGTCTGCATGTCGCCCAGGGGTTTGTTGTCGTCGTGCCCCGTGTATATGGCCGTGACCAGCCCCGGGACGCCCCCTATGAACCAGGAGCTCACGAAGTCGTTGGTGGTCCCCGTCTTGCCGAAGACCTGATAGCCCGGGATCTTGGCCCTCCAGGCGGTCCCGCTCTCCACCACGTGCCTGAGGAGGTCCAGCATCAGGTAGGCCGTGACCTCCGGTATGGCCCTCTCGATGCGGGGGCCTCCCTCCTCCAGCGCCACGCCCGAGCTGTCCTCCACCCGGGTTATGCCGAAGGGGCTCACCCTGTTGCCCCCGTTGGCTATGGCGCAAAACACCGCCGCCATCTCCATCGGGGTCACGCTGCAGCTCCCGAGGGCCAGCGATAGATCCCTGGGCAGGTGGGGCGAGTTTATGCCCAGCTTCCTGGCGTAGTCCAGGATCTTCCCCACGCCCACCTCCTGGGCCAACCTCACCGCCGCGGCGTTGTAGGACTGCTCCAGGGCCTCCACCACCGTCACGGTGCCGTGGAACTTGTTGTCGAAGTTCCTGGGGGACCAGCCGTTCTCGAAGGTTATCTCCTCGTCCAAGAGCTCGTCGTTGGGGGAAAGCCCCCCGTCCACCGCGGCGGTGTAGAGCACCACCTTGAAGGCGGAACCGGGCTGCCTGTAGGCCTGGGTCGCCCGGTTGAACTTGCTCCTGGAGAAGTCCTTTCCCCCCACCATCGCGACTATCGCCCCCGTGGACGGGTCCAGGGCCACCAGGGCCCCCTCCCCGGGGAGCTCCCTCACCGCCTCCTCCGCCGCCGCCTGGACGTCCAGGTCCAGGGTGGTGTAGACCTTAAGCCCCCCCTTGTAGACCACGTCGGCCCCGTAGCGGGGGAGGAGCTGCTCGAAGAGGAGGTAGGAGACGAAGTGAGGAGCCCTGTTGTTGAGGTTGGTGGCCTCCTCCGCTCCCTCGTGGAGCTTTATCTCCTCTCGCAGGGCCATCTCGGCCTCGTCGTTGCTTATCCAGCCCAGGTCCCTGAGCCTCTCTATCACGTACCTCTGCCTGTTCTTGGCCCTGAGCCAGTGCCTCCTGGGGGAGTAGTTCTCGGGGGAGGCTATGAGGCCCGCCAGCATGGCGGCCTCGGCCAGGGTTAGATCCCTCGGGTGCTTGCCGAAGTAGAACCTGGAGGCCGATAGCACCCCGTAGCGGCCGTGGCCCAGGTATATCTGGTTCACGTACATCTCCAGGATCTCGTCCTTGGAGAAGCGCCTCTCCATCTGGACGGCCAGCATGGCCTCCTTGAGCTTCCGGGTCAACGTCCTCTCGGGGGTAAGGAAGACGTTCCTGGCGAGCTGCTGGGTGATGGTGCTGCCGCCCTGCGTGACCCTGCCGCTGGCCAGTATCCTCAGGGCGGCGCGGGCTATGGCCATGGGGTTAACCCCTGCGTGTCTGTAGAAGTCCGCGTCCTCGGCGGCGAGCACGCTCTTTATCAGATAGGGGGAGACCTCCTCCAGCCTCACCCACTGCCTCTTCTCCACGAAGAGCTCGGTTATGAGCCTCCCCTTTCGGTCGAAGACCTGCGAGGACAACCCCGGCCTGAGCTCCGAGAGCGCCTCCACAGGGGGGACCTCCTGGGCGAGCTGGTGCACGTAAAGGGCGAGGGCGAACAGCACCCCCACCCCCAGGGCCAGGGAGATCAGCAGAGCACCGCCCACTACCAGGCCCAAGATCCCCCAGAGGGAAGGGCCTTTCCCCTCCAGCTCCTCCAGCTCCTGCGCCCTGTCCTCGTCCTTCGCCATATCCTAGTCCGACAGGTCCTCCTCCCAGGTGACTATGCTGTGGTAGAAGAGGTTGTCCCCCTCGCTCAGACCCCTGGAGAGCTCGGTCACGTGGACCTGCTCGGCCCCTATGGCCTCCACTATGAAGTCCACCGCGTCCTCCGGCTTGGCCTCCCTTCCGCAGGTGTATATGTCCAGCGCGGTGTATCCCACCTCGGGCCAGGTGTGGACCGATATGTGCGACTCAGAGATCACCACCACGCCGCTCACCCCGTTGGGCGGGAAGCGATGAAAGGATATCGCCCAGATCTTGGCCCTGGCGCGGTTTGCCGCCTCGACGACTATGGCCTGCATCCTCTCCACGTCGCCTATGACGGCTGGGTCGCACAAGGAAGCCTCCACTATGTAGTGCCTCCCTATGGGCTCCAAGGACCTTCACCTCCGTTCCCCGATCTAGAACTCCAGGGAGGGATAGAGGGGGAACCCCTCCAGCAGCGAGGCCACCTCGCCCCTCACCCTCTCCAGCTCCGAAGGGTTGTCCCTGAAGCTTATGGCCATGTCTATGAGCTCGGCGATCCTCCGCATCTCCTTCACGCCCATGCCCCTGGTGGTCACAGCGGGGGTGCCCATCCTTATGCCGCTGGTGACCATGGGCTTTTGGGGGTCGAAGGGGATCATGTTCTTGTTGACCGTTATGCCCACCTCCTCAAGGATCCTCTCCGCCTCCTTGCCGGTTATCCCCTTGGGGCGAAGGTCCACCAGCAACATGTGGTTGTCCGTCCCGCCCGAGACCAGCCTGAACCCCAGCTCCGACAGAGCGGAGGCCAGGGCCCTGGCGTTCTCCACCACAGCTCTGGCGTAGGCCTTGAACGACTCCTCCATGGCCAGCTTGAAGCAGGTGGCCTTGGCGGCTATGACGTGCATCAGCGGACCCCCCTGGCAACCGGGGAAGACCGCCCTGTCGATCTCCTCGGCCAGCTCCCCCTTGCAGAGGATCAGCGCCCCCCTGGGCCCCCTGAGCGTCTTGTGGGTGGTGGTGGTGACCACCTGGGCGTGGGGGACGGGGCTCGGATGCACTCCTCCCGCCACCAGCCCGGCGATGTGGGCCATGTCCACCATCAAGACCGCCCCCACCTCGTCGGCGATCCTCCTGAAGCGCTCGAAGTCTATGAAGCGGGGGTAAGCGCTTGCTCCCGCCACTATGACCCTGGGCCTGTGCTCCCTGGCCAGGGCCTCCACCTGGTCGTAATCTATGGTCTCCGAGTCGGGCCTAACCCCGTAGGAGACCACCTTATAGGTCCTGCCCGAGAAGTTTATCGGGTGCCCGTGGGTGAGGTGCCCTCCGTGGGCCAGGCTCATGGCGAGCATCGTGTCCCCGGGCTTCAGCAGGGCCACGTAGACGGCCATGTTGGCCTGGCTGCCCGAGTGGGGCTGCACGTTGGCGTGCTCGGCCCCGAAGAGGGCCTTGGCCCTCTCGCAGGCTATCTCCTCCACCCTCTCGACGAACTGACAGCCGCCGTAGTACTTCCTGTGCGGGTACCCTTCGGCATACTTGTTGGTGAGGCAGGAGCCCTGGAGCTGTAATATCGAAAGGGGGGCGAAGTTCTCCGAGGCTATGAGCTCGACGGTGCCCCTCTGCCTGGACAGCTCCGACCTCACCAGCTCGTATACCTCCCGGTCTACCTCCTCGACGCTCCTGTAGAACAAGTCCCCTCCCCCCTCCTCAGGCGATCCCCGTCAGGGAGCTTATGCGATGGGAGATGGAGCTAGCCACCTCCTCCAGGATCCCCTCTTCCTCCGCCTCTATCAGGACCCTCACCAGCGGCTCCGTACCCGAGGGCCTGACGAATATCCTCCCCCTGCCCGTCAGCCTCTCCTCCCAGGAGGCTATCTCCTCCAGAAGCGCCGGGTGGGAGGGCAGGGACCTCCTGAGGGAGGCGTCCTCCACCCGGAAGTTCAGGAGCCTCTGGTGGAACCGGGGGACCAGGTCGCTCAGATCCTCGAGCTTCAGGCCCAGCGCCGATAGGGCCCTCATCAGGAGCAGGGCCGTGAGCATCCCGTCCCCCGTGGAGGACAGGTCCAGGGCCACCACGTGCCCCGACTGCTCGCCCCCCAGCCTGGAGCCCACCTCCAGGGCCTTCTCCACCACGTATCTGTCCCCCACGGGGCAGCGAAACACCCTTATCCCCTCCTCTTGGAGCTTGGCCTCCAGCCCCATGTTGCTCATGACCGTGGCCACCACCCCGGCCCCGAGCCTCCCCTCCCTCCGGTAGAACCTGGCGAGGGCGTAAAGCATCAGATCCCCGTCCACCGTCCTCCCCAAGGCGTCCACGAAGAGGACCCTGTCGCCGTCCCCGTCGTAGGCCACCCCGAAGTGGGCCCTCTCCTCCAGGACCCTGGACCTCAGGGCCTCCAGGTGGGTGACCCCCACCCCCTGGTTTATGTTGCTCCCGTCCGGGGCGCACCCGATGAGGGATAGCCTAGCCCCCATGGCCTCGAAGAGCCTGGGGGCGATCTCCCAGCACGCCCCGTTGGCGCAGTCCAGGACCACCCTCTTGCCGGACAGGTCCACCTCGGAGGCGAACCCCATCAGGAAGCCCTCGTAGAGCCCCTTCAGGGATCCGTCCTCCAGGACCCTTCCCACCCCCTGGGGGGCGCTTCTGAAGCCCTCCAGGTCCCCCTCGAAGAGGGACTCGACCTCCGCCTCCTCCTCGTCGGAGAGCTTGAACCCCCTGGAGTCGAAGAACTTGACCCCGTTGTACTCCGGCGGGTTGTGGGAGGCCGATATCACAGCCCCCCCGTCGAAGCCGGCCCTGGACGCCACGGTCGACACGCCCGGAGTGGGCATCACCCCCGCCGAGACCACCTCGACCCCTGCCGAGGCGAGCCCCGCCGAGAGGGCACACAGGAGCATGTCCCTGGAGCCCCTGGTGTCCGCGCCCAACACCACCCTGGGCCGATCCGAGCCCCGAGACCTCAAGAAGGCGCCGAAGGCAAGCCCGAGCCTCAGCACCGCCTCCGGCCGCATGTGTCCTCTGTTGGAGAGATCCCTAACGCCGTCGGTGCCGAACATCCTCCTGCTCGACAATACGCCATCCCTCCTGCCCTTAATCCACCACGAAGGCCTTCACCCTCTCGGGGACGGCCCTGCCCGAGACCCCCTGCGGCAGCTCGAGCTGGACGAAGGCCTCCGTCTCCCTCTTCACCAGGTTGGTCACGTCCACGAAGGCCTTCACCGGGAAGCTCCCCTCCTTGACCGCCCTGAGGGCGCTGGGCCTTCCCTCCAGCGACGCGTCCACCCTCTCGGGGAGGAATCGCCACCCCCTGAACACGCCCCTTCCCCTCGGCTCCAGGGGGAGCCCCTGGAGCGTGAGCTTTTCCCTTCGCTCCTCCACCAGCAGCTCCACCCTCACCCTGTCGCCCTCCAGGGCCCTGAGCCCCTGGGGCAGGACGAGCCTCGCGTCGAAGGAGGCGCTTCCTATTATACTGGACAGGTCGAAGGAGGTGGTCCTGACCTCCTCCAACCCCTTTAGGGCCGACTCCGGGCCCTCGAGGGTCACCTGGGAGGGGCTGTGCCTAAGGCCCACCAGCCGGTAGTCCTCCGGCACCTCCCCTGTGAGCTCCAGCCTCACCGGGACGGTCTTCCTCGGCCAACCCTCCTTGAGGGCGATCCTCGCCTTGACCCGGGGGGGTGAGACGGAGGTGTTGGTCACCTGGGCGGAGGACTCCAGGACCACCGGCACCTCCACCTCGGAGGAGTCGGCCATCCCCTCCAGGTCCACCACCAGCTTGACCTCCTTTATGCTCCCCACCTCGTCCTCCGGGCCCCTCACCACGACGGAGTCGGGCTCCACCTCTATCCTGTCCACCAGGAAGCCCTCCATCGGCCTCCCGGTGGTGGATAGCACCACCGGCATGTTCTTCTCCAGCAGCCTCTTTATCTCCACCTCCACGGTGGTGGGATCCACGTTCCGGAGGGTTACGGTGGGGGGAATGAGGACCTCTATGGGCAGCCTGTAGAGGCCGCTTTTGAGGTTGGATAGGTTGACCGAACACCTTATCTGCTCGGGCCTTATGGTCTCTATGGTGGCCCTGCTGCCCGAGAGCTCTATCTTGACCTCCCTCTGCTTGGCCACGAAGGTCAGGTTATCCCCGAGGTTCAGAAAGGCTATGGGGACGGTCAGGGTAGCCGAGGCGTCCCTTATGAGCCCACCCCCCACGTAGGCCCACACCGTTATCCCCACCAGGAGGGATATCACCCGGAGGGCCCATCGGGAGGACCAGATCCTGTCCAGGTCGAACCTCCTCTGAGTTCTATCCCCTCTCAAGTCCGGATCCCTCCGAGCTCCTGGGGGGCAGGAAGAGGCGAAGCAATCCCTCCAGCAGAGGCCTCCTGGGTTCCTTCCCCCTGGAGTAGTAGTGGAGCAGTATCCTCTCGAGCTGCTTCAGCGACAGGTTCCTGGCGAGCTTCCCCCCGGCCGCCAGCGATATCTCCCCCCTCTCCTCGGAGATCACCAGCGACAGGGCGTCTGAGACCTCGGATATGCCCAGGGCCGCCCGATGCCTGGTGCCGAGCCAGGTCGAGAGGCTCGGGTCGTCGCTCAGGGGGAGGTAGCAGGCCGCGGCTATTACTCTGCTCCCATCTATCACCACGGCTCCGTCGTGGAGGGGGTTGTTGGGCCAGAATATGGATATGACGAGCTCGCTGCTGAGGATCGAATCCAGCAGCACGCCCCTGGACCAGTGCTCCTTGAGCCCTACCCTCCTCTGGAGGACCAGGAGCGCCCCGATCCTCTTGTCCTTCAGGTAGGCTATGGCCCTGACCAGCTCCCCTGCCCAGCGCTCGGCCTCCGCCTCCGACCTCTCGCCCCCGCCGACCAGCCCTCCCCTCCCTATCTCCTCGAAGATGCGGCGCAGCTCCGGCTGGAAGACTATGGGTATGACCACGAAGAGCCCCGCTATGAACCGGCTCATCAGAAAGCTGAAGGCCCGAAGGTCGGCCAGCTTGGCGAGCCCCCCCAGGAGCACCAGGAAGACTATCCCCCTGAGGAGGTGGACGGCCCGCGTCCCCGAGAGCAGAAGGAGCACCCGATACACCAGAAACGATATTATGAGCACGTCCAGGACGTCCTTGAGGCTGGGCCAGTACAAAGATCACACCACCCTCTTCTCCACGTAGGGCGAGGTGAAGCAGGAGAGCATCCCGGGATAGTCCAGGGAGAAGGAGAGGACCTGCCCCACCTCCAGCCTCCCCCTGTAGCCCTCCACGTCCAGGACCGTGTGGTCGCTGGATGCCCCGAGCACCTCCACCCCCTCCTCGAGGGGGGTGAGCGACGAGGGGTGGACGTCCTGCTTCCCAAGGGCTAATAGAGCCCTCCTCCTCACGCCCCTGTCGACGAAGGCGGGCTTCCTGCCGAAGGCGTCTAGCCCCACCTCCCCTATGGGCACCGAGGGCTTCCTCTTGACCTCTATCACCTCGGCCTGCAGGCGCATGGTGTCCTGCCGGAGATACCCTATGACCCTGTCGCCGGTGGTGTCCCTGCCCAGGAGGATCGCCTCCCCTATGCGAAGCTGGTTGATGCCCGCGGGCATGGTGCCCTCCTCTACGAGCCTCAGTCCCACCGTGCCTGAGCCGGAGGCCACGGGCAACCCCTCGCCCAGCACCTCCTCAAGGGCCTCCTTCACCTCGAGCAGAAGCCCCATGTTCCTCGAATCGGGCAGCACGCCGCCGAAGCAGCCCACGTTGGTGGCGACCCCGATGGGCCTGACCCACCTGAGCCCCCTCAGGACCCTTCCGATGGAGCTGACCTCGTCCGGCCAGATCCCCTCCCTCAGGTCCCCCACGTCCACCATCAGGAGGGCCTGCACCCGCCTCCCCTCCGAGGCGCAGGCCTCGTCCAGCGCCCTGAGGACCTCGCCCTCGGAGACCAGCACCACGTCCGCTAGCCTCGCCACCTCCCCGATCCTCGAAGGGGAGGGTATCCGAAGCAGCATGAAGGGGCCCTTTAGGCCCGCCTCCCTCATCCTGGCTATGTTCTCGAGCCTGGAGTCGGCGAGCCCCGAGCACCCCCCTTCCAGCATGGCCGAGGCTATCCGCGGGTCGCCGCAGACCCCCTTCGTGACCCCGAAGACCTCCACGCCGGCCGACCTGCACAGGGAGCAGACCCTGGAGGAGTTCTCGGCTATGGAGCTTCGGGAGACCAGCAGGGCGGGCAACAAGGGGGATCACCTCCCGCTTGAAATCCGTACCTACACTATGATATGTTGGCCCAAAGGGGCTATCAAGACAGGGCATGAAGGGCCCGAGGCTCGTCGGGGTGATGGGTCTTTGCGCGAAAAACCCTTGCTCTTTTTGGCGTTGCTCCTGGTCCTCTCCTGGGGGGCCTGGTCGGTCTGCCTGACCTACCCCGACGAGGGGAGGAACGCCTTCGCGGCCAGGGAGATGCTCCGCTCCGGCGACCTCGTAACCCCCACCTTCAACGGCGAGCCCAGGTTGGTCAAGCCCCCCTTGCTCTACTACCTCATGCTGCCCTTCATGGCCCTGATCGGCCCGTCTGAGCTGGCGGCGAGGGCTCCCTCCATCCTTTCGGCCTTCGCCCTGACCCTCTTCCTCTACCTCAAGGGGAGGGCATATCTGGGGGAGAGGGGCGCCCTCCTGGCTTCTTCGGCCTTCGCCCTGAGCCCCCACGTGGCGCTGGAGGCCAGGGCCGCCGTGCCCGAGATGACCATGGTCCTCTTCCAGTTCGCCTCGCTGGTGCTGTTGCTCGAGGGCTCTGGGCTGCTGGGGGGCGAGGGCGGACGCGGCAAGCTCGCGCTCGCCTGGCTGGCCTCGGGGCTTTCCGTCCTGGCCAAGGGTCCGGTCGGCTTTATCCTCCCGGCCCTCTCCGCCTCCCTCTTCGCCCTCCTTCGAGGTGGGTTGAGGGGCTTTTGGGGGCTCCTCAAGGCGGCCTTCCTGTCGCCGGGTCCGCTCCTCTTCCTGGCCGTGGTCCTGCCCTGGTATGGGGCCATGACGGCTCTGCACGGGAGGGCCTTCCTGGGGGTCTTCTTCCTGGAGAACAACTGGGGCAGGTGGAGCGGCTCGGCCGAATTCCACCCCTACCCCTTCTGGCAGGTCTACCTGCCCACCCTGCTCCTGGCCTTCTGGCCGTGGTTTCCCCTGTTGCTCGGCCCCGCCGCCCTCTCGAGGCTTCGTCGGCCCACGCCCTTCGTCCTGGCGATGCTGGTGCACGGCCTTGTCACCGTGCTCTTCTACGGCGCGGCCGCCAACAAGCTCCACCACTACATGCTGGGCTCCTATCCGGCCCTGTTCTGCGCCGTGGCCTTCGCCCTTCCGGAGCGGATGGAGGGCCTCGGGAGGATCGCCTCCCTCTCCTCCTCCGTCCTCGAGCTGCTCTCGGGCGCCTTCGCTCTGCTGCGCCTTGGCCCCCTGGGGCTCGGGGCAGGGGGTTTCTTC
>CAYRKT010000049.1:0-11900 GCA_964425005.1 uncultured Synergistia bacterium
TGGTGGGAGAGCCCTCCGGGTGGGAGGGGATCACGGTGGGTTACAGGGGCAGCGCCCTCATCAGGATAACCTCCTCCGTCCAGGGCATCCACCCCTCCGTGGACGAGGAGTCCTCGGCCCACAGGGTCTTCGAGGTCTACGGGGAGATGCGAAGGATCGTGGAGGGATTCGAAAGGGGCGATGGCCCCTTCAGCTCCCCGAACCTGAGGCTTTTGAGGGTGAACACCCGCGAGGACGGCATGGGGGATTTGACCTCGGCGGAGCTGAACCTGAGGATACCCCCATCCATGCCCTTCGAGGCCTTCTGGCTGGGGGTCCTGGAGGCCTCGAGGCGAAGCTCGGCCCTCGCCGAGCTACTGGACTTCTCCCCCCCGGTGGTCCACGACAGGAACAGCTTCCTGGCCAAGACCCTGAGGACCTGCATCAGGGAGAGGGGCGGTAGGCCGAGGATGCTCCTCAAAGGGGGCACCTCTGACATGAACGTCCTCTCGACGGGATGGAGGTGCCCCATGGTCGCCTACGGGCCCGGGGACAGCTCCCTCGACCACACGCCCCAGGAGAGGATCTCCCTGGAGGAATACCTTCGCTCCATCGAGGTCCTGAGGGCCTTTCTCGAGGCGATCCAAGGAGGTGAAAACCCTTGAGGGACGAGATCTCGAGCAAGATGCCGGAGATAGACCTTATAAGCGACGAAGGGCTGCGCCAGGGGGTGATCTCGGCCATAGAGCGATGCCTGCGCTTTTGCGGACTTGGGCCGGAGGCCCTGGAGAGGTTCCCCTTCACCTTGAGCGAAGGCGGAGACAGGGTCAGCCTCCTCGCCCACACCCGCGCGGTGGCGAGGGTTTGTCATGCCGCCGCCTCGGCCTTCAACGAGTGCGTCGACGCCGAACTCAGGCTGAACCTGGACCTGCTGTTGGCCGGGGCCCTACTGCACGACCTGGGGAAGCTGGTCGAGTTCGCGCCCGCGGGGGAGGGCGCCTTCGAGGTCTCCGAGATGGGCAGGGCCATGAGGCATCCCTTCTGGAGCGCCCACTTCTGCCTGGAGGCCGGGCTACCCATGGAGGTGGTGCACCTGGTGGGATCCCACTCCCACGAGGGCGAGGGCAGAAGGGCCAGCGCCGAGGCGATCTTCCTCCACAAGGTGGACTTCATGGTCTACGAGGCCACGTTGAAGAAGCTGGAGGGATAGGTTCAGATGGGCATGACGACCGTGGAGAAGATAGTCTCCTATAAGGTCGGAAGGCGGGTCGAGGTCGGCGAGGCGGTGTGGCTGGAGGTGGACCTGGTCGTGGCCCGGGACTTCGGAGGACCCAACGCCGTGAAGACCTTCGAGGAGGCGGGGGCGCCGATGAAGCACCCGGAAAGGGTCGCCTTCACCTTTGACCTGGAGGCCCCCGCCAGGAGCGAGGCCTACGCGCAAAACCACAAGGCGCTGAGGGATTTCTGCAAGAAGCACGGCGTCGAGAAGCTGCTGGACGTGAACCGCGGGGTGGGCCAGCACGCCCTGCTGGAGTCCGGGCTCGTGGCCCCAGGGGACGTCGTCCTGGGGACCGACTCCCACATGAACCTGCTCGGAGCGGTGGGGGCTTTGGCCCTGGGCGTTGGAGACACCGACGTGGCGGCGGCCTGGATCTGCGGCGGGAGCTGGATAAAGGTCCCCCCCACCGCCAAGTTGGTCCTGGAGGGATCGCTGCGGGAGGGGACGACAGCCAAGGACCTGGCCCTGACGCTCCTCTCCAAGATGGGCGACGATCTCATGGGCATGGCCGTGGAGCTCCACGGAACGGGGGCCGAGGGTCTATCCATGAGCGGCAGGATAACCCTCTGCTCCATGGCCACCGAGATGGGGTCCGAGATAGCGTTTGGACCGCTGGACGAGGGGCTATCGCGTTTTCTGGAGGAGATGGGCCTGGGCGGCGATGCCACTTCCAAGGCGGCGAAGCTCAGGCCCGATCCGGAGGCGAAGTATCAGCTCGAGGAGACGGTGCGCCTGGAGGAGCTATGCCCCATGATCGCCATGCCGGGATCCCCACGCCATGCGGTCCCGGTCGAGGTCGTGGAGGGAACCCCCATCGACCAGGTGCACATAGGGAGCTGCACCAACGGGTCCTTCGAGGACATAAGGGCGGCCCATCAACTGCTCCTCCGGGGTGGGGGGAGGATAAAGCCGGGCCTCAGGTGCATCGTCACACCGGCCACCCTCGGGGTAGCCCTCAGGATGGCGGAGTCCGGCATCACCGCCGACCTCATAAGGGGAGGCGTCGTGGTGACGAACCCCTCCTGCTCCCTCTGCACCGCCCGCCACTTCGGCGTCCTAGCCTCCGGCGAGAGGTGCATCTCCACCTCGAACCGCAACTTCGACGGCAAGGTCGGCAGGGGCGCCGAGGTCTTCCTGGCAAGCCCCCTGACCGCAATGGCCAGCGCCATCACGGGAGAGATAACCGATCCCAGGAAGTTCTTGAGGAGGTGAGGCCGATGGACCGCGTGCTGGAGGGCAAGGCGTTCGTCTTGGGGGACGACGTGGACACGGACCTGCTCTACCACAACAGATACCTCCACCTCATCAGGCCCGAGGAGATGGCGGATCACCTCCTGGAGGAGCACCCCAAGGCCAGTTATCTTCGGGAAATCAGGGGGGACGACCTGATAATGGTGGGCGGCAAGAACTTCGGCTGCGGCTCCTCCCGGGAGCACGCGCCGAAGGCCATGAGGGCCTTCGGCTTCAAGGCCGTGCTCGCCCTCTCCTTCTCCAGGATTTTCCACAGGAACGCCTTCAACTGCGCCCTGCCCGCCCTTCAGCTGCTGGAGGAGGTGGAAGTCCAAGACGGCGATCTCCTGAGGCTCCACCTGGACGAGGCCTGGCTTGAGAACGCGAGGACCGGAGAGCTGTTCCGGGTGAAGCCCATGGAGCCCCTCGAGGAGGAGATCCTGAGGGCAGGAGGGCTCATCCCCTTCGTTCTCAGGGGGGGTGTCGCGCGTTGGGCCCCATGACCTTCGCGGAAAAGGTCTTCTCCTCCAAGGTGGGGAGGGAGGTGCGCGCCGGGGAGGTGGTGGTGGCAGAGCCAGACCTCTGCGTGAGCCACGACAACAGCGCCTACATATGGAGATCCTTCCTGGAGATGGGAGCCAGCAAGATAGCCCATCCGGAGAGGATCGCCATCTTCCTGGATCACGCGGTCCCCGCGCCCACCCCCGAACACGCCGAGAACCACAGGACCATCAGGGAGCTCGTCAGATCCCAGGGGATAGAGCTCTTCTTCGACGTGGACTCCCGAGGGGGCGTGTGCCACCAGGTGGTGTGCGAGCTGGCCCTCGCCGGTCCCGGAGACCTCGTGGTGGGAGCCGACTCCCACACCACCACCGCCGGTGCTCTGGGGGCCTTCGCCGCCGGCGTGGGTAGGACGGAGATGGCCTCCATCTGGGCGACCGGCCACACCTGGTTCCTGGTCCCGGAAAGCCTGAGGGTGGAGCTGAAGGGCTCCTTCGTCGACGAGATGGTTGGTGCCAAAGACCTGGCGCTGCGCATAGCCTCCGAGTTGGGCCCAGACGGGGCCGATTACCTCTCCGTCGAGTTCGACGGGGAGGGGTTGAGGGGGCTCAGCATCTCCGACAGGATGACCCTCTGCAACATGGGGGCGGAGGTGGGTGCCAAGTCCTGCAGCTGCAGGCCCGACGAAAGGCTAAGGGAGCACCTCTCATCGAGGGGCAAGGGCTTCGAGCCCCTGTGGTCGGACGAGGGGGCTTCGTACGTCGGACGCTTGACCTACCGGCTGGAGGAGATAGAGCCCATGGTGGCCCTACCGGAAAGCCCCAGCGACGCAGTGCCCGTGAGGGAAGCGGAGGGCATGCCGATAGACCAGGTCCTCATAGGGAGCTGCACCAACGGCAGGGTGGAGGACCTGGAGGTGGCGGCCAGGTTGCTCTCGGGAAGGAGGGTATCCTGCAGGGTGCTGGTGATACCAGCCTCCTGGGGGGTGTACAGGGAAGCCCTCAGGAGGGGGATACTGGAAGCGCTGGTGGACGCCGGATGCGTGGTATGCCCCCCGGGCTGTGGCCCGTGCATGGGGAACCACATGGGGGTCCTGGCCGAGGGGGAGGTCTGCCTCTCCACCTCCAACAGGAACTTCAGGGGGAGGATGGGGAACCCAAAGGCCAAGGTCCTGCTGTCCAGCCCCGCTACCGCAGCGGCCTCGGCTATAGCGGGGTATCTCGTGGATCCCAGGTCGAAGAGGAGGTGAGGGAGGCCCTTGAAGCTCGACAGGATAAGGGGGAAGGCCCTGATCTACGGCGACCACGTGAACACCGACGTGATATTCCCCGGCAAGTACACCTACACGGTCAAGGACCCATCCGAGATGGCCTCGCACGCCATGGAGGACCTGGACCCTAACTTCCCCTCCAGGGCCAGGGAGGGCGCGGTGCTCCTGGTCGGCAAGAACTTCGGATGCGGCTCCTCCAGGGAGCAAGCGGTCCTGTGCCTGAAGGAGGCCGGCGTGAGGGCGATCCTGGCCCGCTCCTTCGCGAGGATCTACTACCGAAACGCCATAAACCTGGGTCTGCCGGCGATAAAGCTGGACTGGCCGGAGGATTTCGCCCTCGAAGGGGACGAGATCTCGATAGACCTGGAGATGGGGGTGGCGGAGAACCTGAGCAGGGGGGGCTTCCTCTCCTTCCCGCCCTTCCCAGCTCACCTCCGGGAGATCCTGGAGGCGGGAGGCCTCGTGCCGTACACCAGGAGGAAGGTGGTGGGTAGGACGTGAAGACCGTGGTCTACATACCAGGGGATCACTCCGGGCTGGACATGATGGAGGCCTGCATGCTGGTGATGGAGGAGCTGAACCCCCCCATCAGGTGGGTCAGGGCCGAGGCTGGGCTATCGGCCTGGGAGAGGTGGGGGGACACGGTGCCCCCCCAGACCTGGGAGGCTTTAAGGGAGAGCGACGCCTGTCTCTTCGGGGCCGTCACCAGCGTGCCCGGCGTCAAGGGCTTCAGGTCCGCCATAGTTCAGATAAGGCAGGCCTTCGACCTCTACGTGAACCTGAGGCCCTTCAAGACCCTTCCGGGGGTCAAAAGCCCCTTGGGGAAGGAGATAGACCTGGTGTTGTTCCGGGAGAACACGGAGGACCTCTACGTGGGCATCGAGAGGAGGGGGCTGGAGCCGAAGGTCCTGGAGGCTTTCCCGGAGCTGTCGAGGTTCGCGGGCCAGGAGGTGGCCATATCGCTCAAGGTCGTCACCGAGAGGGGCTCCAGGAGGATAGCCGAGGCGGCTTTGGACTACGCCCTCAGGCATGGGAGGAGGAGCGTGACGGTGGTGGAGAAGCCAAACGTGTGCAGGGCCACCGGGGGTATGTTCGTGGAGGTGGCCAGGTCCGTCCTGGAGGGAAGGATAGAGTACAGGGTGGAGAACGTCGACGCCACGGCCATGTGGCTGATAAAGGCCCCCGAGAGCTACGACGTGATACTCACCACCAACGCCTTCGGCGACGTGCTATCGGACGAGTGCGCCCAGCTGGTGGGGGGTCTGGGGGTATGCGGCTCGGCCAACCTGGGCGACTCCTGGGCCCTCTTCGAGCCCGCGGGAGGGTCGGTGCCCAAGCACGCGGGCAAGTACCTGGTGAACCCCACGGGCATGCTGATCTCGGCCGCCATGATGCTCCATCACCTGGGGATGGAGGGACACGCCGGGAGGCTAGAGAGGGCCCTGGCTTCGGTGCTGGAGGAGGGGATCTACCTGACCTACGACCTCAAGCCCGAGGGGTTCGTGTCCACCATGAGGATGGCCGAGGCCGTGGCGGAGAGGCTGTGAGGGGTCGAGGTGGGTACCCCCCCTGCGGCGAGGCGTTCGTCCGCCCCTCTATCTGGGCTGCCTGAGTATCCGCTTGTCCCCCACCCTCTTGGTGAACCCCAGGGAGTCCAGGTGCTCTAAAAGGGGTATTATGTGCTTCCTGGATATGCCCAGGACGTCCCTCACCACGGCGGGGGTTATCTCCCCCCTCTCGCCGAAGGCCCTGCTCAACCTCGCCTTGGCCTCCTCCAGGGTGGAGGTCAGGTAGACGAAGTGGCCCACCCAGGCGACCTCCCCGGACTCAGCCATCACGTCGAGCGCCCTGTTCAGCAGTTGCGCTTCCAGGGAGAGCTCCGAGGCGATCTCCTCCCTGGTCGGCGCGGCAAAGCCCCTGGCGGCGAGGTGGCCCCTCACCAGATCGACGGCCCTAGAGAGGTCCTCCCCCAAGCTGGACCTGAAGCCCGGCAACGCCACCTTGCCGCCGAGGACCTCCACGAAGCCCCTCTCCCAGAGCAGCTGAACTATGGCTCTGCCGTAGCCCTTGAGCCCAGCGGGAGATGCCCTGGAGATCAGCTCCTCCTGGGGCATGCCCTGCTTGTGCGGGTTCTCCCGGTGAAACTGGGCCAAAGCCTCCCTCGCCCTGCCCCCCATCTCCTCGACGAAGGCCCTGGAGAGCAGAAGTTCCCCCTCCAGCACGGCGCCGCCGTGGGCCAGGACGGCCTCCTTGAGCCTTAAGCCGCCCTCCCCCAGCAAAGACCAGGCCTGAGCCCTCCTCACCAGCCCGGGGAGGTCGGCCCAGCCCATCAGATCCAGAAGCCTGACGGCCCTCTCCTCCGGAGAGGAGGCCTCGAGGTAGAGCTTGAGGAAGGAGGAGTAGTGAGCCCTCCTCCTCCCCTTAGCCCTCTCCGGGTAGGCGTATATCACCTCGCCCCCTCCCAAGGTGACGCTGGGAGAGTAGCTCCTCAGTATGAACCTGCTTCCTCCCTCCACCACCACCGGCTCCTCGCACGCTATCTGGCAAAGGGCCCTCTCACCCCCCGAGACCTCCTCCGACTCCAGCAGGTAGACCCTGCAGAGGATCTCGGCGGTGCCCACGTGCAGCCTGAGCCTCTCGAAGTGCCTCACCCTCAGCCCTTCCGGCTGTCTGAGCACCGAGAGCCTGGCGTCGAAGAGGGAGGTGGGCTCGTAGAAGCCCTCGTCCGCCAGCCAGGTGCCCCGTCCCACCTCGTCCAGGGACAAGTCCGATAGGTTCAAAGCCACCCTCTGCCCGGCCATGGCCAACTCCACTCGCTCGCCGTGGACGTTCAGGTTCCTCACCCTCGTCGACTTGCCCTGCGGCAGGACCGAAAGCCTCTGCCCCACCCTGACCTGTCCCCTGTAGGCCGTGCCAGTGGCTATCACCCCGAAGCCCTGCTTGAGGAAGGCCCTGTCGACGGCCAGGAGGAAAGGGCCCTCCGCCTCCTTGGGCCTGACCCTCCCTATCCTCTCGTCCATGAGGCGAAGGAGCTCTTCGAGGCCTTCGCCGGTGGCCGAGGAGACCTCCACCACCGGGGCCCCCTCCAGGAAGGTACCCCTCACCAGGGCCTCTATCTCCTCCCTCAATAGGGCCCTCAGGTCCTCATCGGGGCAAAGATCCACCTTGGTCACCACCACGAGCCCGTCCTTGACGCCCAGGAGGTCCAGTATCCCCAAATGCTCCACCGTCTGGGGCATCACCCCCTCGTCGGCGGCGACGACCAGCAGCACGAAGTCCACCCCCACGGCGCCGGCGACCATGTTCTTGACGAAGCGCTCGTGCCCAGGGACGTCTATCACCCCCACCAGGGCCCCGCTCGGGAGCCTCAAGGGGGCGAACCCCAGGTCTATGGTTATGCCCCTCTCCTTCTCCTCGGGAAGCCTGTCGCAGTCCACCCCGGTGAGGGCTTTTATCAGGGACGTCTTGCCGTGATCTATGTGGCCTGCGGTCCCCACTATCACCCTGCGGAAAGACACTCCCTGATCACCCCTCCCAGGAGATCCAGCTCCTCGTCCGACACCGTCCTCATGTGGAGCACCACCCTATCGCCCTCCAACACGCCGATCACGGGGACCTTACCCTCGACCCTGAGCCTCCTGGAGACCTCCTCGGCGGAGAGGGATGGTGAGCTCAAGGCCACCCCGACGTCGGGCAGCCTGGAGAGCGGGAAGGCACCGCCCCCTGTGGTGGCGAAGCAGTCGATCAGCTCGGCCTTCAACCCCTCCACCCCGGATATCAGGTCCAGAAGCCTGAGGGCCCTGGCCCTCAGGACCTCCACCTCCTCCGACAGCATGCGCAGGGCTGGTATCTCCCTCCACCTGCCCTGTAGGTACATGGAAAGGGTCGCCTCCGCAGCGGCCAGGGCCATCTTGTCCGGCCTCACGGCCCTCACGAAGGGATGCTTCCTCATCGAGTCCACCAGGTCCTTCCTCCCGGCTATGTAGCCCATCTGTGGGCCCCCCAGCATCTTGTCGCCCGAGAAGGTGACCAGGTCCACCCCCTCCTCCAGGCAATCCCCCACGCGGGGCTCGTCGCGAAGCCCATAGGGGCTCAGGTCCACGAGCAGGCCGCTACCCAGGTCCTCTATCAGGAGGACCCCCCTGGACCTGGCCAGGGCAGAGAGCTCCCGGCGGGAGACGGAGGAGACGAAGCCCATAACCCTGAAGTTGCTGGTGTGGACCTTCATTATGGCGGCGGTGTTGGGGCCTATGGCCATCTCGTAGTCGAAGAGGTGGGTCCTGTTGGTGGTCCCCACCTCCACCAGACGGGCGCCCGAGAACCTCATCACGTCCGGTATCCTGAAGGAGCCCCCTATCTCCACCAGCTCGCCCCTGGAGACCACGACCTCCTTCCCGCAGGCCAGGGCGCTAAGGACCAGGAGCACAGCGGCGGCGTTGTTGTTGACCGCCAGCGCCGCCTCGGCCCCCGTAAGGGCGCATATCAGGTCCTCTATGTGGTCGTTCCTGTGCCCCCTATCCCCCCTCACCAGGTCGTACTCCAGGTTACAGTATCCGCAGGATACCTCCTCCACCGCCTCGACTGCTTGCCTCGCCAGGGGGGCTCTCCCCAGGTTGGTGTGGAGGACTACGCCGGTCGCGTTTATCACCTTTCTGCTCCTCCGAAGCACGAGCTCGCGAAGCCTGCTTAAGGCCTCCGCGATCACCTCGTCCGCGCAGGTCTCCGCCGACATCCCCTCGAGGATCTCCCTCCTCTTCCGGTCCAGGACCTCCTCCAGGGTCCGCTTGAGCAGATCCCTCCCCAGGAGGTGTTCGAACTCGAAGATCCTCTCGGCGGAGAGGAGCAGGTCCATCTTCGGTATGGAGCGCAAACCCAAACCACCACGATCGCCGCTCAAGCCGCACTACCTCCAGACCTCACGAACTTCACCACCGTCACTCCCTCTCCCCCCTCAGCGGGGGAGGCCAGCTCGAAAGAGGCCACATAGGGGACCTCCTTGAGCATCCTGTGGATCTCCCTCCGAAGTATCCCCTCTCCCCTGCCGTGCACTATCGAGACCCAGGGGTAGCCGAACCTGTAGGCCCTGTCCAGGTAGTCCATAACCTCAGGGAGAGCCTCCTCCACCGTCTTCCCCCTGACGCTTATGGACGAAGGTACCTCCTTCGGCTTGGGAAGGCGAAAGCCGATCCCCCTCGGTTCCTCCTCCCTGGGCTCCTCCTTGACCAGGCTCGTGAGGGGCACCTCCAGGGTGGCACCTCCCACCTCCACCCGCGCCACGCCCTTTTTAACCCCCAGCAGCCTCCCCCTGAGCCCAGACCCCTCAACCCGAACCGGATCCCCCGGCGAGGGCGTGAGACCTTTGGCGCCGGCGCCCTCGCCCCTCAAGGAGGCGAGCCTGGCCAAGCTGACCTCCATGGCCTCCTTGCCCCTCTGGTAGGCCCTGTCGGCCTCCGCCCTGGCATGCCCCTGGATGGAGGAGAGCATGGCCCTGGCCTGCTCCTGCACCTCCCTGAGGACCTTGAAGGCCTCCTCCTCGGTCCTCCTCAGAAGGGCGAGCCTCTTGGACTCAGCCTCGGCCATCTCCTTGCGGAGCCTGATCGCCATCTCCTCCGCCTCGGCCCTCCTCCTCTCGGCCTCCTGGAGGGCCCTCTCCAAAGCCTCCCTCTTGGCGTGGAGCTCAGCCACTACCTCCTCCAGATCCCTGCGGGAGGTCCCAAGCCGGGATCTCGCCTCCTCCACCACGGACCTGGGCATGCCCAGAAGGAGCGCCACGTCCAGGGCGTTGCTCCTGCCGGGTATACCCATCGCTATCCTGTAGGTGGGGGAGAGGGTCTTCAGGTCGAACTCCACCGAGGCGCTCTCCACACCCTCCTGGGAGAGGGAGTAGATCTTTATGAGCTCGTGGTGAGTGGTGGCCACCACCAGCGCGCCGCGCCTTCGAAACTCCTCCAGTATGGCCACGCCCAGGGCAGCTCCCTCCTGGGGATCGGTGCCAGCTCCCAGCTCGTCCAGGAGCACCAGGGAGCTGGAGGTGGCCCTCTCCAGCATCCTTATTATCTTGGAGACGTGGGAGCTGAAGGTGGAGAGGTTCTGCTGTATGCTCTGCTCGTCCCCCACGTCTATGAAGACTTCGTCGAAGACGCCTATGCTGCTGTCGGAGGAGGCCGGCAGGGGAAGCCCACACCAGGCCATGGTCACAGCGACGCCCACGCTCTTCAAAGCCACCGTCTTGCCGCCCGTGTTGGGGCCAGTTATCACCAGTATCCTGAATCCCTCTCCGCAGCACACGTCTATGGGGACAGCCCTCTCCCCCAGGAGAGGATGCCTGAAGCGCCTCAGGCTGAAGGCGCTCCTGGAGGAGAGGGCCGGAAGCCTGGCCCCCTCCGCCTCGGAGTATCGGTATACGGCGTAGAGCCCGTCCACCGTGGAGAGGAAGTCCTCCGCGTAGATCAGCTCCCCCTCCATCCCCAGGAGCATCTGGGTCAGGCCCCTGAGGATCTTCAGCTCCTCCTCGCCTATCTCGGCGAGGACCTTGGAGAGCTCGTTGTTCATGGAGACTACCCTGGTGGGCTCCATGTAGGCGGTGGCGCCGGAGCTAGACCACTCCTGGAGCATCCCCGGGAACTTGTTGACGTAGATACCCTTGACGGGGACGACGAACCTGCCGTTCCTCAGGAGGAAACTCCTCTCCTGGAGCATCCTGCTGTGCTCTGGGTCCGACACGAAGGAGTTAAGGTACGCCTTTATCCTATCCCTCAACGAGCGCTCCAGGCGCCTGAGCTCCGAGAGCCTCGGGGAAGCCCAATCGTAGAGGGATCCGTGCTCGTCCAGGACGGATAGTTCCCTCAGAGGCGCCTCGAAGTCCTTCACCCTGGAGGCCACCGACCAGAGGCGCGGCACCAGCGACCTGTTCTCCCTCAGGTAGGACTTGACCCTCTGGGACAGCTCCATCGTCCTCCTGAAGGCCAGGATCTCCTCGCCCCTGAGGTAGCCCGTGACCTTGGCGTCCTCCAGCAAGCCCCTCACCGAAACCACGTCGGACCAGGGCACGTCGCCCACGGAGTCACAGAGGAGTAAGAGGTCCTCGAACAGGGCCCTCCTCCTCTCGAGCTCCCTCGAGTCCTCGCAGGGCCTCAAGCCCTCCACGAAGCCCCTGCCCAGCTCTGACCTGGCCCGAGACGAGATGCGGCTAAGTATCAGGTCCATCTCCAGCGCCCGCCAGGAGTCCTCGCCCACCCTCATCTTCCCCCACCGCCGGGCCACATGGATCCCCCAGAGAGCGCCCCAGATACGAAGAGCCAGAGGATGCGGACCAGGGACATGATAGCAGAGCCCTTCACCATGGGCACCTCCACCACGAAGGCGAAGCGCTCCACCAGGAACCCATAGAGGATGCTCAAGACCAGCAACACCTTCAGACAGCCGAGCAGAAAACCGCCTATCCTGTCCACGAAGGAGAGCTCAGCCATGGAGATGATCCCCCTCAGGAACTTGCCCAGAAAGCCCACCAGCGCGGAGAAGGCGAAGAACAGGACTACGAAGGCCGCGAAGGAGGCCAGCGTGGGCGAGACGTCGAAGTACCTGAGGATCAAGCCGGCGAGGGGCTGGTAGTACTTGGCCCCCACCACCACGCCCCCCACC
>CAYRKT010000050.1:0-11659 GCA_964425005.1 uncultured Synergistia bacterium
CCCAATCCCCTCACCCCCTCAGAGCCCCGCGGAGGCCAGGAAGGTGCCAGCCCTCGACGGGTCCAACAGCTCCCTCAGGAGCCCCTCGCCGTACCTCGACCTGAAGCGCCCCAGGTCGGCTATGGGGAAGTCGCTCCCGAAGAGGACCTTGCCCGGAGCGAGCCTCAAGGCGCTCTCGAGGACCTCCCCGTCGTAGAGGAAGACCGAGGCGGCCGTGTCGTAGTAGCTCCTACCCAGGAACCTCCTCGCCTCGGGCATCCCCTCGTACAGGAAGAGCCCTCCTCCCAGGTGGGCCCAGACCACCGTGAGGCCGGGATGGTTTTTGGCGAAGGCGAAGGCCTTGTCCGGGGTGGTGCTCCCCTTGCCCGGGTAGCTGTGGCCAGCCGGCTCGCTGGCGTGCAGCAGCAGGAACATCCCCATCTCCTCCAAAGCCCCGGCCCACCTGAAGGTCTGCCTCAGGTCGGAGACGTCGAAGCCCTGCCCGTCGGGGAAGAGCTCCCCCACCCCTCTAAAACCCATCTCCCTGCACCTCTCGATCTCCGCCAGAGCGCCCCTCGCCAGGGGGTTCACCACCGCGAGGGGCACGAGCTCGGGATGGAGCGAGGCAGCCTGGGCCACGTAGTCGTTGCAGAGCCTGCAAAGCCCCTGATCCCTGAAGGCGAACCCGAAGACGAAGGCCCTGGAGAGGGAGGAGGAGCGGACGTAGGAGACCACCTCCTCCGCGGAGGCGAAGCGGTGGACGGAGGAGGAGGTCAACAGGGCGAAGTACCCCTCCCTCCTCCCTATCTCCTCGGCCCCCCTCACCACCTCAGGCGGATACACGTGGACGTGGACGTCTACCAAGATCACACCTCCGCTATGAAGCCCTCCTCGCCCGACAGGAGCCTACCCACCAGCCTGGCCGCCGTGACGGCGTCCTTCGAATAGCCGTCCGCCCCGATGCTCCTGGCGAACGAAGGGGTGACGCAGGCGCCCCCGACTATGACCCTGGCCCTGTAGCCCCGCTCCTTTATCTCCCTGGTGACCTCGGCCATCTCCCTCATGGTGGTGGTCATGAGGGCGGAAAGGCCCACCACGTCCGGGTCGTGCTCCTCTATGGCCTCGAATATGCGGCTTCGCTTGACGTCCTTGCCCAGGTCCAAAACCTCGTAGCCGTGGTTCTCCAACACCATCTTCACTATGTTCTTGCCCAGGTCGTGGAGGTCGCCGTAGACCGTGGCCAGGACCACCTTGCCCCGGCTTCGCCTCTCCATACCCCTGCTCCTCAAAGCCCTCGAGACCACCTCGGAGACCGCCCTGGCGCAACCGGCCGACATGATCAGGTTGGGCAAGAAGTACTCGCACCTCTCGTACCTCCTGCCCACCTCCTCCAGCGCCGGGATCAAGACCCTCTCCACCAGCTCCAGAGGCTCGCCGACCTCCTCCAGGGCCGCCTCGGCCAGCTCCTCGACCCCGTCGGAAAGCCCCCTCACCACCGCCTCGAACAGCCTCTGCGAGGCCTTCGCCTCAGCCCCCTCGGGCGAGGCGGAAGCCTGGGGCCTCGACGGCCCCTGGGCCCGAGAGCCAAACCTCCTCACGTAGGCCGAGGCGTCCCTGTCCCTCCCCACCAGCAGGTTGGAGGCGAAGTAGACGTCCATGAAGTTGGGATCCATGGGGTTGGCTATGACCGCCGAGAGCCCCCTCGAGACCGCCATGGCGTAGAAGGCGGCGTTCAGCACCGACCTGCCCGGCATGCCGTGGGAGACGTTGCTTATCCCCATGATCGTCCTGAAGCCCATGGCCGAGGCCTCCTCTATGGCCCTGAGCGCCACCTTTGGCCCCTCGGGGGACGCCCCAACCGCCAGGGTCAGGCAGTCCACCAGGACCCTCTCCCGGGGGAAGTGAAGCTCCTCCAGCCTGGAGGAGAGCTCCTCCAGGAGCCTGACCCTCTCCTCCAGGGTCTCTGGGACGCCCGCCTCGTCGAGCAACAGGACGACCGGGACGGCCCCGTAGGTCCTGGCGAGCTCGATCCCCCTCTCCAGGACCTCACCCCTCAGGGAGAGGGAGTTCAGGATGGGGACGCCGCAGGCCACCGCAAGCCCCGCCTCCAGCACCTCCAGCTCGTCGCTGTCCACCGAGACCGGAAGGGAGGAGACTTTCTGGACCTCCGAGACGGCTCTCCTCATGGCGAAGACCCTGTCTATCTCGGGAAGGCCCACGTTGACGTCCAGCGCCATCGCCCCCGCCCTCTCCTGGGATATGGCCTCCTCCCGAAGGGCTCTGAACAGGCCAGACCTGACCTCGTCCTGCAAAGGCCCCTTCCTGGAGACGTTTATCCTCTCCCCCACCAGCAGCACGGGAGACCGCTCGTCCGCCACGGCCAGCCTGCTCCTGCTGCAGACCTCCAGCGGAGGCCTCCGATCCGAGGGCCTAAAGCCCCTCACCTCCCCGAGCCTCTCCCGCAAGGCCCTTATGTGGGCCGGGGTGGTCCCACAACACCCCCCCACGGCCCAGACGGGTATCCCCTCGAGGACCCTCAGGGTCTCCTCCGCGAAGGCCTCGGGCTCCAGGTAGCCCTCCTCCCCTTTGACCCCGGCGTTGGGGTAGAAGATCAGGGGCATCCCCGAGGAGGAGAGCTCCTCCAGGACCTTTCGGTAGGCCGAGGGCCCGAAACCGCAGTTGGCCCCCACGGCGAAGGCCCCCACGCTCCTGGCGAAGGCGGCGGCCACCGAGGGAGGGGTGCCGGTCACGGTGCTGCCCCCCTGCTCGAAGGTGAAGCTCACGGCGAAGGGGAAGTCCCCCACCCACCTCTTGAGGGCCAGCACGGCGGCCTTGACCTCCATCAGGTCCATCATGGTCTCGAAGAGGACGAAGTCCACCCCGCCCTCCACCAGCCCCCTCACCTGCGGAGCGAAGGCGGAGATGGCCTCCTCCAGGGAGAGATCCCCCAGGGGCTCCACCAAAAGACCCAGAGGACCCACCGAGCCCGCCACCAGGGCGGAGGAACCGGCGGCCTCCCTCGCTATCAGAGCGGCCTTGTAGGCGAGCTCGAAGGCCATCTCCCCTATGCCCCTGTGGGAGAGCTTGAGGGTGCTCCCGCCGAAGCTGTTGGTCTCTATCACGTCGGCCCCAGCTTCCAGGTAGGCCCGGTGTATCCGCTCCACCGTGCGGGGGCTTTCGGCGTTGAGCTCCTCCGGCAACACCGGGGGCCCCCAGCCGGCCTCCATGAGCATGGTGCCCATGCCGCCGTCCAGCAACAAAGGTCCCCTTCCGAGCAGGTCCAGGACTTTACCCCTCAACAGAGAGCGCACCTCCGCGACACGAAATGCCCCGCGCGGGCGAAGATCGGCGCCACCGCGGTGACCGACTTCCTGGGCAGGAGCACGAAGGCCTCGTTGCAGCTGACCCCTATGAGGGAGGGGGCCTCCGTCATGGCAAGAAAGTCGACCTGATGCGACAGCGACAGGTCTCCGTAGCCGGGGCTGAAGCGCTTGCCCAGCTCGAAGCCCATCCCCCTTATCCTGGAGCTCACGTAGCTCTGGAGTCCGTCCAGGACCCTGTCGGCCACCGCCGAGGCTATGGCCTCGAAGAAGGAGGCCTCGAGCACCTGTCCCCTCGACTGGAGCAGGGCCGACCTCTCCTCGGGGGCGGGCCCTGCGGTGGAGGTCATGAAGAGAGCCCTGCAGGAGCCCCTCATGTGCCTGGACAGGCTCGCGGACGAGACCGAGAAGCTGTGGTGCCCCTCGAAGACCAGCCTGTCCCCGTCGATCGAGAGACGAGCGAAGGCGAAGGAGGCCTTGGGCTCGCACAGCGACAGCACCCTGGGCAGGAACTCGTCGAAGAGGCGCTCGAAGTCGGCCAGATAGCCAAGGCCCCGCTTGTAGCCCAGGTAGAAGGCCACCTCCTCCCGGTCCACCATCACGGAAGGGGGAGAGAACAGGGCAGGCTCAGTCCTCTCGAGCATCAGTAGCTCCAGGGCCATGAGCTTATTTTACAACAAGGAAGCCTTCGGCAGGGCGAAGCCCCTCGACCCCTCTCAGGACCTCCCCCTTGAGCCTCTCCGAGAGGAGGTGGGCGACCCTCAGGGGCTCGGGTACCCTGAACGGGCCGGTGCACCGAAGGACCAGATCCAGGGCGCTCCTCAGGGTGGCCCTGTGCCCCACCGACACGTAAAGGGGCCTCACCTCGTCCCTCGTCCTGAGCACCGCCCCCACCACCTCCTCGTCGAGCCACAGGGGAACCCAGGACCCCCTGGTCCTGGGGACGGGATGGTGGCGCCCCACCAGCCTGCTCTTAGCCACCCCCACCGAGGGCAGGTCGAGCAAAAGCCCCAGGTGGGAGGCGAAGCCCGCCCGCCTGGGGTGTGCCACCCCAGCCCCGTCCACCAGGAGCGCCCTAGGCCCGACCGAGAGGGCCCTGACGCAGGAGAAGGCTAGCCCCACCTCCCGAAAGGCCAAAAAGCCGGGCACGTACGGGAAGCGCACTCTTCCTGCGCACGCCCTCACCTCGAGGACCCTCATCCCCGCGTCCACCACGACCGCGGCGCAGAGGGCCAGCTCGGCGCCACCCGCCTCCAGGTAGGACACGTCGACCCCCGCGAGGGGGAAGGGGTCCTCCGGAAGGGGCTCGAACCTCACCCTGCGGGAGAGCAGCTCCTGGGCCCTCTTGAGCCTCCCAAGGTCCAGCCCTATCGGGGGATCACCCCTCGTCAGACACCCTTATGTGGACCTCCCTGAGCTGCCGCTCCTCCACGTCGGAGGGGGCTCCGGTGAGGGGGCAAAGGGCCCTCTGGTTCTTGGGGAAGGCTATCACGTCCCGTATGGACCTGCTCCCCACCATCATGGCCACGATCCTGTCGAAGCCCAGCGCTATCCCGCCGTGGGGGGGCACCCCGTAGGAGAAGGCCTCCAGCAGGAAGCCAAAGCGCTCCCTGGCCCTGTCCTCGTCTATGCCCAGGATCTGGAAGACCTTCGACTGGACGGCCGGGTCGTGGATCCTCACGCTGCCTCCGCCTATCTCAACCCCGTTGAGGACCACGTCGTAGGCCCTGGCCTTGACCCTGAGCGGTTCCGAGTCCAGCAGGTGCAGGTCCTGCGGCCTGGGAGAGGTGAAGGGGTGGTGCACCGAGACCAACCTCCCCTCCTCCTCGCTCCACTCGAAGAGGGGGAAGTCCACCACCCAGCAGAACCTATACCCCTCCTCCACCATCCCCAGGCCCTCGCCCAGGTGAAGCCTCAAAGCCCCCAGGGCCTCGCAGAGCACCTCCGGCTCGGCGCAGGCCACCAGCAGGAGATCCCCCTCGGACATGCCGGACAAGCCCAGCAGGGCCGACCTGGAGCCCTCGCTCATCTGCCTGGCCAGGGGACCCGAGAGCTCGCCGCCCCTGAGGTGGAACGGAGCCAGACCCCCGAGGCCCAAACCCTTGGCCATCTCCTGGAGCTCCTCGACCCTCCTTCGGCTCAACGAGGAGGCCTTACCGGCGGGCACCCTGATCCCCCTGACCCTCGCCCCCCTGGCCATCAGGTCCTCGAAGAGGGAGATGCCGCTCCCCCTGAAGGCCTCGGTGAGATCCTCGATCACCAGGGGTATCCTCAGGTCGGGCCTGTCTGTCCCGTAGCGCAGCATCGCCTCGTCGTATCCGATCCTGGGGAAGGGCCTTTCCACCTCCACGCCGACTATCTCGCCGAAGAGCCTCTGCAGGAGCTCCTCCACCAGGGAGAAGACGTCCTCCTCCGTCATGAAGGCCATCTCCACGTCCACCTGGGTGAACTCCGGCTGTCTGTCGGCCCTGAGGTCCTCGTCCCTGAAGCAGCGAGCTATCTGGAAGTACCTGTCGAGGCCTGAGACCATCAGGAGCTGCTTGAACAGCTGGGGAGATTGGGGAAGGGCGTAGAACTTCCCCGGGTGCAGTCGACTCGGGACCAGGTAGTCCCGCGCCCCCTCAGGGGTGCTCTTGGTGAGGATGGGGGTCTCCACCTCCACGAACCCATGGGAGTAGAAGTGGTCCCTGACTATCCGGTAGGCCCTGGACCTAACCCTCAGGTTCCTCTGCATCTCGTCGCGCCGAAGGTCCAGGTACCTGTACCTGAGCCTTATGGCCTCGTCCACGGAGGAGGCCGTCTCCGGGGAGAAGGGCGGCGTCTTGCTGGGAGAGAGCAGGGCCAGCTCCTTCGCCGCGATCTCCACCCAGCCGGTGGCCAGCTTGGGGTTCTCCGTACCCTCGGGCCTCCTCCTCACCACCCCCTTGAGGGAGACCACGCTCTCCTCCCTAACCCCCTTGGCCCTATCGAAGACCTCCCCCAGGGCGGGGTCGAAGACCACCTGCACCAGGCCGGTGTGGTCCCACACCTCCCAGAAGAGGATGCCCCCCAGGTCCCTAACGCGCCTCACCCAACCGTTGATGGTGACCTCCTCGCCCTCGTGCTCGGGTCGAAGCTCGCCGCAGTAGAAGCTCCTCTTCCACTCCTTCGTGAAAACCATCCAAGTCCCCCCAAGACAGATCTCTTCAACTCCTTATCCGAGACAGAACCTCCTCCCAGCCCAGGACCTCCTGCGCGCCTCTCCTCATGTCCCTGAGGGAGAAGAGCCCAGCCCTGAGCTCGTCGCCCCCCACTATGAGGACGAACCGGACGCCCAGGGAGTCAGCCGCCTTGAGCTGCCCCTTGAGGCTCCTGCCCAGGTAGTCCATGTCGGCGCTCACCCCCAGGGCCCTGAGCCTGGAGAGCGCCAAAGCCCCCTCCAGCCTGTCCTCCGGGGCCACGCAGGCCACGAACACCTCCAGGGTCCTCTCCTCGCCGAAGGGGCAGCCCTGCCCCTCCATCAACATGACCACCCTCTCCACGCCGGCGGCGAACCCCACCCCGGGCACGTGGGGTCCCCCTATCGCCTCGGCCAGGTGGTCGTACCTGCCGCCTCCGCAGACGGCGTTCTGGGCCCCCAGCTCCCCCGACAGCACCTCGAAGGCCGTCTTGGTGTAGTAGTCAAGCCCTCTCACCAACCTCTTGTCCAGCCTGGCCTCGAGCCCCAGCGCCTTAAGGCCCCTCACCACCACCTCGTGGTGGGACTTGCAGCTCCCGCACAGGAACTCCAGCGACGAGGGGGCCTCCTCGGTCAGCTCCCTGCACCTGGCCTCCTTGCAGTCCAGCACCCTCAGCACGTTCCTCTCGTAGCGGGACTGACAGGAGGGGCAAAGCCCGTCCAGCCTGGGCTTCAGGAAGGCCCTCAACGCCTCCCTGTAGGAGGGCCTGCAGACCGGACAGCCCACGGAGTTGACCACCACGGCCAGGTTCTTGAGCCCCAGGCGCGCGAAGAGGTCCACCGACATCCCTATGACCTCCACGTCCAGCAGCGGATCTGGACTCCCCAGGGCCTCGAAGTCCAGCTGCCAAAACTGCCTGTACCTGCCCTTCTGAGGGCGCTCGTGGCGGAACATCGGCCCCTTGCACCAGAGCTTCACCGGCTGGGGCCTGTTCCTCATGCCGTTCTCCAGGTAGCTCCTGACCATCGAGGCGGTGGCCTCGGGCCTCAAGGTCAGGCTCCTGCCCGACTTGTCCTGGAAGGTGTACATCTCCTTCTCCACTATGTCGGTGGCCTCCCCTATCCCCCTGGAGAAGAGCTCCGTGTGCTCGAAGATGGGCAGGGAGACCTCGCCGTAGCCGTAGAGGAACGCCACCTCCTCGGCCACCTTGAAGACGTAGGACCACTTCCTGTGCTCCTCCGGGAGGACGTCGTGGACGCCCCGCGGCGCCTTTATGAGCTCCAAGGGAAAACACCTCCGAATAATTATAGACCAGCGAAGCCCGGCGATGAGAGGACACAAAAGGGAGCCCCTCGCGGGGCTCCCGATCCGGTCCGAGAGAGGCCACCTGCCCCTACCTGGACTCGAGCAGGAACTTTATGGCGGTTCTCTCCTCCCCATCTATGACTATCTTGGCGAAGGCCGGGACGCACACCAGGTCTATCCCGTTGGGGGCCACGTAGCCCCTGGCTATGGCTATCGCCTTCACCGCCTGGTTGACCGCACCAGCGCCAACCGCCTGGACCTCCACCTTACCATGCTCCCTGAGCACCGCAGCCATAGCGCCAGCGACCGCCTTTGGTTGAGAGTTAGCCGAAACCTTCAGAACCTCCATCGCACCATACCTCCCGCCACAGCGCTGGAAAATTAAACTTAAACGTTCACTGCTTAATAGATATTAATATCTGTCGCCGGCAAAAGCAATACCCCCACCCGGGAGTTAGCCCCAACGGTGGTCGGCCTCACTGCGGCAGGACCTGGGCCACCCCCTCCTTGACGGCCTGCTCAGCCACCGCCCTGGCCACAGCTGGGGCCACCCTGGGATCCAGGGCCGAGGGGATTATGTAGTCGGGCGAGAGCTGGTCTCCCACCAGGTCGGCTATGGCCCTGGCGGCAGCCAGCTTTATGCCCTCCGTGACCCTCCTGGCCCTCACGTCCAGCAGACCCCTGAATATGCCGGGGAAGCCCAGGCAGTTGTTGACCTGGTTGGGGAAGTCGCTTCTGCCGGTGGCCACGACGTAGGCTCCGGCGGACTTGGCCTCCTCGGGGAAGATCTCAGGGGTGGGGTTGGCCATGGCCATCACCACCGCCCTGGGGGCCATGGCGCTGACCCACTCGGGCTTGACCGCACCGGCCACCGACACCCCCACGAAGACGTCGGCCCCCCGGAGGGCGTCGGCCAGAGATCCCCTTATCCCCTCTGGGTTCAGTTGGGGCAGGATCTCCCTGTGGGCCCAGTTGATGTTCTGACCCTCCTCCAAAACCCCGTGCCTTCCGCATCCCACCACGTTCCTGGCCCCGGCCGCCAGGAGCAGCCTGGCTATGGCCATCCCGGCGGCTCCCATGCCGTTTATCACTATCCTCACCTGGTCGATCCTCTTGCCCACCACCTTGAGGGCGTTGGACAGGGCCGCCAGCACCACGACCGCCGTGCCGTGCTGGTCGTCGTGGAAGACGGGTATGTTCACCCTCTCCTGCAGCTTCCGCTCTATCTCGAAGCACCTGGGGGCCGAGATGTCCTCCAGGTTCACGCCGCCGAAGACCGGCTCCAGCAGCGACACGACGTGGACGAACTCGTCGGGATCCTTCGTCCTCAAGCAGAGGGGAAAGGCGTCCACCCCGGCGAAGCGCTTGAAGAGGACGCACTTGCCCTCCATCACGGGCAGGGCCGCCTCGGGCCCTATGTCTCCCAGCCCCAGCACCGCCGTCCCGTCGGTGGCCACCAGGACCATGTTGCCCTTGGAGGTGACCTCCCACAGGGACGAGGGGTTCCTGACTATCTCCCTGCAGGGCTCGGCCACCCCGGGCGTGTAGGCGAGCGACAGGTCGTCGGTGCTCTCCACCGGCACCTTGCTCTCCACCGCTATCTTGCCCCTGCTCCTCCTGTGGAGCTCCAGGGACATCTCGTAAACCTTCTCCCTGGGTATCGCCAAGGTCCTTTCACCCCCGTCTAACAGGTTGTTTGTACGGCGACCTCTACAAACCCTTTCCGAGGAGCCCCACCAGGAAGCCCCCTATTATAAGCATTATAGCTCCGCCGATCCTGGAGGATATCTGGGCGAAGGGCATCAGCTCCATCCTCCTGCAGGCGGACAGGACCGCCACGTCCCCGGTGCCGCCCATGTTGGCCATGCAAAGACCAGCCGTCACGGAGGACTCTATGGGGTAGAAGCCCACCATCCTCCCCACGACCCAGGCGCCCAATATGGCCCCCACCACCGTCACCAGCACTATCAACAGGTACTGCCAGGAGGCCATGGCCGCCACCACGTCGGGCAAACTGGTGAAGCTAACCCCTATGCCCACCAGCAGGGCTCTGGTCCAGTAGTTGACCACGAACCTGTACCACTGGTTGGCCCCCTGTTCGAGGTCCTCCGGGAGAAGCCTCAGCGCCTTGACCAGGGCCACCGAGATGATCATCCAGGCGAAGGGATGCACCGAGGGGACGAACTTGCCCAGTATGGAGCCCAGGGCGTAGAAGCAGCAGGCCATGAACATGCCCATGCCCATCATGGTGAGGTCCAGGGGAGCCCTGGAGGAGGGCGAGTCCTCCAGATCCGCCGATCTCATCAGCTTCCCACCCCCCGAGTAGGAGGGCTTAACCTTGCCCAGCCGGTCGAGCAGACCCGCGGCCACTATGGACAGGGCGTTGCCCAGGGCCACCGCCGGGACCATGATGGAGAGTATCGCCTTGGGGTCCTGGCCCATCGCCTGACCGTATATCTTGGACATGGGCACCGCCCCGGCCCCCATCCCTCCGCCCATGATGGGAACGCCCACGTACAGGATGGCCCTCTCCATCCCGTAGCCTGTCACCAGGCCGGCGAGCCCAGCGAGCCCCAGGGAGACAGCTATGGCCCCGAAGAGGGCCGGGAAGTACCTGGCGCTGGCCTTGACCAGAAGCGCCCTGTTCATCCCCAGTATGCTTCCCGTTATCAGCGCCGCTATGTAGAAGTCCAAGAAATTGCTGGTCTTCATGAAGGCGTCCACCGCCTTAACGGCGGCCTCGGGCAGCACTTTGAGGGAGACCAACGCGGCGCTGCCGAAGATCACCACTATCGGCCCACCGCCCAGGAAGTCCTTGAAGACCGGCAACCTGTCCCCCAGCTCCCCGAAGACCGCCCCCACGAAGATCATCAGCGCAAAGGCCCCCACCATGTTGGAGGGCAAGACCCCCAGGTAGACCGAGAGCACCACCACCGCGCCGAAGAAGAGGAAGAACACCACCGGGAAACCCTGCACCCTCAAATCCGCAGATCCGACGCCCCTCTCCAACTGGAGCACCTCCCTGTTCCCGGGATCTCGAGGAAATTAAAGCGCCCAGAGGAAAGGGAGGGTGCTTTCAAAACAAAGGAAAAAGTTTTTATAAATAACGAAAACTAAGTCGCCCTGTAGAGGGTCACGGGCCTCCCTGTGCCCTTGTACTGGATGGAGCTCCTGGCCAGGCCCTGTTCCTCCAGGTAGTCCAGGTACTTCTTGGCGGTGACCCTGGATATCCCCATCGCCCTCGCCACCTCGTCGGCGGAGGCCGGCGCCTCGAGGCCCTTCAGGGCCTCGAGGATCCTCTCCGCGGTCCTCCTGTCTATTCCCCGCCTGTCCGGGACCTGTTCCTCGTCGGACAGGAGCAGCTCGTCTATGTCCCTCTGGGACACCGACCTGGAGGACCAAAGCCTCTCCTTCCTCCTGGCGTACCTGATGAGGGCGGACCTGAGGCGAGCCAGCTCGAAGGGCTTCACCAGGTAGTCCACCGCGCCGAGCCTCAGGGCCTCCTCCACGTCCGAGCCGCTGTTGTCGGCGGTGACCAGGATGACGTCGGCCCTGTAGCCCCATCTCCTGAGGCTCCTGAGCAGGTCGATCCCGCTCTCCCCGGGCATGTACACGTCCAGGAGGACCAGGTCGACCTCGTGCTTGCCCAGCATCCTCCTGGCCTCGTCGGCGTTCCTGGCGATCCCCACCACCTCGAAGCCCTGGAGGGACTCCACCTCCCTCCTGTTCATCTGGGCCACCATCGCGTCGTCCTCCACTATGAGCACCTTCAAAGCCCTCATGATACCACCTTGGGGAGCCTGACCACGAAGCTCGCACCCTTGCCCGGGGACGAGCTCACCTCCACCCTTCCACCCCTCCTCTCCACCAGGGACTTCACCACGAAAAGCCCCATCC
>CAYRKT010000051.1:0-11435 GCA_964425005.1 uncultured Synergistia bacterium
CCATCACCCCGGCGATGGCCACCGCCACCCCCCCGCTGGATATGACCAGATCGCTCCGGTCCAGCTCGTAGGTCCTGCCGTTTATGGCCGTAATCCTCTCGCCGGGCACGCCAGAGCGCACGGTTATCTCCTTAGCCGGCAGGAGGTCGGCGTCGAAGGCGTGAAGGGGCTGGCCGAAGAGCAAGGTGGCGTAGTTGGTCACGTCCACCGCGTTGTTTACCGGCCTGGCCCCGCCCACCGTCAGCCTGAGGCGCATCCAGAAGGGGGAGGGGGCTATGCTGACTTCATCCACGTAGCCAAGCCCGTAGAGGGAACAGCCCTCGTCCTCCACCCTGCAGCCCTCGAAGAGCCCTCCCAGGCCGTCCTCCGAGATGGGGGGATCTTCCAGCTTCGGCAAGCTCAGCGAAGTGCCCTCGCACAGGGCGTAGACCTCCCTGGCCACGCCCACCATGGACAGGCAATCCCCCCTGTTAGGGGTGACCGAGAGCTCCAAGACCGGCTCGTCCAGCCCGAACCAGGAGAGGAAGTCGACCCCCACGGGGGCATCCTCCGGCAGCTCCAGTATGCCCCTCTCCCCCTGGAGCCCCGAGAGCCCCAACTCCTCGTCGGAGAGCATCATCCCCTCTGAGGCTATGCCGCCGAAGTCGACCACCTTGAGCATCGAGCCGTCGGCGAGCGAGGACCCGGGCGGACCGTAGGGGACCTTCATGCCCACCCTCAGGTTGGTGGCGGCGCTGACCACCCTCGCGCTCCTGCCCTCGCCCCACTCGAGGTCGACGACCCAGAGGTTCGACCTGGAGGGATGGGGGTTTAAGGAGGCTATCTGGGCCACCCGAACGCCCCTGGACTCGCCGCAGGGCCTGACCAGGGCCTCCACCTCGATCCCGCCCATGGTGAGGGACCTGGCCACCTCCTCCGGAGAGGGGAGACCCGCCACGTACTCCCTGAGCCACCGAAGCCAAACCCTCATGGACCATCACTCCCCCCTGGCCGAACTGAGGAAGCGGAAGTCGTTCTCGAAGAGGAGCCTGAGGTCGGTGATCCCGAACTTGAGCATCGCCACCCTGTCCAACCCCATACCCCAGGCGAACCCTCTGAACCTCCTGGGGTCTATCCCGCCGAACTCGAGGACCTTCGGATGGGTCATCCCGGCCCCGAGTATCTCCAGCCAGCCGCTACCCTTGCAGACCCTGCAGCCCGAGCCCATGCAGGAGGAGCACTGGATGTCCACCTCCAGGCTGGGCTCCGTGAAGGGGAAGTAGCTGGGCCTGAATCGCACGTCCAGGCCCCTGCCGAACATCCTGTGGGCGAACTCGGACAACACCCCCTTGAGGTCGCCGAGGGAGACCCCCTCGTCCACCAGCAGACCCTCCAGCTGGTGGAACATGGGGGAATGGGTGGGGTCGGAATCCCTCCTGTAGACCCTCCCGGGGCTGATTATCCTGAGCGGAGCCCCCCTCCTCCTCATCGCCCTTATCTCCACGGGGGAGGTGTGGGTGCGAAGGAGGAAGTCGGCGTCGAAGTAAAAGGTGTCCTGCATGTCCCTGGCGGGGTGATCCCTCGGTATGTTGAGGGCCTCGAAGTTATGGAAGTCGTCCTCCATCTCAGGGCCGTACTCCACGTCGAAGCCCATCCCCAGGAATATCTCCACCGCCTCGTCCCAGACCAGGGACACGGGGTGTCTTCCGCCGAAGGGCCTGCCGCAACCGGGCAGGGAGACGTCCAGGCGAGTTCGCTCCTCCTCCTCCAGGAGCCTCCTCTCCCTCATCCGGTCGAGGGCCCTCTCGAGCTCCCTCTCCACCATACCCTTGAGCTCGTTGACCCTGGCCCCGAAGACCCGCCTCTCGTCGGGGGAGAGCTCCGACATCCTCGACATCAAGACCCTTATCGAGCCCCTCCTGCCCAGGTAATCGGCCTTGAGCCTCAGAAGCTCCTCCTCGGAGCGCGAGGACGAGAGCCTCTCTAGAAAGCCAGAGGCGACCTCGTCCAAAGCCTTGAGCAGCTCCTCCAAACCTCCCCACCTCCGAAGCGACCTAGTCCAACGCCGGATCCCATCTAAAACGGGAGGAGGCCAAAGAGGCCTCCTCGACCGGATCCCTCCTGCGACCTGGCTCCCAAAAGGCCACGAGGCGAACCTCAAGCGGCCCTCGCTAGACCCTCCTTGGCCACCCTCACCAGCTCCGCGAAGGCGCTCGAGTCGTGGACAGCCAGGTCCGCCAGCATCTTCCTGTTCACCTCCACCCCCGCCAGCTTCAGGCCGTGCACGAAGGTGCTGTAGTTGAGGCCGTGCAGGCGGGCGGCGGCGTTGATCCTCATGATCCAGAGCTTCCTGAACTCCCTCTTCTTGGCGCGCCTGTCCCTGTACATGTTGGACAGCGCCCGCAGAGCGGCCTCCTTGCCCCTCCTGAAGGTGTTCTTCTTCCTCCCGTAGAAGCCCTTTGTCAGGGCGAACAACTTCTTCCTCCTGGCCCTCTTCTGGCTTCCTCCCTTTACCCTCATGGCGTATCTACCTCCCCATCTGGCGACGAGAACGACAGCGGCTTAAGCGTAAGGCAGAAGGGTCTTGATCCTCCTGGCCTCAGCCCCCTCGAGGCAACCCTTCTTGCGAAGCCTCCTTATCCTCCTCTGGGACTTGTGGTGGAGGAGATGGCTCCTACCGGCCTTCTTGTACACCACCTTGCCAGAGGCGGTTATCTTGAAGCGCTTCTTAGCACCGCTGTGGCTCTTGACCTTAGGCATGACACAAGACCTCCCGCGACGCTAGTTTTTCCCCTTAGGAGACAGCAAAAGCCTGTACTGTTTACCCTCGAACTGAATCGTCCCCTCCGGCTTGCCCAGGTCCGCGCAGTCCTCCGCCACCTTCTCCAGGAGCTTCTTGCCCATCTCCAAGTAGGACATCTCCCTCCCCCTGAAGAAGACGGTGACCCTGACCTTGTAGCCGTCGGACAAGAACTCCCTTATGGCCTTGAGCTTGAAGTCGTAGTCGTGCTGATCTATCTTGGGACGCATCTTCATCTCCTTGAGCGTCCCCACCTTCTGCTTCTTCCTGGCCTCCCGCTCCCTCTTCTGCTGCTTGTAGCGATACTTGCCGTAGTCCATTATGCGACAGACGGGCGGGTTGGCCTCGGGCGCCACCTCCACTAGGTCGAGATTCCTCTCCGCGGCCAGGGCTAAGGCCTCCTCTATGGGCTTTATCCCCAGGTTGGCCCCCCCTTCGTCTATCAACCTCACCTCCCTGGCCGTTATCTCCTCGTTGACCCTGGGCTCGTCGCTCATGTCCGCTATAGACGTTCACCTCCCGACACCGGCAAAAAATAAGGCGAGGAGAAAAGCCTTCCTCGCCTCCAAAGCCCAAACACAGCGCCCGGACCACGTCCGTCGCCCGCACCACGTGGGCCGCCAGAGCCGAAAACCCTGGGGCGAGGAGCTTTCGCTCCTTCTTTGGTCGCGTTCGTCCGACTCAGGGTGAAGTCTAGCACACCTTGGATGGGCTGACAAGGGGAGGGGCGACCCCTCACCTTATCTCCTCCAGGTAGACGTAGTAGTTAGGTATGTGGCCGAAATACCTCCTCTTGAAGACCAGCCGCAGCCTGGCCTTGAACGGTCCCTTCGCGGCCCTCCCCTCCCGGAGCTTGAGCCTGGCCTCGGGGGAAACGCCCGAGATGTGGTAGAAAGGGCCCGACTTGCTCTGCCCGATCAGCTCCAGCAGCTCCCCGTCGAAACCGGAGGGAAGGGAGAGCAGCTCCACCTCCCGGGGCATCGGCGGCACCAGTGGACCGAACGAGAAGGGGGACGAGCCGTCGTCGGCCGAGATCGACGACGCGTACTCCTCCAGGGACATGGAGTCGAAGCGCCTTCTGAAACCCTTGAGCTCCTCCAGATAGACCGGATCCGGGTTTTGTCTCGAGGACTCCCGCTCGATCTCCAGCTCTATGGCCTTCCTGGTGGCCTTCAGCAGATCGAGGGACAGGGCCTCCTCCTCCGAGAGCTCCCTGGCCTCGGACTTCCCTGTTAGCCCCTCTCCCCCGTAGAACAGGGGAGAGGGGTATATGGGGTTTGCCACCTTCAACCTGAAGGGCGCCCTTATCCCGAGCTCCTCCAGGAGGTCGTACTCCAGCTCCACGCCGTCGAGGAGCAGGGCCTTGCATCGATCGGGCACCACCCTGTGGAGGGAGAGGAGGAGCGCGTCGTCCTCCAGAGGCTTAACCTCCACCTGGAAGCTCTCCTTCGAGGTGCAGCCGCCGCTGCTCACCCTCACGAAGAGCTTGCCCCCCTCCAGCCTCAGACCCCTGAGGACCGCAAGGCCCTCTCTCTGCTGGTCCTCGAAGGGCCAGCCGAGTATCGGGGGCTTGACCAGGCCACCCCACTCCACAAGGGTGAAACCGATCCTCTTGAAAACCCCAGGCCTGGGCGCCTCCGGGGCCTCCCTGGGCCGTTCCCTGAGGGGCTTGAAGGAGAGGAAGACCCTCACCAGCGAGTCCGGCCTCGGGTCCACGTCGAGGGAGAGGTTCTCGTCCAGGAACGATTCCTCCACCAGCTCCACCAGGTAGAAGGGAGCCCTCGGGAGCTCCCTCGACCAGTAGACCTCGAAATCCCTGGCCTCCTTCTCGGAAAGCCCGAGCCTCGGCAGCCACTCCCTGAACCAAGAGGTTAGGGCATCCTCGCTCACCACCCAGCCCTTCCCGCTCGAGGGCGGAAGAAGCCTCAGCTGAGCCTCGTAGAAGAGATAGGGGACGTCGGGAGACCTGATCCCACCCGGTCCTATCGTCGCCCTCCAGCCATCCCTCCCGTGAGGCGGGTCCGACGAGGTTATGAGGCCCGCGGGCTTCGCCCTCACGGTCACCTCCATCTCCGCGGGCGAGTAGAGGTAGATCGCCGGCTTTCTCACCAGCAGGGACTCGGAGGGTACCAGCCTCCCCCTGGACAGAGACAGGGATACGACCTCCTCCACCCCGGCGGAGGCGATCCTGATCTCCAGCGCCCTCTCCAGGTCCCCCATGTCGCGCGGGCTGAAGCTACCCTCCGTGACCCTGACGGGGGATGGCCCGAGCAGGGGCACGTGGGCCAGCAGGTCCAGGCTCAGGGCCTTTACCTCCACATCCCCGAGGGGAAAGGGAGGGGTCTGCTCCAGCTTGCCGTCCCTGCTCACCAGGGCCAGGACCTCCACGAGCCTCCCGCTCCTTCCCTCCGCGGCCAGGACCACGGCGGCCAGGTCCTCGTCTATCAGCCTCGCGAGGGACTCCCCGAGGATCGCCCGCCCCAGGAGCCTCACCGACACGACCTCGTCGCCCGAGGCGAGGCTGGCCGCACCACCCCGAAGCTCAACCCCATGAGGGCATAGCGACAGGCGGTAGACGGCCTCATCGAAGCTGAACCCAGCCCAGTGGGCCTCGCAGGGCGAAACGCCCAAGAGGCCGAGAAGGGAGAGAAGGGCGCAGATCGCCGAGGAGACGGCTCGCCGCACGGCTAGCTCGCCTCGCGGTCTCTAAAGGGGCAGGAGGGTTCCTACCCCCAGCTCCACGGCCCTCCGATATATGAGCCTGGCGGTGACCACGTCGTGGCTGGCTATACCCATCAAGAGGGCCATCCTCCTCCCCCTGGAGGCCAGATCCGACGAACCCCTGGCGCACACCTCGCCCATGTCCAGCTCCACCCTGTCGGGATATCCCCTGAAGTAAGGGCCCCTTCGCTGCGTCCAGAGGTACTGCTCCCGATCGTCCACCACGAAGAGGTCGACGGAGTTGGGCACCTCCTCCTTGAAGGCCGCGTCGTAGTCGATGGAGATGGCCAAAAAACCGTCGGCCTTGAGGTCATTCAGCCCCACGAACCTGTTGGGCCTCTCGAGGATGGGGGTGGCGCTCACCACCACGTCCGCCTCCCTCGTGGCCTCCCCGAAGGTCCTGCAGATCACCAGCTCGGCCCCCCTGGCCCTGGGGGACATCTCCTCCACGAAGTCCGCGGCCCTCCTCTCGGAGACGTCGTATAAGAGGAACCTCCTTACCCTGAGGACCTCCGAGAGGGCGAGCAGGTGAGACCTTCCCTGCACGCCCAAGCCCAGTATGGCCACGTCCGCCTCCTTACCCTCCCCAAACAGGTGCCTTGCCGCCACCGCCGAAGCAGCCCCAGTCCTCACGGCGGTTATCCAGGTGCAGTCCATCACCGCCAGGGGCATCCCCGTGTCGGCGTCGTTGAGGACCATCAACCCCCCTATGTAGGGCAAACCCCTCTGGGGGTTCTCGGGATAGCCGAAGACCCACTTTATCCCCGCCGCGTCGACGGATCCGCCCACGTATGCCGGCATGGCGTGGATGAAGGAATCCCTGCGCGGGTGAACCCCGGGCTTGGGGGGCAGCTCGACCAGACCCTCCCCCTTGGCCCTGAACCCCTCTTCCACCGCGGCGATCACCTCTCCCATGGATATGCCCAGGGACTCCACCTCAGCCCTGCTCAAGTAAAGGAGACGCAACCCCCTCACCTCCCGAACGGCTCTATGTCATGATATTATATCAACAGATCGAAGGAAGGGATCGGCCGACGGGGAGGTCGAGCCTCGAGTCCGCCGCCCCTCGAAGGGGGACGCGCTCGGCTGAGGAGGTGGTGTCTCTGTAGGGAAGACGCTGAGGCCTACACAAGCACATCTCATCCTCTCTATGGGGAAGTGTTTCGCGTGTTAAGTCCATCTAGGCTCAAGGTTCCCCATACTTTCGTGCTGCTGTTTGGCCTCATAGTCCTGTGCACCGTCTTGACCTACCTGGTGCCCGCCGGGGAGTTCGACCGGGTGAAGGACGAGAGGACGGGCAAGACGGTGGTGGTCGCGGGCACCTACAAGGTGGTGGAACAGAGGCCCGTAGACCCCTTCAGGATGTTCGTAGACATATTCAAGGGGATGATGGACGCTGGGGAAGTGATCTTCTTCGTGTTCGTGGTGTACGCCTCCTTCTACACCGTCTTGCAGACGGGGGCCTTGAACTCCTTCCTCGGCTTTCTCATAAAGAAGCTCGAGGGCAGGGAACTGCTCATGATCCCCATCCCCATGTACCTCTTCGCCCTAGGGGGTTCGGTCTTCGGGATGTTCGAGGAGGCCATGGGTTTCATCCCCCTCTTCGTTGGGTTAGCGCTGGCCGTGGGGTACGACGCCATAGTTGGGCTGTCCATGTGCATGCTGGGGGTGGGCATGGGGTTCGCAGCCGCCTTCATGAACCCCTTCACGGTGGGGCTAGCGCAGAAGTTCGCAGAGCTACCCCTCTTCTCTGGCATGGGGTTCAGGCTGGTCAGCTGGTTCACCTTCACCACCATGGCGGTGGCCTGGACCATGCGCTACGCCGCCTCCATCAAGAGGGATCCCTCCAGAAGCCTCATGTACGGCGTGGACATGGGCTCTCTCTCCCTGGACAGGGAGGAGCTCAAAAGGGCCCACTTCTCCCTCAGGGACAAGCTGATCTTGGCCCTGGTGGTGGTCTCGGTGGGATTCCTCATCTGGGGCGTCACCCAGCAGGGTTGGTACTTCGAGGAGATGGCAGCCCTGTTCATGATGATGGGGGTCCTCGCGGGGCTGATAGGGGGCTTCAGCCCCGACAGGATAGCGGTGACCTTCCTGGAGGGGGCCAGAGACGTGGTCTTCGGAGCCCTGGTGATAGGGCTGTCCAGAGGGATCCTGATGGTCATGAGGGACGGGCAGATAATAGACACCGTCATATGGGCCACGTCGCAGCCCTTGTCTTACCTCCCCAAGTGGGTGGCCGCGGAGGGGATGCTTTTGGTCCAGACGCTCATAAACTTCTTCATCCCATCGGGCTCGGGCCAGGCCTCCACCACCATGCCCATAATGGCGCCGCTTTCCGACCTCCTGGGCATCCCCAGGCAGGTGGCGGTCTTGGCCTTCCAGTACGGAGACGGCTTCTCCAACCTGCTTTGGCCCACCACCCTCCTGCCCGTCATATGCAGCATAGCCAAAGTCCCAATAGAGAGGTGGTGGCGGTTCTTCACCCCCTTCTTCATCCTCCTCTTCCTGGTTCAGATGGTCTTCGTGGCCGTGGCGGTGCTGATAAACTACCAGTGACGAAGGGAGGCCCCCAAGCCCACTCGGGGGCCTGACGAGGGAGATGGGTCGAGTTGGCTGAGCTCGAACTTTTGATAAGGGGCGGCAAGGTCTTCGAGCCCAGGACCCGCAAGCTCTTAGAGGCCTGCGTGGGCGTCGAGGGAGGCAGGATAGCCCTCGTGGGGGAGGAGCCCCGAGGGATGAGCTACAGGACCGTCTTAGAGGCGAGGGGGCTGGTGGTGTCCCCCGGCTTCGTGGACTCCCACGTACACGTGGGGGGCGAACCGGACGACGTAAGGGCCATCCAGAGGGCGCTCCTCCTCCAGGGCGTGACCACGGCCGTGACAGGGCACTGCGGAGAATCGACGAGGCTCGGGGAGATGGCTAGCGAGTGGGACAGGCCCATGCTGAAATTGGGGACCCTTGTGGGCCACACCACTCTGAGGAGGCTAGCGGGCCTGAGCTCGCCGTACGAGGTCCCGACGGAGGAGCAGATGAGGAGGATGTCGCGCCTCCTGGAGGAGGAGCTGGAAGAAGGGGCCTTCGGGTTGTCCTTCGGCCTGGAGTACGTACCATCGGCCACCAACGAGGAGATCCTCGCGCTGGCGGAGGTGCTGGACCCGGAGGTCCACGTGATATCCATCCACATCAGGCACGACGGACCCAGGTGCCTGGAGGCCCTCAGGGAGGCCATAGAGATCTCCGAGATCAGCGGCATAAGGGTCTGCGTATCCCACATCGGGAGCATGGTCTCCTTCGGGATGGCCGAAAAGGCCCTCTCGATCTTCGACGAAGCCCTGGAGGCAGGGGTGGACCTGGCCATGGACAGCTACCCCTACAGCGCCTTCTGCACGACCATAGGCTCTGCCGTGTTCGACGAGGGCTTCGAGGAGCGATGGGGTAAGGGGGTCGAAAGCCTCCAGGTGGCCTCAGGACCTCTGGCGGGATCCTTCCTGGACGAGAGGACCTTCCAGCACCTAAGGGAGAGGGAGCCGGAGACCTTGGTGATAGCCCACGTGATGGACGAGAGGGAGATGCGAAGGTGCCTATCCCACCCCAGGTGCGCCATCGCCTCCGATGGGGTCATAAGGGGCGGCAGGGGACATCCTAGGGCAGCGGGCGCTTTCCCCAGGGGGATCAGATGGCTGCTGGAGGGGGGCTCGAGCTTGGCCGAGGCGATAGCCAGGGCCACCGTGCTGCCGGCCTCGAACCTCCGCCTGCGGGAGCCACGGCTGGAGGTGGGAGCTCAGGCGGACCTGGTGGTCTTCGACCCCCTATCCTTCAGGGACAGGGCCAGCTTCGAGGCACCCCTCCTGGAGCCGGAGGGGCTCAAGGCCGTCCTGGTGGATGGCAAGGTCGTCGTCCTGGACGGAAAGCTTCTCGACGACAGGGCCGGACGTCTCCTGAGGAGGTGAAACGCTTGAGCTTCGAGGAGCTCGAGGAAAGGGCTTTGGGCTTCGTGGAGGAGATGTGGGGCAGGGCCGTGGAGTTGAGCGACGAGCTCGCCGAGAACCCGGAGATATCCGGGGAGGAGTTCGCAGCCAGCCGCGCCCACGCGAGGCTACTGGAGGAGGCAGGATACGAGGTGGAGATGCCCTTCATGGGGCTTCCCACCGCCTTCAGGGGGGAGAGGTCCTTCGGCTCGGGGGGTGGTCCCACCGTGGCACTGCTGGTGGAGTACGACGCCCTCCCGGAGATAGGACACGCCTGCGGTCACAACGTGAGCGGAGCCATGTCCACCCTCGCCGCCGTGGCCCTATCCAGGGCCCTGGAAGGGTCCGGCGTGAGCGGGAGGATCCTGGCCTTCGGCACGCCCGCCGAGGAGAGGGACGGCGCCAAGGTCCTCATGGCCGAGAGGGGCGCGTTCGACGAGGTGGACCTGGCCATGATGATCCACGCGAGCGGAGGGGCGAGCTACGTCCGATATAGGTCCTTGGCCATGGACGCCATCGAGTTCGAGTTCCGCGGCAAGGCCTCCCACGCCGCAGCCTCTCCCTGGGAGGGCAGGAACGCCCTCAACGGGGTCCAGCTCCTCTTCCACGCCATCGACATGCTGAGACAGCACGTCAGGCCGGAGGCGAGGATGCACGGGATAATAAGCAAAGGAGGGGAGGCTCCGAACGTGGTCCCGGAGCTCGCGGCGGCCAGGTTCTACTTCAGGGCGCCCTGGAGGGAGTACCTGAACTCCCTTGTGGAGAAGGCCTGGATCTGCGCCCAGGGCTGCGCCATCGCCACCTTCACCGAGGTGGAAAGGCGCCCCTTCGAGCTGAGCTTCGACAACATGCTCCCCACCCCGCGCGCCGAGGAGGTCTTCGAGGAGATCCTCACGGAGCTGGGGGTGGAGCTGAGCCCCTCCCCGGGCCCCCAGGGCTCCTCGGACGTGGGCAACGTGAGCCACCGCTGCCCCACCATCCAGCCCATGCTGGACATAACGGGCACCCCGGTGGCGCTGCACACCAGGGACTTCGCCCTCCTCACCAAGGGAAGGCTGGCGCACGAGCGCATCAAGACGGGGGCCAAAGCCCTCACCAGGATGGCCCTGAAGGTCCTGGTCGATCCCCGCCTAAGGGAGGAGATACGCTCCTCCTTCCTACTATCCAAGGAGAGGGAGAGCAGGGTCTGAGGGGGACAAGGGGGGCCTCAATCCTCGCGGAGGACGTATATGTACGTGGGCCTCCCCGTCTTCCTGTACTCCAGGTCCTTGTCCACCACCCCCATGGTGGTCAGGTAGTCCAGGTACTTCTGCGCCGTCACCCTGGAGACCCCCAGGTCCGAGGCCAAGTCCGCGGCGGTGAGGCTCTTTCGCCTCCTCACGTGCTCCATCACCTTGGCGAAGGTCATCTCCGACATGTTCTTCGGCAGGTTCTCCAGGAGCTCGCTGGAGCCCAACCTGGCTATCTCGTCCACGTCGGTCTGGCTGAGGAGATCCCCCTTCTCCAGCTTGGCCTTCTGTCTCAAGTACTTCAGGAGCGCCTCCTGGAACCGCTTCTTGTCGAAGGGTTTGATGATGTAGTCCACGGCCCCGTGGCGCAAAGCCCTCTCGATGCGCGCCCCGTCGGAGGCGGCCGTTATGAGGACGAAGTCCACGTCTAGCTCCTCCTCCCTGACCCTGCGGAGGAGGTCGAGCCCCTCGCCCTCGGGGAAGAAGACGTCCAGCAAGACCAGGTCTACCTCCCTGGACTTCAGGAACTCGTAGGCGTCCTGAAGGGAGTTGGCCACCCCCACCACCTCGAAGGCGGACATCTCCTCGACGAACCTCCTGTTTATCTCGGCCACCATGGGGTCGTCCTCCACGATGAGGACCTTCACGCTCTCCATCCGCCTCACACCTCCCGTCTTCCCAAGTCGTCCTCCGGGTCCAGCACGAACCTGATCCTCATGAGGAGCCCTCCCTCCC
>CAYRKT010000052.1:0-10603 GCA_964425005.1 uncultured Synergistia bacterium
AGGCCCGAGACCGAGATCCTGGTGGAAAAGGCGCTCTCCCTCGCCGGCGAGGGAGGGACGATCCTGGACTGGGGATGCGGTAGCGGATGCATAGGCCTGGCCTTCCTCGTCCACAGGCCGGGCTGGAGGCTTTGGGCCATGGACACCTCCGCGAGGGCCATCTCCAACGCCTGGATGAACTTCAAAGAGCACGGGCTCATGGGGAAGGTGAGGCTGGTCCACGGCTCCAACCGGTCCCTGTCCAGCTCGGTAGAGTTCGACCTGATAGCCTCTAACCCACCGTACATCCCCACAGCGGAGCTCGAGTACCTCATGCCCGAGGTCAGGAGGGAGCCCAGGGAGGCGCTGGACGGAGGACCCGACGGAACGCGCTGCTACCTCCAGGTCCTGGAGCTGGCAGGGGAGCGCCTCGTCGAGGGAGGATTTCTGCTGCTGGAGCTCGGCCCTGCCGGGATCGGAGAGGTCCTATCGGAGAGGGGTGCCGAGATGGGTCTTCGCGCAGTTGAGACGGTCTACGATCTGCGCGGCCTACCCAGGGTTCTGGTGCTGAGGAGGGTTCGGCCTTAGTCGATTCGATCTTCGCGGAAAGGGGAGGAGATGCGCGATGGGCAGGGATTGCGACCTTCTGGTCGTGGGAGGAGGTCCCGCGGGGCTGACCGCGGCGATATACGGCAGGAGGGCTGGCCTGAGCGTAAAGGTCCTGGAGAAGGGGGTCCCTGGCGGGCAGATAAACGTGACCTACGAGCTCGAGAACTACCCCGGCTTCAAGCGGATAGGTGGCGCCGTACTGGGCAGGGTCATGAGAGATCACGCCCTCCACTTCGGAGCGGAGTTGATCGGCGCTCAGGTGCTCTCGGTCGCCAGGGAGGACGAGGCGTTCAGGTGTCAGACCTCCGAGGGCGAGGTGGCCTCGAAGGCCGTCATATGGGCCACCGGCGCTGAGTACAGGAAGCTAGGGGCGCCTGGGGAAGCGGAGTTCCAGGGAAGGGGCGTCAGCTACTGCGCCGTCTGCGACGCTGCCTTCTTCCAGGACGAGGTGGTGGCCGTGGTGGGGGGCGGCAACTCGGCGGTAGAAGAGGCCATTTACCTGACCAAGTTCGCCAGCAAGGTGTACATAGTCCACAGGCGAGACAAGTTCAGGGCCGACAAGATCGTCTCCGACAGGGCCCTAGCTAATCCCAAGATAGAGCCCGTCTGGAACTGCGTCGTGGAGGAGATATTCGGGGACGAGATGGTCCAGGGCATAAGGGTAAAGAACGTGCTGAGCGGAGAGGTCAAGGAGATCCCCGTGGCGGGCGTCTTCATCTTCATAGGGACCAAGCCCAACACCGAGGAGATAAAGGGCCTGGTGGAGCTGGACGAGATGGGCTACGTGATCACGGACGAGGAGATGAGGACTTCCCTCCCCGGCTTATTCGCGGCCGGCGACGTGCGCAAGAAGAGCCTCAGACAGGTGATAACGGCGGCCGCCGATGGGGCCATCGCGGCCATGTCCGCATACCACTACCTGGAGAAATCTCACGGCTAGGAGGGGCCAGGGCGCGCTGGCCGGCGACGATCTCAAGAGGACCAGCCGGCCAGCACGTCCAGCACCACCTTGTCCACCGCTCCCATACCGTATCGGTTCACCAGAGCAGCGGCTCTAATCGTCTCCTCGAGGGTCCTCCCCACCACCCCCTGGAAGGGACGGAGCTCGACCCCCTGCAGGGCTAGCATGGCCGACGAAAAGGCCTCGAAAGCGGCGTTGCCCACCTTGAGCGCGCAGCTCTCCTTGGCGCCGTCGCAGAGCATGCCCAGGAGGTTCGCCACCACCATCACGGCGGCCCTCTCGGCCTTCGCCTTGTCCTTCGAGAGCATGTAGGCTATGCCAGAAGCAGCTCCCGAGCCTGCGGCCACGGCACAACCGCACATGGGCGAGAGACGTCCCAGGGCGCTCTTGACGTAGCTGGTCACCAGGTGGGAGAGGCCTATGCCCTCGGCGAGAGACCTCCTGTCCACACCCCTCTCCAATCCCACCAGGTAGACGGGGATGGTGGCGGTTATCCCGTGGTTTCCGCTGCCAGCGCTGCTCATCACCGTCTTGAAGGCGCCCGACATGCGGACCTCCGAGGCAGCAGAGCAAAGCGCCTTTATCCGTAGGCCCAGCGCCATAACCCCCGAAGAACCCTGGGCCATCTCCATCGTCCTCCTCCCCAACCCAAGGGCGACGACCCCCTCGGCGAGGCCGTGCTCCCCCACTTCCAGGTTCATGGATGCCCCATCGATCAGGAAGCGCTCGTCCTCTTCCTCCATGGTGGACAGCACGCCGAAGAGGTCCCCGAAGGAGAGCCCCGAGAAGGCGAGCTCGAACCTCTCCCTGTCCAGAGCCCCGGCGCAAGAGAAGTCCCCGCCTTTGACCACCGGCTTGCCGTTCAGCGACATCTCCACCACGTTGGAGTGACTCCCCTGCACCGTGCAGGTGGCCTCCTCGCCGTCCGAGGCCCTGACGCAAGCCTTCACGTAAAGCCCCTTGTGCTCCTGCGACAGGCTCACGAGGACCTTGCCCTCCTCCAGGATGGCGAGCGCCATGGCCCGCTCGGGGTCACCGCACCTGGCCAGCACCTCCAGCTCGAGGGAAGGATCGCCTCCCACGAAGCCCAACGCCGCCGCAACCGCGTTGCCCCTCAAACCGCCCCCGCCGGGAATCCCCACCGCAGCCCCGTTCTTGTAGACGCTCTCGCTCAGGTAGAGCTCGATCCTCGACAACCTGCCGACGTCCCTGTCCCGCAGGAGGGAGGCCGCCCTCGCCACCGCCAGGGCGACGCAAGCCGGCTCGGTGCAACCCAGGGAGGGCCTCACCTCGTGCTTTAAAAAGTAGGACATCCTCAAAGGATACCACCTCCGTAATTTTTCTAAATTGTTTAACTTTTACAACATATCCCACGCGCGCGATGGTGGCTTCCACCTGTGCTATGATCTATTTTAGCTCTTTTCCAGTCCCGGTCGGTGGAGCTGGCTCAGAGGTCTGGAGAGTTGAAAGCCGTTGGGGGTGTGCCGATGAGCAAGGGCGTTTCAAGGGGGTCTGGGTTGTGGGTCTTCTTGGCCATATTGGCGCTGGCATATGGGATAACCAAGATGCCCGCGCTGGGAGGGCTATCCCAGGAGGCCAGATACATGCTCGGGATAACCTTCGTGGCCATAGCCTGCTGGGTGACCGAGTGCATATCCATACCTCTTACGGGCATAGTGATAATATTCCTCCAGTCCGTCCTGGGGGTGCTGCCCCTATCCCAGGGGCTATCCTACGTGGCCTCCAAGGTCAACGTCCTCATATTCGCAGGGCTCGTGATCTCCATAGCCCTGTCCAAGTATCAGCTGGACAGGCTCTTAAGCCTTAAAATGGTCTCGCTGGTGGGAGATCGAATCGACAGGATAGTCCTGGCCATGATGATGGCCACGTCTCTCCTCTCCATGTGGGTCCCCAACACCGCGGCCGCCGCCATAATGGTCCCCATAGCCTTCGGCATCCTGAACCTGGTCGAGGCCAGGCCCGGCGAGAGCGAGCTCGGCAAGGCCATGATGATAGGCATAGCTTACGCCGCGAGCATAGGGGGCATGGGAACTCCGGTGGGAACCCCGCCGTCCTCCGTCACCATAGGCTTCCTCAAGGAGCTCGCCGGCATAGAGGTTACCTTCCTCCAGTGGATGGCCAGGGGGGTCCCCGTGTCCCTCGCCATGACCCTGATAGCCTGGAAGCTACTCCTCCTGCTGTTCAAGCCCGAGGTCAGCAGGATAGAGGGCGGGAGGGAGATAGTGGAGGCCGAGCTCTCCAAGATGGGCAAGCTCACGGGAAAGCAGACCCAGACCCTGCTGCTCTTCGCCGTCTCCGTGGTGCTCTGGCTCATGGACTCGTTCCTTCCGGTCTTAAAGGACTGGATGTACTTGGCCTCCATGCTCATAGTGATAGCCTTCCTGCTGCCGGGGGTGGGAGTGCTATCCTGGAGAGAGGTCTCCAAGGAGGCCGACTGGGGTGTTCTCTTCCTGGTGGCGGGAGGATTGGCGCTGGGCGGGGGCTTGAGCAAGGTAGGACTGATAGGGCTCCTCTCCAAGTGGGTTGGAGGTTGGCTATCCGGACTGAACCCCAACGTGGTGGCAGCCCTAATGGTGCTGATAGTGAGCTTCAGCATACTGGTCTTCTGCAGCGTCACCGCCACCTCCTCGGCCTTCGTGCCCATAGCCATAGGGATAGCCCTGGAGCTGGGCATCGAGCCAAGGCTCTTGGGGATGGCAGCAGGCTTCGCCTCCTGCTTCGCCTTCTTCCTCCCGGCTAACACCCCTCCCAACGCCATAGCCTACTCCTACGGGTACTTCAAGAACTACGAGATGGCCAAGTCTGGCTTCCTGCTGACCGTCATGGGCGCGCTCCTGCTCATGCTCCTCGGGCCCATCCTGTGGTAAAATGGGTCCAAGGTTCTAAAGGTTAAAAGTTAACGAGCGAAACCGAAGACGGCGAGGTCGTCGAGGGGGGGTGCGGATGTCCAGCTTGAGCCTCAGGAGCAAGCTGCTTCTGGCGATTCTGTTGCCGGTGGTGATAGGAGCGGCCCTCTTCTCCTACGTGGTCCTGGAGAGGGAGAGGAGGATGGCTTTAGAGGCCGCCGAGGAGATAGGGGTCGCCAGGTCGGAGGCCATATCGGGCAAGGTGATGGTCCTGATCGAGAGGGCCATAGCGCTCATGAAGCAGCTTGGGCTGCACCTGGAGAAGAACCCCGAGCTGGCCAGGTCCGAGGAGGCGTTGAGGAAGGGCCTCTCGGACCTCCTATCCGAGTGCGAGCTAACCCTGTCGGGGATCGCCGTCCTTGAGGAGGAGGGCAAGCTGGTCCTGGGAGTGAGGGCGAAGAAGGCCGAGGGCAAGGTGGCCTTCGACAACCCCCTGGAGGGCGACAAGAGGGTGGAGGAAAGCCAAGAGTTCAAGGTGGCCTCGGGCGCCAAGGGCCTGGCGCTGGGAGAGCCCAGGCAGATAGAGTCGGGTGGGGATAAGTTCTTGGCCTTCCCCATAGGGAGGTCCATACCCATCGGCGACAAGGGAAGGCTGATCCTCGCCTTAGAGCTCGACACCAGGCCGATCCAGAAGCTGGTGGAGGAATCCCGCTACATGAAGGAGGGGCTGATAAGGGTATTCGACGAGAGGGGCCTGGTGATAGCTCACACGGAAAAGGCCAGGATAGGCAAGCCCATCGGCGAGGTGAAGGACAAGGCCTACTTCGAGGGCTTCATGGCCCGCATAAAGCGAGGAGAGACGGTGAGGGAATACCAGTGGTCCGAGGCCCTAAAGCAGGATACCTTTAAGGTGAACGTCCCTGTGAAGCTCCCAGAGGTGGAAAGGACCTGGGTCTTCTCCACCGTGGTCACCAAGGGGGAGCTCGCCTCGAGCTACAGGCAGGCGCTGAAGGTCAACCTGGCCATGCTCTCAGGCATATTGCTGGTGATAGCTCTAAGCAGCTACCTCTTCGCCTCGAGGATATCGAGGGGGATGAGGAGGCTCACCGACTCGGTCTCGGCCCTCCAGGAGGGGAAGCTGGAGGCGGACTGCGAGGGAGCCGGAGGGGACGAGATAGGCTCGGCCCTGCGCATCCTGTGCGAGGCCCTTTCTCGCATGAGGTCGGCGGTGGAGTCGGCGATCTCCGCGGCGGACTCGACGGCCAGCTCCTCAGCAAGCCTTTCCTCGGCGGTCCAGCAGGTGGAGGCCTCCTTAAGCGAGATGCGAAGGGGCATGGAGGAGATCTCGGCCCTGGCCGAGTCTAACTCGGCCTCGATAGAGCAGACCAACGCCGGCATAGAGGAGGTGGCCTCCGGGGCTCAGACCGCCGCCAGGAAGGCCGGCGAGATGGCCGAACTGGCGCGCCAGACCAGCGCGCTCCTCCACTCGGTGGTCCAGCGCATGCTGGAGGGCAGCAAGAGGCTTCAGGAGATAGCCGACGAAGCTCGATCCTCCATGGAGGAGACCAGGGCCCTGATGAGGGCCGTGGAGTCGATAAAGGGGTTCGTGGCCACCATCACCTCCATAGCCGACCAGACGAACCTGCTGGCGCTCAACGCTGCCATAGAGGCGGCCCGGGCGGGTGAGGCCGGAAGGGGCTTCGCCGTGGTGGCCGAGGAGGTCAGGAAGCTCGCCGAGGAGTCCGCCAAAGCGGCCAAGGAGATAGCGGAGATCATAAGGAACCTGACCTCCCAGGCCGAGAGGACGAGGCAATACATGGAGACGAGCGCCGTCAAGACCTCCGAGATATCCAAGGACATGGCCAGCTCCAGCCAGGAGCTCCAAGAGGTAGAGGCCAAGATGGCCACCATAGACGAGGCCGCCTCTGGCGTGGCCTCGGTGGCGGAGGAACAATCCGCCTCCACCCAGGAGATGGCCGCCGCCACAGACCAGCTCGCCAAGGACGTGGTGAGGATGGCCGAGCTGGTGGACAACTTCAAGTCCTCCATAGCTGAGATAGAGAGAGCCATGGAGTCGCTCTCCAGGGAGGCCGAGGAGCTAGCTAAGGGGAGCTCCAACCTCAAGGACAAGCTCCTCTTCTTCAAATTGACGAGGGAGAGCAGGGCCATAAGACCAGCAAAGTAAGCTATAAACCGGGACAAAACCATATAAGCATCGGGGAAAGCCGCGAATTGGCTTTCCCCGATGTGCTATAATACGATCTAAACGGACAGTTGATCTTAGAACGTGGAAGGGGGGCTTTTGCGTTGCTGGAGCTGGAGGTGAAGGTTGGGGATCTAAGGGTACCGGAGAGGTTGCTTCTGGGGCCTGGGCCGAACGGCATCGAGCCCAGGGTTTTGCAGGCCATGGCGATGCCCACCTTAGGCCACCTCGATCCCGCCTTCATCGAGATAATGAACGAGACCTCGGCGCTGCTTCGATACGTCTTCCAGACCAAGAACGAGCTCACCATACCCGTCTCGGGGACCGGAAGCGCCGGCATGGACTGCGTCCTTTCCAACCTGATAGAGGAAGGAGACGAGGTGGTGGTGGCCGTCTGCGGCCTCTTCGGGGAGAGGATGGTGGACATAGCCGAGCGATGCGGGGCCAGGGTGGAGTTGGCGAGGGCCCCATGGGGGAGGATGGTCGAGCCAGACGAGGTGAGAAAGGCCCTCTCCAGGCTCAAGAGGCCGAAGCTGATCGCCCTCGTCCACGCGGAGACCTCCACGGGGGTCATGCAGCCGATAGAGGAGATATCCTCCATCTGCAAGGAGGTAGGAGCCCTCCTGGTGGTGGACTGCGTCACCTCCCTCTCCGGCGCACCGGTCCTGGTGGACGAGTGGGGGGTGGACGCCGCCTACAGCGGGACGCAGAAGTGCCTGAGCTGTCCGCCAGGGCTATCGCCCGTTACCCTGAACGAGAGGGCGAGAAAGGTCATCCACGAGAGGAGGAGCAAACCCAAGAGCTGGTATCTGGACCTGACCATGGTGGAGAGGTACTGGGGTGGGGAGAGGTTCTACCACCACACGGCTCCGGTCAACATGATCTACGGGCTCAGGGAGGCCTTGAGGATAGTGGCCGAGGAGGGGCTGGAGCAGCGCTGGAGGAGGCACGCCCTCAACGCCAAGGCCTTCATCGCCGGGTGCGAGGCCATGGGACTTGAGATCTTCGCCCAGGAGGGATACAGGCTTCCAAGCCTCATAACCGTAAAGGTTCCTCAGGGTGTGGACGAACTCTCCGTCCGAAAATACCTGCTGTCGGAGTTCAACGTCGAGATAGGAGGGGGGCTCGGTGAGCTGAAGGGGAAGATATGGAGGTTCGGCTTCATGGGCTACAACTCCAAACGAAAGAACGTCGAGCTAGCGCTAGCGGCCTTGGCCTCCGCCCTGAGCGCCCTGGGCAGGCCCACCAGCGCCTCCGAGGCCATAGCGGCGGCCGACGAGGTCTACCGCGAGGCCCGGGCCTGAACCTAAGGGGGCGAACCTCCTTGCGGGTCTTCGTGGCCGGCTCCAGCGGCAACGTCGGGAGGGCGCTGGTGAGGGCGCTGATGGCCGCCGACGACATGGAGATCTGCGGTGGCTTCGCCCTCGAGGACGGGGTGGACCTCGGCCTTCTGGCCGGGGTTCACCCCATAGGGATCAGGGCCTCCTCCGACCTGCCCAAGGCCTTGGAGGAGAGCGATCCCGACGCGGTGGTGGACTTCACCTCGTCCAGGATAGTGAGGGATAACATCGGTACATACCTGGAGATGGGGTTTGACTGCGTCCTGGGCACCACGGGCTTGAGCCCCAAGGAGCTGGAACAGCTCGAGCGTGAGGTCAGGGAGAGGGGACTTAGGTGGGCCGCCATCCCCAACTTCGCCCTGGGTCCCAACCTGATCGCCGCCGTCCTCTCGAAGATATCCCGCTTCTACCCATACGCCTGCGTGGTCGACAGACATCCAGCGGGCATGGCCAACGCCCCAAGCGGCACCAGTTTGATGCTCTCGAGGGCGATCGGCGCCAAGGAGGGTAAGGTGGCGAGCGAGGAGGTGATCCCTGGCGTGCTGGGCGGGGAGGAGGCGGGCGTTAGGATCCACTCCGAGAGGTTGCCCTACCCTGGGCCCTACTCCGAGCACGAGGTGGTCCTAGCCAGAGAGGACGAGGTCCTGCGGATAAGGGTAACTTGCTTCAGCAGTCAGGTGTACGTGGACGGGGTCCTGGCCACGCTGAGGAGGATCAAGGAGCTGCCGAAGGGCAGCTTCGTGAGGAGCCTCTCGGAGATATTGGACCTTCGGGAAGGATGAGGGGAATGGAGGCCTCCAGGAACCTCGAGGAGCTCAGGGAGAGGATCAGCTCGGTGGACGAGGCGCTGCTGAAGCTTCTGGCCGAGAGGCTGGAGTTGGCCAAGGCCATCGGGAAGGCCAAGAGAGATTCGGGAACCCCCCACTTCCTCCCGGAGAGGGAGCAGGAGGTGCTCGAACGAGCCCTTAAGTTCGCCCCATCTCTCCCCCAGGGATTGGTTAGGGACGTCTTCAGAGCCCTGATCTCCCACTGCAGGGCCGTCCAGGAGAGACCGACCTTCGCCTGCCTGGGGCCGGAGGGCTCGTTCTCCGAGCAGGCCCTGAGGGGGCTGGTCGGGGACGAGGTCGAGGTCCTCCACAAGGAGAGCGTGGAGGAGGTTTTCTCCTCCCTCTCCAGAGGTGAGATCAGGTGGGGCATAGTCCCCATAGAGAACTCCATAGGGGGGACGGTGCTCGAGACTCTGGACTCCTTCTTGCGGGCCGCTCCCTCCGTGAGGATAAGGGTCGAGCTCTCCATGGAGGTGGAACTGGTCTTGGCCTCGGAGGCGAAGTCCCTGGAGGAGATTGAAGAGGTGCGCTCGCACCCCCAGGCCCTCTCCCAGTCCAGGAACTGGTTGTCCAAAAACCTACCCAGGGCCAGGCGCGCCGCCACCAACAGCACGAGCGCGGCCGCCGCCGAGGTCAAAGGGAACAGGAGACTGGGGGCCATATGCTCGAGGCTCGCCGCCAGGACCTACGGGCTCGAGGTCTTGGCCTCCCACGTGGAGGACAACCCCGGCAACGTGACCCGCTTTTGGCTCATCTCCACGGAGGAGGCACCCAACTCCAGGCAGGACAAGACCTCCATCCTCTTCAACGTTCCCCACAGACCAGGCACCTTGTTCCGGGCCCTTAAGCCCCTCTACGAGGCGAAGTTGAACTTGACCCACATCCAGTCCCGCCCCATGCCCGGGTCCACCTTCGAGTACATCTTCTTCGTGGACTTCGAAGGAGGCATCTCAGAGGAGCGCGTTAGAAGGGCTCTGGAGGAGATGAGGGCCCTTTGCTCCTTCCTCAAGGTCCTCGGCTCCTACCCCGTCGCGAGATGAGAGGATCGGATCGGCCTCCCCGGCGAAAACCCAGCTGTAGGCCTCCCGGAGGACCTCGGGGGCGATGTCCCTCACCAGCCTCGGACCATCGGGGGTCGGGAGGACCATGTTGCACCTCGACCTGACGAACTTCTTGTCCCTGAGCATGTAGGGCCAAACCCTCTCCCAGGGCACGGAGGTGGAGGTGGGAAGACCGAGTTGCTCGACCAGCGACAGACCCCTCTCGACGAAGCCCCGGTCGCAGAGCCCCAAGGACCTGGAGACGTGCAGGGCGAAGCCGAGCCCTATCGCCACCGCCTCGCCGTGCCTCAGCGAGTAACCCGAGGCGGCCTCCAGCGCGTGTCCCAGGGTGTGTCCCAGGTTGAGGCATACCCGCAGGCCCATCCTCTCCTCGGGGTCCTCCTCCACGTAGAGGAGCTTGCACCTAAGGCTCATCGACACCGCCTCTCCCAGGACGTCCAGGTCCCTCTCCAGAAGGGCGTCGGTCTCACCCCTCAAGAGCTCCTCGAGCCCCCTCTCGCCCAGGAGAGCGTACTTGGCCATCTCCGCCAGCCCTTGCCTGAACTCCTCCTCCGGCAGGGTGAGCAAAAACCGGACGTCCGTCACCACCGCCCTCGGCCGATGGAAGCTCCCCACCAGGTTCTTGCCGGCCTTCAGGTTCACCGCGGTCTTACCCCCTATGCTGCTGTCCACCTGGGCCAAGAGGGTGGTGGGTACGTTCGCCCAGTCTATACCCCTCATCCATATGGAGGCAGCGAACCCCCCCAGGTCCCCCAC
>CAYRKT010000053.1:0-10236 GCA_964425005.1 uncultured Synergistia bacterium
GTATTGCCGGCGGGGGAGGGGGTTTGGCTCGAGGTCGAGGGGAGCTTAAGGCCCCTGTCGCCAGGGGGTTTTTCCCACTATTGACCCGGAAGCGTTCCAGGGGGTGATGCGTTTTGAAGAGGGTTCTCTCCATAGCGGGTTCCGACTCGGGCGGAGGGGCCGGAATCCAGGCGGACCTCAAGGCCTTCGCCGCCTGCGGCGTCTACGGTACTACGGCCATAACGGCTTTGACGGCCCAGAACACCCTGGGGGTCAGGGGCGTAGTGGAGGTGAGCCCCGATTTCCTGGCCCTCCAGATAGACGCGGTGATGGAGGACATAGGGGCCGACGCGTGGAAGACGGGGATGCTCTCCAGCGCTCCGCTGATAGAGGTGGTCAGGGACAGGGCGCTTCGCTATGGGGTTGAGGTCCTGGTGGTGGACCCGGTGATGGTGGCGAAGGGAGGAGATCCTCTGCTGAGGCCCGAGGCCGTGAGCGCCCTGGTGGAGATGCTCTTCCCCCTGGCCTACGTGATCACCCCCAACGCCCACGAGGCCCAGGCGCTCACCAGGAAGCCGGTCAGGACCCTCGAGGACGCCAGGGAGGCCGCCAGGTTGCTCTGGTCCATGGGTCCCAGGAACGTCATAGTCAAGGGGGGGCACATCTCCGAGGACGAGGCGATAGACGTCCTCTTCGACGGCTCCTCCTTCTTCGAGGTCTCCTCCCCCAGGGTGCACACCGCCAACACCCACGGCACGGGCTGTACCTTCGCCTCTGCCCTGGCCGCCTTCCTGGCTAGGGGCTTTGCCCTCAGGGACGCCTTCGTGATGGCGAAGGACTACGTGGGGAGGGCCATAGAGGCGGGTTCAAGGCTCGACATCGGCCGAGGCCACGGGCCTCTGGACCACTTCTTCATGCTCAGGCAGAGGGAAGCCTCCGCCTGAGGGGCGAGGGGCAACTCCCGGCCCCTCGCCCCTCGAACTCCCCCAGGGCCCTCGAGGCCTGCCCCAACGGCAGCAGGAGGGCTTTGGGGTCTGGCATCGCCGTGAGCCCGTCGAGGGGGTCAGCCAGCCACCGGGCCAGCTGGACCTTCACCCCGGGGCTCGGCTCGCCGACGCGATCGGACCTCGCGCGAATCCAGGAAGCCCCCTCCTGCGGACGTCCCTGGGTGGGGCCTGGTCACGGCCTTATCGACGGGATTCGACCAGCCTCTTGGTGTCCCTGGCTATGACCAGTTCCTCGTTGGTGGGCACTACGGCCACCTTGACCCGCGAGTCCGGGGTGGTGATGAAGCCCTCGACGCCCCGGAAGGCCTTCTCGTTGGCTTTCTCGTCCAGGTGGACCCCCAGGAAGGTGAGCCTGGAGCAGACCTTCGCCCTGACCAGGGGGCTGTTCTCGCCGATCCCGGCGGTGAAGGAGATCACGTCCACTCCGTTCATGGCGGCAGCGTAGGCGCCTATGTACTTCGCTACGCCGTAGCACAGGACCTCCAGGGTCAGCCTGGCCCTCTCGTTGCCCTCCTCGGCGGCCCTCTCCACGTCCCTCAGGTCGTTGGATACGCCCGAGAGCCCCTTTATGCCGCTCTGCTTGTGGATGAGGTCCGAGATCTGCTTGGGGGAGAGGCCCTCCTTCTCCATTATGTGGAGCAGGGCCACCGGGTCCACGTCGCCCGTCCTGGTGCCCATGAGCACCCCCGTTGTGGTCCCAAAGCCCAGCGAGGTGTCCACGCACCTGCCGTTCATGACCGCCGCCAGGGAGCTCCCGTTGCCCAGGTGACAGGTTATGATCTTGAGCTCCTCTATGGGCCTGCCCGCGAGCTCCGCGGTGCGATGGGCCACGTAGTAGTGGCTGGTCCCGTGGAAGCCGTACCTCCTGATCCTGTGCCTCTCGTAGTACTCGTAGGGCAGGCCGTAGATGTAGGCGTGTTTGGGCATGGTCTGGTGGAACGCGGTGTCGAAGACCGCCACCTGTGGCACGCCCGGCAGGACGTGCATGGCTGCTTTGATGCCCATCAGGTTGGGCGGGTTGTGGAGAGGGGCGAAGCTGGAGCATTCCTCTATGGCCTTGATCACCCGATCGTCGATCAACACCGAGTCGGAGAAGTACTCGCCCCCGTGGACCACCCTGTGCCCCACCGCCGTGATCTCGCTCAGGCTCTCTATCACTCCGTAGATCTCGTGGGTCAGGAGCTCCAGGACGTGCTTTATCCCCACCTCGTGGTCCGGCATGGGCACCTCTATGACGTGGTTCTCCCCGCGCGACTGATGCTTGATGAAGGAGCCCTCGATCCCTATCCTGTCCACTATGCCCTTGGCCAGGATCTCCTCCCTCTCCATGTCGAACAGCTGGTACTTGATGGAGGAACTTCCGCAGTTGATAACGAGGACCTTCAACTCGCCATGCCTCCTTCCGGAATAACGAATCTTCGCACCCAGGCCTCAAGCCGGCGCCTGATAAAATATATGGCAGTCGACCGAGGGCTTCAAGGATTTTCAATTTTAATAAAAAATTAGGGGCGGTGGGGGAGAGGAGATGAGGGTCCTGGGCATAGTGGTGGAGTACAACCCCTTCCACCTGGGGCACCTCTACCACCTGAGGGAGTCGGTCAGGAGGCTCAAGCCCGACGGCGTGGTGGTGGTCATGAGCGGCCACTTCGTGCAGAGGGGCGAGCCCGCCATGCTCTCCAAGTGGGACAGGGCGCAGATGGCCGTCAGGGCCGGGGTGGATGTGGTGCTGGAGCTTCCCTACGCCTTCTGCTGCCAGAGCGCCAGGATCTTCGCCTCCGGGGCCGTCGACGTATTGGCCTCCACGGGGGTGGTCACTCACCTCTCCTTCGGCTCGGAGGACGGGGACCTGGAGGGGCTCTTGCGCCTGGCTTCCCTGCTCCTGGAGGAACCCCCTGCCTTCAAGGCCCTTTTCGACCGGTACGTCTCGGAGGGATTCTCCTTCCCCGAGGCGAGGAGGCTGGCCCTGGAGGGTTTCCTGGGCGGTGGCCTGGAAAGGGTTAAGTTCCTGTCCAACAACATCCTGGGACTGGAGTACCTGAGGCGTCTGCTGGAGAGGGGCTATCCCATAGAGCCCATGACCATAAGGCGGGTGGGGGCGGCCTACCTCGACCCCAAGCTGGGCGATGGTCCTGCCAGCGCCACCGGGATAAGGAGGGCGCTGGAGAGGGGCGAGCGGGAGGCCCTCTCTCCTTACCTCCCGGGGCACTCCTATCGTATAATCTGTCGGGCCCTGGACGAGGGGAGGGCGGTGGTCGGTAGGGACCTCTTCTCCAGGTTGGTGCTCTCCGCGATCAGGAGGTCCTCCCCCGAGGAGATGGGGCGCGTCTTCGAGATGCGGGAGGGGATAGAGAACCGGATACACAGGGCGGCCTTCGAGGCCTCCTCCCTGGACGAGCTGATAGGCATGGTCTACACCAAGCGCTACACCAAGACCGCCATCCAGAGGATGCTCTGTCACCTGCTGGTGGGCTACACCAAGGAGATGGCCCAGAGCTTCGAGGCCTCGGGCCCCAGGTATCTCAGGGTCCTGGGCTTCTCCGGCAGGGGCCGGAGGATCCTCGCCCTGATGCGCGAGAGGGCCTCCCTCCCTCTGATAACCCGGGGCTCCTTCAGGGGGGAGGGGGTTGGGAGGGCGATGATGGAGCTCGAGAGGCGGGCTTCCGCCGTATGGTCCTTGCTCCTCCCCTCGGGGGGCGACGGCAGGATAGAGGTGGACTCTAGGCCTTACATGGAGCCGGAGGTAGATGAAGTTGGAGGTGCTCTACAGGGGGAAGACCTACAGGTTCGAGGAGAGGATGAGCGCCCTGAAGCTGGTCAGGCTCATGGGGCTTTCGTGGGAGGAGGTCCTGGTGCTCAGGGAGGGTAGGATCCTCACCGAGGACGAGATGGTGAACCCCGGCGACTCCATAAGGGTGGTCGCGGTGGTGAGCGGGGGCTAGCCGATGAAGTGCAGGGTCTGCGGCTCGAGGGCCGCGATAAAGCTGAGGGAGCACAACCTGAGCCTCTGCGAGGAGCACTTCCTCGCCTGGATGAGGAGGAGGGTGGCCTCGACGATAGGGAAGTACAGGATGTTCGGCCGAGGCAGCAAGGTGCTGGTGGCCGTGTCGGGGGGCAAGGACAGCCTGGCCCTGTGGGACCTCCTCTCGGGCCTTGGTTACTCCACCCTGGGCCTCCACGTGGACCTGGGTATAGGGGAGTACTCGGCCCTATCCAGGCGGAAGACTGAAGCCTTCGCCGCCTCGAGGGGGCTTGAGCTTTTGGTTATAGACGTGAGGGCCCTTCACGGCGAGAGCGTCCCCGAGAGGGCCAGGAGGGGCTCCCGGAGCGTCTGCTCCCTTTGCGGCCTTACCAAGCGGTACTACATGAACAGGGTGGCCTACGAGAAGGGGATGGACGTGGTGGCCACGGGCCACAACCTGGACGATCTGACCTCGGCCCTCCTATCCAACCTGTTCAGGTGGGACCTGGAGCACCTGGCCAAGGGGCTCCCCTACCTCCCCCCGTCCGGCGAGAGGGTTAAGGCCAGGGCCAAGCCTCTGGCCCTGTGCACCGAGCGCCAGAACGCCGCCTACTGCCTCCTATCCGGCATAGACTACGTGGAGGAGGAGTGCCCCTACTCCGAGGGGGCCACCTTCCTGGAGCTCAAGGGGGTCATGAGGATGGCCGAGGAGATATCCCCCGGGACCAAGCTTCGCTTCTACACCGGCTACGTTCAGAACGCCCATCTCTTCGGCAGGCCCTTCGACGAGGAGAAGGAGCTCTGCGACCTGTGCGGCATGCCCACCTACGTGGGGAGGTGCGCCTTCTGCAGGACCTGGAGGGGCTAGGGCCTGAGGTGCCCCTCTCCGGGGCGCACCGCTTCTACGTGGGGTCAGACCTCTTCCCCTTCTTCGTCCGCGAGATCTCGGCGCTGCTGGAGCTCAAGGTCCAGAGGGTTTTCTCCTTCGACGGGGCCCTCGTCCTGGACCTGGGCAGGGGCCTCTTGGCCCTCCAGCACGATCCCCAGTGGGCCTGTCCCCTGCTCCTGGAGAGGGAGGATCTGTCGATGCTCCGGGGTCCTTCGGCCTCCTGGGGTCCCTTCGCCGCCCAGACCCAGCGCCTCAGGGGGGGGAGGCTCGTCGGGGTCCGTCAGCTCGGGAGGGACAGGGTCCTGAGGTTGGACTTTCGCCCTTCGGGGGCCAGGGTGGGGCCTCTCTCCCTGGTCCTCGAGGTCATGGGGGGAGGGACCAACCTCTACCTCCTGGAGGACGGAAAGGTGCTCTCCTTCGCCAGGGCGGTCCGCCACAGGGACAGGGCGCTGGAGGTGGGGTCCCCCTACGTCCCTCCTTCTGCCCCCTTCTACAGCAAGGCCATAGCCTCCCTGGTGGGGGAGGAGGAGATGAGGGCCCTGGAGGGCGAGCTCTTCGAGGGGCGCTTCCAGGTGCAGTGGAGGGATGGCTTCTTGTTCGCCTGGCCCAGGGAGGTGGGGCTTTCGCTCGATCCGTCCCGGGCCTGGGCCCTCCTTAGGGCGGTCAAGCTCCAGGGGAGGTCCCTTCAGGCGCGTAGGTGGGAGCTGGAGAGGGATCTTAAGCGCCTCAGCGGCAGGAGGGAGAGGCTGAAAGCCCTGCTGGAGGAGGCCAGATCCTCCCTCGAGGAGACCCGAAGGGCGCCCGAGGTCCTGAGGCTGGCCCAGCTACTTGCCTCCAACCTCGGCCTGCTGGGTAGATGGGGCGGCGGCAAGGTCTCCCTCGTGGACTGGGAGAGCGGGGAGGAGGTGGAGGTGGATCTGCCGGGGGAGGACCCCTCGGAGCTGGTCTCCAGCTTGTTCAGGGAGTACGAGGAGCTAAAAAGGAGGGAGGACTCCCTCGAGGGGAGGGTCAGGGCCCTGGAGCTCAAGCTCTCGGAGCTGGAGGCCGAGGAGGCCAGGGTGGAGGAGGAGCTTGCCTCCCTGACCTCCCTTAGGCTCTCGCCCTGCGGGGCGAAGGGAAGGCCTCCTAGACGGACGTCCCCCAGGCGCGCCGATCGCAGCGCTCCTCCCGAGGAGGTCGGGGCCTCTTCCCCCTCCTTACTCGCCTACGCGTACGGGGGCTTCGAGGTCCTGGTGGGCAGGTCGGAGGAGTCCAACTACCTCCTCACCTTCCGCGAGGCCGCCAGGGAGGACCTCTTCCTCCACGCCAGGGACGTCCCGGGGGCCCACGTGATAGTTAAGAGCGGGGGCAGAAGGGTCCCCGAGGAGGTGGTCCAGTTCGCCGCCTCCCTCGCCGCCTTCCACAGCAGGGCCAGGAACTCCGCCTGGGTGGACGTGGACGTGGTGAGGAGGAAGCACGTCAGACACCTGGAGGGAGGGAGGGTCTCCTACAGGGGGGAGTCCACCGTCAGGGTGAGTCCCTTCGCCTGGTCGAGGATGCTGGCCGATCTCGGCAGATAGCCTGAGGGAATAGTATAATTTCCGTGGATTTTTCGAACCAATAGGGGGTGATGGGCTTGATAGTCATCGGGGATCTGGTCCTCAGGCCCCTTTCCAGGGGGGACGAGGAGTTCATAGTGGTGATGAGGAACAGGCCGGAGGTCTACGAGAACTCCCTCTACGATCCTCCCTTCTACGACTTCGCCATGAAGGCCTTCTTCGAGGAGTCGGTCCACCGCAGGATGGACTTCATAATAGAGATGAGGCTGGACAGGGCTGGGTGGATATACCTGGAGGAGGTGGACTACCGGCACCAGCGGGCGGGCTTCGGCATAGCCCTGCTCCCCAGCTACGAGGGCAGGGGGATAGCCTACGCGGCCAGCAAGCTCTTCTTCGACTACGTCTTCCATCACCTTCCCATCCACAAGGTCCACGCCCAGCTCCTGGCCGACAGCCAGAGGGCCCTGAAGCTCTACAGGAAGCTGGGCTTCGTGGAGGAGGGGCGCTTCTCGAGGGAGCTCTACAAGGGCGGCAGGTGGAGGGATGTGCTGAGGCTCGCCCTCTTCAAGGACGCCTGGCTCTCGACCGGTCGGTAGTTGCAAAAACCGAAGGGTGTTGTAAGATATTCCTCTGTCTTGTCCCTTTAGGGCGGAGAGGAAGGGGCTTGGTTTGTCCGACATATCCTCTGGTTGGAGCGTGGTTTTGGACCTGGAGAGGCTCAGGGCCCTCGAGGGTGAGCCGCTCGAGCGGGAGCTGGAGCTACCCCCCTTCTCCTTCCAGTACTGGGGGCAGAGCTACGAGCTCGAGGGTCCCGCTAAGGTGTCCCTTTTCGCCTCTCTGTCGGAGGGGGAGCTCATAGTCTGGGGGCAGATGAGGGCTACCCTCAGGACTGCCTGCGGCAGGTGTCTGGGCCCCGCCCTGTTCGAGGTGGACGAGCCCTTCACCTTCGTCTACCGGGAGGGCCTCCCGGTCGAGCTGGAGGAGGAGCACCAGATAGCCGAGGGCGAGGAGAACGAGGTGCTGGTGGGAAGCCTGGTGGGGAAGCTGGACGTGGCCCATCAGCTCGAGGAGGTGCTGATCCTGGGGATACCCCCCAAGGTCGTCTGCTCCGAGCTTTGCAGGGGCATATGTCCGTCGTGCGGCAAGAACCTGAACGAGGGCGACTGCTCCTGCAGCCTGGAGGCCGGCGATCCCAGGCTTTCGGCGCTCAAGGAGCTTCTGGAAGGAGGTGGCGATGCCCATGGCCGTGCCGAAGAGGAAGACGAGCAGAGCTAGGAGGGACAGGAGGCTGGCTCACTGGCTTGCCAGCGCTGAGGTCCCGGCCCTGAGCAGCTGTCCCCACTGCGGGGAGACGACCGTCACCTACAGGGCCTGTCCCGAGTGCGGGTATTACCGCGGCAGGAAGGTCCTGGAGGTGAAGGAGGAGTCGTAGCGGGTTCGACCTGAAGGAGGGGGAAGGGCTTCCCCCTCCTCTGGTTTGGGGTAGTCTCTGGGAAGGGGTGGTCGGGTGCTTCACAACGCGATCTGGCTCCTTGGAGGGCTGGGCGTGTTCCTCTACGCCATAAAGAGCATGGGGGAAGCCCTCCAGTCAGCGGTCGGGGCGGAGATGAGGCGTCTGATAGCGGCCTTCACCTCCAGCCCCCTAAAGGGCGTGGCGGTGGGGACGCTGGTCACCATGTTGATCCAGAGCAGCAGCGCCACCACCGTGATAGTGGTGAGCCTGGTCCACGTGGGTCTCATGACGCTGAAGCAGGCCTTCGGCGTGATAATGGGGGCGAACATAGGTACCACCTTCACCGGTCAGATAGTGGCCTTCAAGGTGGAGCAGGGCGCCCCCGTCTTGATAGTCGTGGGCCTGGCTCTGCAGATGCTCTCCCGCAGGAAGAAGCACGCCCACATAGGTCAGGTGATGCTGAGCCTGGGCCTTCTCTTCATGGGCATGGAGATGATGAAGGACTCCATGTCCTTCCTCAAGGGCAGGGAGGACCTCCTCCTGCACCTATCCCACCACCCGATCCTGGGGGTCCTGGCGGGCACCGTCCTCACCTGTCTGGTCCAGAGCAGCTCGGCCACCGTGGGGCTGACCATAGCCATGGCCTCCCAGGGGGTTTTGCCCGTGGAGGCGGCGGTGCCGATCATATTCGGCGACAACATCGGGACCACCGTGACGGCGGTGCTGGCCTCCCTCGGCGGCAACAGGCACGCCAAGAGGGCCGCCCTCTCCCACGTCCTCTTCAACGTCATAGGGACAGCGGCGATGCTGCTCGTTTTGCCCCTTTACGTCAAGCTGGTGGTGCTCACCTCCTCGGACCCCGCGAGGCAGGTGGCCAACTCCCACACCATCTTCAACGTGGTCAACGCCCTGCTCTTCCTGCCCTTCGTGGATCGGTTCGTGGCCCTGATAAAGAGGATCCTGCCCGGGGAGGACGAGATGGGTCCTGAGGTGGGCTCCTACCTGGATCGGCGCCTCTTCGACACGCCCGTGGCCGCCCTCGAGGCGGTGAAGAGGGAGCTCCTCCAGATGGGGAGGGTAGCCCTCTACATGTTTCGCTGCGCCAGGGAGGCCTACAACAGGAACGACCCCAAGATGATAGCCGAGGTCAACGCCAAGGAGAAGGTCCTGAACGACATGACCCGGGGGCTTTTGCGCTATGCCTCCGAGCTGGTCCAGGGGGGGATCTCTCCGGACCTGTCGGTCCTGGCCACCAGCTACATAGACCTGGCGGGGGACGTGGAGAGGGTGGGGGATCACTGTCAGAACCTGGTGGAGCTCTTCGACTTCAAGTTCGAGCGGAACATCCCCTTCAGCGCCACCGCCATGGCGGAGCTCAACCAGATGGGGGACGCGGTGGAGGAGGCCTTCAGGCTCTCCCTGAGCGCCCTGGAGCTGGAGGACAAGGAGATGGCCTCCAGGGTGGTGGAGCTGGAGGACATGGTGGACAGGATGCAGAGGGAGCTCAGGAGGAAGCACACCGACAGGCTCAACAGGGGGATATGCGCGCTGGAGGCGGGGATAATCTTCATAGACATCCTGAGCAACCTGGAGAGGATATGCGACCACGCCCACAACATAGCCAGGGTGGTCCTGGACATGCACCGACTGGAGGTGAACCTGTGAGCCTGGGCTTCTTGTTGCTCGGCCTGGCGCAGGGGTTGACCGAGTTCCTCCCCGTGAGCAGCTCGGGCCACCTGGCGCTCGTTAAGCGCCTGGTGGGGCTGCCGTATCTCCCCCTCGCCTTCGACGTGACCGTGCACCTGGCCACCCTGTTCGCCGTGGTCTTCTACTTCAGGAGGAGGCTTTGGGGTCTCGTCCTGGGCGCGCTTGGAGGGGAAGGGGAGGCCTTGAGGACCGTCCTCTTCGTGGCCGTGGCGAGCCTTCCCACCGGGGTTCTGGGGCTTTCCCTCAAGGACGCCGTCGAGGCCTGGGGGGCCGACCTCCGGGCGGTGGGATGTGGGTTTTTGCTCACCGCCTCGTTGCTGCTCCTGTCGAAGCGGGGGCGATCGGCGGGCGACCTCGGGATGGGGGGTTTCGTCCTCAGGGCCCTGGCGGTGGGGGTGGTCCAGGGCTTTGCCCTATTCCCCGGGGTCTCCCGCTCGGGAAGCACCATATCGGCCATGTTGGCCATGGGCCTGGATAGGGAGAGGGCCTTCGAGCTCTCCTTCCTGATGTTCTTGCCCGCCTCCCTTGGGGCCTTCCTCCTGGAGGTCAAGGAGGGGATGCCGGCGGAGGCCATCGGCGGTTCGTCCCTCTGGCTGGCCTCAGCGGCTTTGGCCTTCTCGAGCGGTCTCCTGGCTCTGTCGCTGGTGGGCTCGGTGAGGAGGGGATCCCTCTGGCGCTTCGCCCCCTACTGCGCTCTGGTGGGG
>CAYRKT010000054.1:0-10048 GCA_964425005.1 uncultured Synergistia bacterium
GGGTTTGGGGGGGCTGGACGTGGCCCTCGCCATGGGCGGAAGGCCGGTGTACCTCACCTACCCCCGGGTGATCAGGGTGGATCTGTCGGGGGAGCTTCGCCCATGGGTCTCGGCCAAGGACGTGGCCCTGAAGCTGCTCTCGATCCTCACCACCAGGGGGAACGCGGGCATCGTCCTGGAGTACGGCGGGGAAGGGGTTAAATCCCTCTCGGTCCCCGAGAGGGCCACCATCGCCAACATGGGGGCGGAGATGGGGGTCTTGACCTCCCTCTTCCCCTCCGACGAGGCGACGCTGGAGTTCTTGAGGGGGCAGGGTAGGGAGGGGGACTGGGTACCCCTGGAGGCGGACCCCGACGCCCGCTACGACGGTCGCCTGGAGCTGGACCTCTCGGAGGTGGAGCCCCTGGTGGCGTGTCCCCACTCCCCCGACCTGGTCAGGCCCGTCTCGGAGCTGGAGGGGCTTAAGCTCGACCAGGTGGCGATAGGGAGCTGCACCAACTCCTCCTACAGGGACCTCATGACGGTCTCCCACGTGCTGAGGGGCAGGGTCGTCCACAAAGACGTCCAGCTCGGGATATCCCCGGGCTCGAGGCAGGTGCTCCTTACCCTCGAGCGGGACGGGGGCCTCGCGCCCCTGATAGCCGCCGGGGCGAGGCTTCTTGAGTGCGCCTGCACCTTCTGCGTGGGGGTCTGCTTCTCCCCGGGCTTCGGAGGGGTTTCGCTCAGGACCAGCAACAGGAACTACCCGGGGAGGAGCGGGACCCCCAACGCCCAGGTCTACCTGGCGAGCCCTGAGACCGCCGCGGCCTCGGCCCTCACCGGGGTCCTCACCGACCCGAGGCGCCTGGAGGAGATGGGCATACCCTACCGGCGGTTTTCCCTCCCCCATAGCTTCGTGCTGGACGACTCCGGCTTCGTCTTCCCCCTCCCCCGGGAGGAGAGGGCTTCCGTCGAGATCAGGAGGGGTCCCAACATAGGGCCCCTGCCGGTGAAGGGGGAGCTCGGAAGTTCCATCAGGGGTGCGGTGGCCATAAAGGTGGGGGACAAGATCACCACCGACCACATAGTCCCGGCCGGCCCCTACCTGAAGCTCAGGTCCAACGTCCCGGAGTACGCCAGGCACGTCTTCGAGCCGGTGGACCCGGACTTCCCGAGGAGGGCGCTGGAGAACAGGGGCAGGGGTCTCTCCAACCTGGTGGTGGCGGGGGAGAGCTACGGACAGGGCTCCTCCAGGGAGCACGCGGCTTTGTGCCCCATGTACCTGGGTGTGGAGGCGGTGATCGCCAAGTCCTTCGAGCGGATACACCTCTCGAACCTGGCTAACTTCGGCGTCCTCCCCCTCCTCTTCGCCGATCCCTCCGACTACTACCGGCTGGAGGTGGGAGACGAGCTCCTCCTCCCCTCCGTCCGGAGGGACCTGGAGGAGGGAAGGGAGCTGACCGAGGCGATGAGGCCGAGGGATGGGCTCAGGCTCTCCCTCAGGATACCCCTGAGCCAGCGACAGAGGGAGCTCGTCCTCCTCGGCGGGGCCCTGGGGAGGGCCTTGAGGGGCGGGAGATGATCTCCGGCCCCTAGACCCCTTGAGCGAAGCCGAGCTGGGTGGGAAAATCTTTAGAAACGCCTTTCTTCGGTCGATATGCCAGTTCCTCGGAGGGGAGATGGTTTTTGATCCGCAGGAGGTCGCTCAGGGACGAGGTGGTGGACCACATAAGGGAGGCCATCGCCGAGGGGAGGTTCTCCAAGGGGGACAGGCTGAGGATAGGGGAGCTCGCCAGGGAGCTGGGGGTTAGCCCCACCCCCATAAGGGAGGCGTTGAACTACCTCTGCGCCGTCGGGCTGGTGGAGCTCGTGCCCCGGAAGGGCTTTTTGGTCAAGGGGCTTTCGAGGAAGGAGCTGGAGGACACGCTGGAGGTCCGGATCTGCCTGGAGAGGATGGCGGTTCGCCTCTTCGTGGAGAGGGCCTCGGAGGAGCACCTCCGCCGCCTCGAGGAGCTCTACGGGCGGATGAGGAGGGCCTCGGAGCTCGAGGACCTGAAGCTGTCCATGGCCCTCAACGAGGCCTTCCACAGCGCCGTCGTGGAGGGATCGGGGAACGGGGTCCTGCTCGAGGTGGTGAAGGGGATAAGCGACAAGCTGGGGCTCGTGAGGTTTCTATCCATAAGCAGGTCGGGTAGGATTAAGGAGTCCCTGGCGGAGCACGGGGAGATCCTGGAGGCCCTGCGGGCCAGGGACGCCCGCAGGGCAGAGGAGCTGGTCGATGCCCACATAAGGAAGGTCAGGGAGATGGTCCTCTCGACCCACCTGTAGGGGTTTCACCCCATCAGGCAGGAGAGCACCTCCTGGCCGTGTCCCTCGGGCTTTACCCTGGGGTAGACCTTCATGACCCTTCCCTCCTCGTCCAGGAGGAAGGTGGAGCGGATAACCCCCTCGAACCTCTTGCCGTACATCCTCTTCTCCCCCCAGGCCCCGAAGGCCTTGGCCACCGCGCCGTCCGGGTCGCTCAGGAGCAGGAAGGGTAGGCCGTGCTTTCCCTTGAACCTCCTGTGGGACTCCACGTCGTCCGGGCTTATCCCGATCACCGTCGCGCCGAGCCCCTCGAGCTCATCGCTTATCTCCTTGAAGCTCAGGGCCTCCCTGGTGCAACCGGGGGAGTCGTCCTTGGGGTAGAAGTAGAGCACCACCTTCCTGCCCCTCAGGTCCTCCAGGCAGACCCTCTTGCCCTCGTCGCTCTCGAGGCAGAAGTCCGGGGCCATATCTCCCTCTTTGAGCACCTCCTATCACCTCCTCAGCTATCTTACCAGGAGGACCACCACGTCGTTCACGTTGGTCCCCGTGGGGCCGGTGAAGAGGAGGTCGCCGGCGGCCTGGAGGGCCCTGTAGGAGTCGTTGTCCTCCAGTAGGGCCTGCGGGTCCAGCCCAGCCTCCCTTATCCTGCGGGCGGTCCCACCGTCCACGACGGCCCCGGCCGCGTCGGTGGGCCCATCCGTTCCGTCCGTCCCGAGGCTCAGGAGGGCGACCCCCTCCAGCCCCTCGACCGAGAGGGCGAAGGAGAGGGCCAGCTCCTGGTTCCTCCCCCCTCTGCCCTTGCCCCTCACGCGCACCACCGTCTCCCCCCCCGCCACCAGGGCGCAGGGCCTCCTGAGGGAGGAGCTCCCCGCCAGGGCGCTCTTGGCCGCCGAGGCGAAGAGGAGGCCCACCTCCCTCGCCTCCCCCTCCAGGTGGGTGGTCAGCGAGAAGGGGCTGTATCCGAGCCTCGAGGCCTCCTCCATGGCTGTGGCGCAGGCCTTGAGGAGGTTCCCCACGACCACGGTCTCCACGTGCTCGAGCCTCTTGGGGGTCTCCCTCCTCAGGGCCTCCAGTGCGGCAGGAGATAGCTTGAGCCCGTATCGGGAGGCGATCCTGAGCGCCTCCTCTGCGGTGGTGCCGTCCGGATGGGCGGGGCCGGAGGCTATGGTGTCGAGCCTGTCCCCCACCACGTCGGAGAGGACCAGGGCCAGGACCCTGGCCGGGCGAAGCATCTCCCCCAGCCTCCCCCCTTTGACGGCAGAAAGCCTCTTCCTGACGGCGTTAAGCTCACCTATGGTCGCACCCCCCCTGAGCAGCGCCTCGGTCACCTCCCTTATCTCCTCGAGGCTCACCCCCTCGGCGGGAAGCTCGAAGAGCGCAGATCCCCCTCCCGAGATCAGGAGCAGGACCGTCTCCCCCTCCGAAAGCCCCTCCATCAGCTCCAGGGCCCTCCTGGTGGCGGATACGGAGCTCTCGTCGGGCACCGGGTGCGAGGCCTCCCACACCTCGATCCCCTCTATGGGGCCCTGGCTGTGCCCCCTCTTGGTGATCGCTATTCCCCCTTTCACCCTCTTCCCCAGGACCTCCACGGCGGCCCTGGCCATCCTCCAGGAGGCCTTCCCGAAGGCGAGTATCCTTACCGGGTCGGAGATCTCCCTCCTCGAGAGCTCCTCCCTGACCGCCCGATCGGGTAGGACGCTCTCTATCGCCCTCCTGGCTATCCCCCTAAGCTCCTCCCTCATCTCCAAAGGAAACCACCCCCTCTGAGGCCTTAGTCTAACACAGGGGATCTCCAGAGGCGTTCGCCGGGGTCGACGCTCGAGCGCCTCCGGCGGGGTGGAGGGGTTATTGAAAAATTTTAGACTGAGGTATAGAATAAACCTTGCTCGAGATTGTGAATCGGGTGTCGACGTCTCCGGTGCGGATGATCCCCGCAAGAGAATCCCCTCGTTGAGGGGTGCCGAAGGGGCAAGGGGCGACCCGAATCTCTCAGGCGAAAGGATTGCGGGGGGACGCGGCTCTGGAGAAGGCCGTTCGGCCTGCCTAAGGGGCAAGCCCGTGGGCGAATCCCCAAGGCGCTGGGACAGAGCTCTCTTCTTTTGGGCGAGGAGGGAGTGGTGTGTCCGAGCGGGGGGATTTTCGCGTTCTCACCAACAACGGGAGGGTCCTTTCCAGGCACCCTGGTCTTTCCTCCTGTGTGCTCCTCTTCTCCTCCCCGCTGGAGGTCTACGAGGGGGCCCTTCGCCTGCTCTGCGAGGGGTATGAGCTCCTGGTCCATCCCAGGTACGGCAACGTGCGCCTCTCCAAGGCCCCCTTTCGCACCCTCGTCCTGGCGCGGGGGGGGAGATCTCCATCCCCCGCCTCCTTCGAGCTCCTGTTCTCCTGTCTGGACGAGCTAAAGGAGGGGGGCATGTGCTCGCCTCCCCTGGATCTGGCCTCGGACTTCATGGACCTCGACCTGGGCCTCGTGGGCGATCTGCTCGAGGACTTGGAGGGGAAAGGAGGTGTGGCCGTTGGTAGAGGTGAACAAGGACAACTTCGAGGCTGAGGTGTTGGGGAGCGACCTCCCCGTGGTGGTGGACCTGTGGGGACCCCAGTGCGGCCCCTGCAAGGCCCTGATGCCCCACGTGGAGAAGCTCGCCGAGGAGTACGCCGGCAGGGTGAAGTTCTGCAAGCTCAACGTGGCCGAGAACAGGAGGCTGGTCATATCGCTCAAGGTGATGAGCGTGCCCACCTTCCTGTTCTACAGGGGTGGGGAGCTGGTGGAGAAGCTCACCGGCGACGTCACGATCGAGAAGATCAGGGAGGCCGTCGAATCCAAGCTCCTGGCCTAGGGGAAAGGGGGGAAGAGGATGAGGCTTGAGCTGCACAGGGTTAAGGTGAAGGGCCTTCAGTGGACGGACGGCAGAAGCGGTCTCAAGGACGGGGTGCTCCTCGTGAACAGGGCCGAGCTGGTGGAGCTGCTCTCCGGGGACGAGAGGCTCGCCAGGGTGGACGTGGACCTGGCTCGTCCGGGCGAGTCGGTCCGGATAGCCCCGGTCAAGGACGTGGTGGAGCCGCGCTGCAAGATCTCCGGAGGGGGCGAGGTCTTCCCCGGCTTCGTGGGGGACGTGGAGACGGTGGGGTCCGGCCAGACGCTGGTGCTGGACGGGGCCGCGGTGGTGACCTGCGGCAGGATAGTGGGCTTCCAGGAGGGCATCATAGACATGACCGGCCCCGGGGCCGAGTACACCCCCTTCTCCAGGACCTTCAACGTGGTCCTGATCTTCGAGCCGGTGGAGGGGATAGAGAGGCACGAGTACGAGGCCGCCTGCAGGCTGGCGGGACTTAAGGCGGCCCACTTCCTGGCCAGGGCCTCGCTGGGGGTCGAGGCCGACGAGGTGGAGGTCTTCGAACTGCCGGGCTTCGGGGAGCTCCTGGCGGAGGCGCCCAGGGGCCTGCCCAAGGTGGCTTACCTCTACATGCTCCAGTCCCAGGGCCTGTTGCACGACACGTGGGTCTACGGGGTCGACGCCAAGAGGATCCTTCCCACCATCATCCACCCCAACGAGGTCATGGACGGGGCCATAGTCTCCGGCAACTGCGTCTCCGCCTGCGACAAGAACACCACCTACCATCATCAGAACAACCCCGTCATCCGGGAGCTCTACAGGAGGCACGGCAAGGAGCTCGTCTTCGTGGGCGTGGTGATAACCAACGAGAACGTGACCCTGGCCGACAAGAAGAGGTCCTCCTCCTACGCGGCGAAGCTCCTGCACCTGCTGGGGGTGGACGGGGCCATCATCACGGAGGAGGGCTTCGGCAACCCCGACACGGACCTGATCATGAACTGCGTCAAGGCGGAGAGGCTGGGGATAAAGACGGTCCTGATCACCGACGAGTACGCCGGCAGGGACGGGGCCAGCCAGTCGCTGGCGGACGCCGCCAGGGAGGCTAACGCCGTGGTGACCGCCGGCAACGCCAACGCGCTGATAGAGCTCCCCAGGCTCGAGCGCTTCATAGGCTATCCCGAGTACTTGGACGTGATAGCCGGCGGCTTCGCCGGATCCCTCAGGGAGGACGGCTCCGTCCTGGTGGAGCTTCAGGCCATAACGGGCGCCACCAACGAGCTGGGCTTCAGCAGGATAGGCGCCTACACCATCTAGGTGGGGCTTTAGGTCGATCTGGCTGGAGGAGGTGAAAGGAGATGGGTCTTCAGGGCAAGAAGCTGATCCTGCTGGGCGAGCGGGACGGCGTGGCCGGTCCGGCCATGGAGGCGGTCCTGAAGGGCTCCGGCGCCGAGGTGGCCTTCTCGGTGACCGAGTGCTTCGTCTGAACCGCCGCTGGGGCCATGGACCTGCAGAACCAGCAGAGGATCAAGGAGATCGTCGAGAAGTACGGCGCCGAGAACGTGGTCGTGGTCCTGGGCTCCTCCGACGCGGAGGGCGCTGAGATCTACGCCGAGACGGTGACCAACGGCGATCCCACCTTCGCAGGTCCGCTGGCCGGAGTCCCGTTGGGACTCGCAGTCTACCACGTGTTCGAGCCGGAGATAAAGGAGGCCGCCGACCCCAGGGCCTGGGAGGAGCAGGTGGCCATGATGGAGATGGTCCTGGACGTGGAGAAGCTGTGCGGGGCCGTGCGGAAGATCAGGGAGCAGTACAGCAAGTACGCTCTGTAGGAGGGGGGTGAAGGGATGGCCTACCGGGTAGTTCACTACCTGAACCAGTTCTACGCCGGCATCGGCGGGGAGGAGAAGGCCGACCTTCCCCCGGCCCTGGCCGCGGAGGGTCCGGTGGGCCCGGGGGTCCAGCTGCAGCAGCTTCTGGGCCCTGAGGCGCAGATAGTGGCCACCGTGTACTGCGGCGACGGCTACTTCGCCGAGAACCTGGACAGGGCGAGGAGGGAGGTCCTGGAGCTGATAAGGAGGTACAACCCCGATGCCGTGGTGACCGGACCTGCCTTCAACGCCGGCAGGTACGGCACCGCTGCCGGCGCCGTGGGGCAGGCCGTGGCCAGGGAGCTGGGCGTGCCCGTGGTCTCGGGGATGTACGTGGAGAACCCCGGGGTGGAGCTCTACAGGAAGGACCTCTACATAGTCTCCACCGCCGACTCGGCCAGGGGGATGAGGGAGGCCCTCAAGGGGATGGCCTCCTTGCTCCTCAAGCTGCTCAAGGGTCAGAGGCTCGGGAGCCCCGCCGAGGAGGGCTACATCGAGAGGGGCATAAGGGTCAACTGCTTCCGCGAGGAGATCGGGGCCAAGAGGGCTGTGGACATGCTGCTCAAGAAGCTCAAGGGGGAGCCCTTCGCCACCGAGTACCCCATGCCCGAGTTCGACAGGGTGCCCCCCATGCCGCCCATAAAGGACCTCTCCAGGGCCAAGATAGCGCTGGTCACCTCGGGAGGGATAGTCCCCAAGGGCAACCCCGATCGGATAGAGGCCTCGAGCGCCACCAAGTACGGGGAGTACTCCATAGCGGGGCTCGATGACCTCACCCCCGAGACCCATCAGACCGCCCACGGCGGCTATGACCCCACCTACGCCAACGCCGATCCCGACAGGGTCCTGCCCGTGGACGTGATGAGGCAGCTCGAGAGGGAGGGGGTCTTCGGCAAGCTCCACGACCTGTACTACGCCACCGTCGGCAACGGCACCCCTGTGGCCAACGCCAAGCGCTTCGGCAAGGAGATAGCCGAGAAGCTCAAGCGGGCGAACGTGGACGCGGTGATCCTCACCTCCACCTGAGGGACCTGCACTCGTTGCGGCGCAACGATGGTGAAGGAGATAGAGAGGGCAGGCATACCGGTGGTTCACATAGCCACGATAGTCCCCATATCCCAGACGGTGGGGGCGAACCGCATAGTTCCGGCCGTGGCCATACCTCATCCTCTGGGGGATCCCACCAAGAGCCTGGAGGAGGAGAGGGCCATCAGGAGGAAGCTTTTGCTTCGCGCTCTGAAGGCGCTCCAGACGGAGATACACGAGCAGACCGTCTTCGCGGAGTAAGGACCTCCGAGGGAGGGGGCTGCGGCTTCCGCAACCCCCTCCTCTCGCTTTTGCCAAGCTATCTTTAGGGGGGATGCGGATGGCTAAGGCTGTGGTAAAGGGCTATGCCTACTGTCTGAACCACGTGCCAGAGCTGGCGTATCACTACGGGAACACGCCCTACACCGAGAGGAAGTACAACCCCTCCGAGGGCGGGAGGAGTTACCTGGAGAAGCTATCTGGTGCCTTGATGAGCTTCGAGGAGGCCCTGAGGTATCCGCCCAACCAGGCCTACATAGGGAACCTGGACCTGGATGCCCTGGCCTCCCACCCCAGGCCCTGGTACGGCAACCCCCTGGGCGAGGCCTCCAGGTTCGGTCGCTTCGGCGAGATCATGCCGGAGGACGAGTTCCTGGGGCTCATGGACATCTGCGACGTCTTCGACCTGGTCTGGCTGGAGGAGGGCTTCTCCTCGAGGGTCAGGGAGAAGCTCTCGTCGCACCCCCTGATCCCCCGGTCCACCGTCGAGTCCAGGCTGGAGAGGGGGCACCCCCTGGCGGAGATAGAGAGGGAGATCTCCGAGAGGCACGCCCTGCCCCTCTACAGCGGGGGCGAGGTGGTGGGCTGCGTCAGGCAGGGGCACGAGTTCGACGAATGCCTGGAGGCTTACGTGCTGCTCGAGAACATCGCCTGTAAGGCTGGGGCGGTGCTGGCCTGCTGGCATCTCCTGAAGAACGCTGGGATATCCGCCGAGGAGGTAGACTTCGTGATCGAGTGCTCCGAGGAGGCCGCCGGCGACATGAACCAGCGTGGGGGCGGAGACTTCGCCAAGGCCATAGCCGAGATAGCGGGGCTGTCCAACGCCAGCGGGCACGACGTGAGGGCCTTCTGCGCCGCCCCCATAAACGCGCTGGTTTCGGCCGCCGCCTACGTGGCCTCGGGGGCCAGGAGGAACGTGCTGGTGGTGGCCGGCGGGGCCGTGCCCAAGCTCTACATGAACTCCCGCGACCACGTGAGGAAGGGGGTTCCACCCCTCGAGGACTGCCTGGGGTGTCTAGCGGTCCTGGTGGGTCCCGACGACGGGGTCTCCCCCTACATAAGGCTCGACGCCATAGGTAAGCACAGGGTGGCAGACGGCGCCTCTCCCCAGGCGGTGACCAACGCCCTGGTCTACGAGCCGCTCTCCAGGGTGGGGCTCAGGATATCCGACGTGGACAGGTACGCAGCGGAGCTCCAGAACCCCGAGATCACGGTCCCGGCCGGGGCCGGGGACGTGCCGCTGGCCAACTTCAAGATGATAGCCGCCCTGGCCGCCGTGAAGGGGGAGATAAAACGGGAGGAGATAGACAGGTTCGTGGCCGAGCACGGCGTGCCGGGCTTCGCCCACACCCAGGGCCACATACCCTCCGGGGTACCCTTCCTGGGACACGCCTGCGAGTGGATCAAGGCGGGCAAGATCAGGAGGGCCATGCTCATAGGCAAGGGCTCCCTCTTCCTGGCCAGGATGACCAACCTCTCCGAGGGGATATCGGTCCTGGTGGAGAAGAACCCGGGCAGGGAGGAGGAAAAGCCCTCCTTCACCAGGGAGGACGTGAGGGCGGCGGTAGTCGAGGTGCTCTCGGAGCTGCTCTCCCGCTGAGGCTCCGCGTCGCGCTCGTCGATGAGTTACTTAAGACATATGGTAAAATAAATAACGAAGGTTTACGGGGTGGACTGCGATGGCGGATGCCGTCTTGAAGGAGATGGTGAGGGAGGCCTTGAGGGAGCTCCTGAGCTCCGCCGGGGGTAGGCTCGGGA
>CAYRKT010000055.1:0-10011 GCA_964425005.1 uncultured Synergistia bacterium
GTGGTGGACGGGGGTGTGCTGCGCTTCAGGCCCGTGAGGGTCTTCCCCCTGGGGGAGGGCAAGGCCCTGGTGGAGGAGGGCCTCTCCCTGGGGGAGGTGGTGGTGGCGGACCCCAGCTACTCTAAGGAGGGCGACAGGATAGCTTGGTGATGGAATGGAGGGAAAGGGTATCCCAAAACCTGTCGAGGGTCCTGGAGAGGGTGGAGAGGGCTTGCGCCAGGGCAGGGAGGGACCCCAGGTCCGTCGAGGTCATGGCGGTCACCAAGGGCTTCCCCCCGGAGGCCGTCCTGGGGGCCTTCGAGGCGGGGCTTAGGCTTTTCGGCGAGAACAGGGTCCAGGAGGCTCAGCGGAAGTTCGACTCCCTCCCGAGGGAGGTCAGGTCTCAGATCTCCCTCCACATGATAGGGCACCTGCAGAGCAACAAGGTCAAAAGGGCCCTGGAGGTCTTCGACCTGATCCAGACGATCGACAGGACGTCCCTGGTGGAGGAGCTCTGCAGGAGGATCCCCGAGGGGGTCTCCTTCCCCGCCATGGTGGAGGTCAAGACCTCCCCAGAGCCCACCAAGGGCGGGGTGGCCCCCGAGCACCTCCTGGAGCTGGTGGAGAAGGTGATCTCCTGCGGCAAGCTCCGGCTGGTGGGGCTCATGACCGTGGCCCCCCTGGCGGGCGAGGCGGAGGCCCGCCGCTCCTTCTCAGGCCTCAGGGCCATGGCCGAGGAGCTGCGAAGGGAGTTCGGCCTGTCGCTTGAGCTCTCCATGGGGATGAGCGACGACCTGGAGATCGCCGTGGAGGAGGGCTCAACCCTGTTGAGGCTGGGTAGAGCCCTCTTCGGCCCTAGGCCTTAAGCCGGCACAGGACGGCGCTCTTGTTGTGGAAGGTGGCCAGCTCGTCCCCGGGGCCTATCTCGCCCAGGGAGAGGACCCCAGCCCCCCTCGGGCCCAGGGCGACCCTCAGCGCCTCGAGCTCGACCTCGAAGCCCTCCCCGAGGAGGAGCTTCCTGGAGACGCAGTCGAAGGCCAGGGAGATGACCTCGTCCCCTTCCGGGGCGGGAAGGGCCTTTACGGCCTGGAGCAGGGACTCCCTCTCGGCCGACATGATCCTCACCAGCCCTCTGGAGGGCAGATCGCCCACGCACAACAGGTGCCCCTCTGGGGTGACCTGGAATGGGTCCCTTATCACCGTCCTCCTCCCCTCCGTCGTGAACCCCAGGGGGTAGAGGGGAAGGAGCTCTTTTAGCTCCTCCTCGCCCAGCGCCCTGCCGGTGAGCTCCCTCAGCGCCTGGGCGTAGACCTCGGCGGCGGGCCTCAGGTCCAGGCTTACGACCCTGTTCCTGGCGCATATGGCTAGAAAGGGACCTCTAACTGGCTTGAAGCCGTGGGATATCCCCACGGAGGCCCGATGGGGGAGGAGGAGCAAGATCAACCTCCCCCCGATCCTCTCTTCCCCCCACAGGAGAGGGTGTGTGCGCCCCGGCGGGAAGGAGCCGCAGCCCAGGCCGAAGAGGGGCACCCCCTTCAGGTCCTCGTTGACCTCCTCCAGGGCGAAGAGCAGGGAGGTGGAAAGCCCCTCGGCCAGGACGAAGGCGCTCCTCGTCCCCTCGACCCACCTGGCCCTGGGCTCCAGCGGGTCCACCAGCTGGACGTCCAAAGCCTCGGGGACGTCCAGGACCAGGGCCCAGGAGGGGCTCTCCCCCTCGTGCCCTATGACCCCTGGCACGATCCCCCCTACGGCCCTCTGGTCGGGCCTGGCGGTGGAGGAGGCGGCCTCGAAGAACCCCTCTGCCCCCTCCTGGCCCGCCAGGATCAGGGGGCTTTGGGACTCGAGCTCGAAGAGCTTGAGGTCGCCCGGGCTCTTTACCACTTTCGCCCTCAACCGAATAGTCCTCCTCGCCTTGAATAAATTATTGGGTAGGTGGCGCTACCCCCTCTGGGTAGCGCCACGACCTGTTTATCTAGGCCAGAGGGGCTTTAACCTGCAGAGGAAGTGCTTCAGGAGCTTTGGAGCGTACTCCAGCTGGAAGCCGCGGGCTATGCTCTCCCTGCGCGCGAACAGCCTCACCACCGACTCGGCCACGTACTCCATCTGGTGGTTGGTGTAGGTCCTCCTGGGCACGGCGAGCCTGAATAGCTCAAGCTCCGGGTACTGGACCTTCCCGGTGATGGGGTCCTCCTTCATGAAGGCCAGGGCCCCCAGTCCCACCCCCCTCACGGCTCCCTCCAGGTAGAGGTGAGCCGCCAGCACCTCCGCGGGGAACTCCTCCCGGGGTACCCCGGGCAGGAAGGCCTTGGCGTCGACGAAGACGGCGTGTCCCCCCACGGGCTTCACTATGGGGACCCCCTCCTCCGCCATCATCTCCCCCAGCATCCTGACCTGCTCCACCCGGTGCTCCAGGTGGGCCTCGTCGGTCATCTCCCTGAGCCCCACGGCCAAAGCTTCCAGGTCTCTGCCGGCTAGCCCCCCGTAGGTGGCGAACCCCTCGTAGAGGATGAGCCTGGGGAGGAGCCTTTGGTAGAGCTCCTCGTCCCTCAGGGCTATCATGCCGCCTATGTTGACCATCGGGTCCTTCTTGGCGCTCACCGTGATCCCGTCGCAGAGGTCCATCATCTCCCTCAGGATCTGGGCCACGGTCCTGTGGGACTGCCCCTCCTCCCTCACCTTGATGAAGTAGGCGTTCTCGGCCATCCTGGCGGCGTCCAGGAAGAAGGGTATGCCGTGCTTCCTGGCCACCCTCGAGACCTCCCTGAGGTTGGAAAGGCTCACCGGCTGGCCGCCGCCCGAGTTGTTGGTCACGGTCACCATGATCAGGGGCACGTTCTCCCTGCCGTACCTGGATATGGCCTCCTCCAGCTTTTTGACGTCCACGTTCCCCTTGAAGGGGTGTTCCCTGGAGGGGTCGTAGGCCTCGTCGATGACGCAGTTTATCGGCTCCCCACCCGCGTTTATCACGTGGGCCATGGTGGTGTCGAAGGGCATGTTGAACAGGACCTTGTCCCCCCTCTTCAGGAGGGTCCCGAACAGCACGTTCTCGGCGGCCCTGCCCTGGTGGGTGGGGATGACGTAGTCGAAGCCCAGGACCTCTTTGACCGCCTCCTTGAGCCTGTAGAAGCTCCTGGCCCCCGCGTAGGCCTCGTCTCCCCTCATCATGGCCGCCCACTGCTCCTGGCTCATGGCCCCCGTGCCCGAATCGGTGAGCAGGTCTATGTAGACCAGGTCGGAGGGCAGTCCGAAGACGTTCCACCCCGCCCTCTCGAGGGCCTCCACCCTCTCCTCCGGGGAGGGCACCCTTATGGGCTCCACCATCTTGACCCTGAAAGGTTCAGCCGGCGCTCTCTTGACCAACGCTTTCACCTCCTGCCGCCCTTTGCCTCCCTAGCACCTGAAATTTTAAACCCTGGACCCCGGTCGTGCCAAACCGACGATTAGTCCGAAAAGTGCTTCTTCTGGTACCAGCTGGAAGAGGATCCTCCGATGGGGCTAGAATATCTCCACGGATCGCAGGGGGTGGGCGAGGTGTTCGGGGTCCTGGGGGTTTTCGTTCTGTCGATCGCTCTGATGCTCTCGGAGCTGATGCCGAGGCTCAAGGCGATGGCCCTGGGCGTGTCGCTCCTGCTTTTGGGCGGCTTCACCCTGGAGGAGCTCTTCGAGGCGGTGGACGTGGGCGTCCTGGGGCTGCTCCTGGGGATGATGGTGGTGGTGGAGTTCGTCAAGGACGTGGGGCTGATCCAGTACATGGCGGCCAGGAGCGTGGAGATATCAGGGGGTAGGCCCCTCTTGCTCATGGTCTCCTTCAGCGCGCTGGTGGCCCTGGCCTCGGCCTTCCTGGACAACGTCACCACCGTTTTGCTGGTGGGACCGGTGGTCTTGGCCACCTGCGACTCGGCCGGCTTCGACCCCAGGCCGATGACCATGGCGGTCATAGTCTCGGCGAACCTGGGGGGCATGGCCACCCTCATAGGGGATCCGCCCAACGTGATGATAGGGCTTAGGGCCTCCCTCACCTTCAACCAGTTCCTTTCCAACATGACCCCTCTTGCCGTCCTGACGACTTTCGCCTCGATCGCCTTCCTGGCCTTCCTGTACAGGGAGGAGCTTAAGCCCCAGCCCCTTCAGGCGGAGAGGGCGTTGCGCTTCAGGGCCTCCCTTCGAGACCTCGACTGGAGGCTGGGGGCCAGGGTGTTGCCGGTCTTCGTGGGGGTTCTCCTGGCCATGGCCCTGCACGAAAGGCTGGGCCTGGAGCCGGCCTCCTTGGCCCTGACGGGGGCCTCCGCCGTCCTGCTGCTGTCCAGGAAGCCGGTGGAGGAGGTTCTGCCCCGGCTCGATTGGGCCACCCTGGTATTCCTGGCGGGGATCATGATGCTGGTGGGCGCCCTCGACAGGGTGGGGCTTTTGTCCGCCGTCGGGGGGTATCTCTCGTCCCGACAGGTCCTGCACGGTCCCTGGGCCGTCCACGCGATCCTCTGGGCCTCCGCGCTGGTCTCGTCGCTGGTGGGCTCGGTGCCGTTCACCGCCTCGGCCATCCCGGTGATATCCCGGATCGCCTCCTCCGGGGGGCTTGGTCGCTCCGCCTGGTGGGCCCTGGCCGCCGGGGTGGGCCTTGGCTGCAACCTCACGGTCTTCGGCGGGGCGGCCAACCTGGTGATGGTCCGGATGGCGGAGGGGGTTGGGCTTCGCGTCACCTCGGGGGACTTCCTGAAGGTGGGAGGGACCTCCACGCTCCTCTCCCTTCTGGTCTCGTCGGTCTACTTCTACCTGCGCTACTAAAGTCCCCGTCCTCTCCCGTCGAAGGTATATGTGTGGGGAGGTGGGACCTTGCGTCTGCTCGACGACTTCCAGCTCAGGTTGCTCTCGAAGGTGACGGAGGGCTTGTCCCGGCGTTTCGAGGTGGTCTCCCAGAACCTCGCCAACGCCAACACCCCCGGCTACAAGCGCAGGGAGCTGCTGTTCGAGGAGGAGCTCCGATCCCTGCTCCAACCCCCCAGGCGCCTTCCCCTGAACACCACCGATCCCAGGCACATCGCGAACCTCCCCAGGTCGCTGTCCGAGGTGATCCCCTCGGTGCGGACGGACGCCTCCGACAGCTACAGGAACGACCTCAACAACGTGGACCCAGAGGTGGAGATGGCGAAGCTCCTGGAGGCCCGGCTCCAGTACCAGGCCGCCATGAGGTTCGCCGCCAAGCGCTCCTCCATGATCAGGGCGGTCATGACGGGAGGTAGGTCCTGATGCGGGTCTTCAAGCCCCTCGAGGTGGCGGGAAGCGCTCTGACGGCCCACAGGCTCTGGATGGACCTGATAGCCCAGAACATGGCCAACGTCAACACCACCCGCTCGGCGGAGGGGGGGCCCTACCGGCGAAAGGTCCCCGTCTTCCAGGAGAGGCTGGACGCTAAGCTCCTTCAGGAGAAGGGGGTGGACGCGGCCCCCTTCATGGGGGTGAGGGTGCGCTCCGTGGAGGAGGACCCCACCCCTCCCAGGCTGGTCTACGACCCCTCCCACCCCGACGCCGACGGGGAGGGATACGTCCGCTACCCGAACGTGAACCCCATAAGGGAGATGGCCGACATGCTGGTGGCCACCAGGGCCTACGAGGCCAACCTGCGGGTGGTCGACTCCTTCAAGGCCATGTGGAGCTCGGCCCTGGAGGTCCTCAGGGCCTGACGATTTTTCGGCTCTGGTGTTATCCGGGTCCCGGATGGCGTCCCACCGGATCTCCGGGAGGGGGATCTTCCTATTGCCAACTTGTGGGCACGGGTGGATAATATTCTCACTCGCGCCTACGAGGGGGGCTGGTCGATGGAGAGGATCTGGTGGGATGGGAGGGGCGTATCCCCTAGTCCCACGGAGGGGAGGAGGGACGTCGTCCACAGGCCCACGGACGCGGGCGGGCTTTTCGCGGAGGCGCTGAAGAGGGCCCTGGCGAAGGTCAACTCCATGCAGCTTGAGGCCTCGGCCCAGGTGGAGAGGGCGTCCACCGGCGACGTGGAGGACATCTCGCAGGTGGTGCTGGCCTTGGAGAGGGCGGATCTGGCCCTTCGCCTCATCACGGAGGTGAGGAACAGGCTGCTGGACGCCTACAACCAGCTCTCCCGCCTCTCCTAGGGGGTAGCGTGCCTTGAGGCTGCCAGAACCCCTTGCCTCCTCGCTCAGGGGGCTTTCCCAGCTCTGGCAGGGTATGTCCCGATGGCAGAGGTTGTCCCTGCTGGGGATGTTCCTTCTGGTCCTATCCACCCTCGTCCTGGTGGCCTTCTACGCCACCAGGCCCGACTTCGTCCCCCTCTTCTCCAACCTTCGCCTGGAGGACCAGGCCGCCATAGTCTCGAAGCTCAAGGAGATGGGCGTCCCCTACAGGGTGGACTCCCAGTTCAACGCCGTCCTCGTCCCGTCGTCTCAGGTCCACGAGGTCAGGATATCCCTGGCCGCCGAGGGGCTCCCCAAGGGGGGGCACGTGGGGTTCGAGCTCTTCGACGCCACGAGGATGGGGATGACCGACTTCCAGGAGCAGGTGGCGTACCTGAGGGCCCTGGAGGGGGAGCTGTCCCGGACCATAGAGGCGATGGAGATAGTGGACAGGGCCAAGGTCAACCTGGTGGTGCCCAAGCAGCGCCTTTTCAGGGAGGACCAGGAGAGCCCGTCGGCCTCGGTCCTCCTGAAGCTGGTGCCGGGGGGCAAGATAAAGCCCGAGCAGGTTCGGGCCATCATGAACCTGGTGGCCAGGAGCGTGGAGGGCTTGAGGCCCGAGGACGTGGTGGTGGTGGACACCCTGGGGAATCTGCTGTCCGAGATGGCCACCGATCAGTTCCTCCTGAGGGGGGAGGAACAGGTGACCACCGTCCAGAAGGAGCTGGAGCAGCGCTACGAGCTGGAGCTGGAGCGGAAGATAAGGGCGATGCTCGAGCGCATATACGGACCCGGCAGGAGCGTGGTGAAGGCCCGGGTGGAGCTGGACTTCGGGAAGCTCAGGGTGAGGCGGGAGGAGTTCATCCCCGGTCCCAGGGGTACTGGGGTCCCCAGGAGCCAGCAGGTGGTGGAGGAGACCTTCAAGGGGACTGGAGTCCCCCCGGGCGGTGTGCCGGGCACGGAGACCAACATCCCGGGCTACGGGCTGGTCACCAGGGGGGAGGGGCAGTCGGAGTACGCCAAGACGGAGGAGATCACTAACTACGAGATCTCCAGGGAGGAGCGGGAGTTCCAGAACAGCCCCGGCGAGGTGAAGAGGATAAGCGTCTCGGTGATAGTGGACGGCCAGCTCTCGCAGGAGGAGCTCAACGGCCTCCGGGAGGCGGTGGCGGCCGCCGCTGGGTTCAACCCCAACCGGGGCGATCAGGTGGTGGTCCAGTCGTTTCGCTTCAGCACCGAGTGGGCCGCCCAGATGGAGGAGGCTTTGGCGGCGGAGGCCCGGAGGAAGCTCATAGCGGCGGCGGTAGGTCTTTTGGCCTTCGTCCTGCTCGCCGGCGGGTATCTGGCCTACCGGATGTACGCCGCCAGGAGGAGGAAGCTCGAGGAGGTCAAGGCGCCCCAGCCCACCCTGGAGGACCTCCTGGCCCATCCCGAGCTCATGGCCGAGAAGGGCGAGCTCTACGTGCTGGAGCAGCAGATAAAGGCCTACGCCTCCAACCACCCCGAGGAGATAGCCAAGCTGGTCAAGAACTGGATGACGGAGGAGTAGGGGATGGCCCGTCAGAGGAAGGGCTTGAGGGGCAGGGAGAAGGCGGCGGTGTTGATGATAAGCCTGGGTCCGGAGATAGCGGCTCAGGTGTACAAGCACATGGACGAGGCCGACATAGAGGTGGTCACCCTGGAGATCGCGAACCTCCGCAAGGTCACCCCCGCGGAGAAGGAGGAGGTCCTTCGGGAGGCCCAGGAGATGCTGATGGCCCAGGAGTTCATAGCCCAGGGGGGCGTGGAGTACGCCAAAACCCTGCTGGAGAAGGCCCTGGGTCCGGAGAAGGCCAAGCAGCTGCTCGCCAAGCTCACCGCCAGCCTGCAGGTGCGTCCCTTCGACTTCATGAGGAGGACCGACTCGCAGCAGATCCTGAGCTTCATACAGGGGGAGCACCCCCAGACCATAGCCCTCATCATGTCCTACCTGAGCCCGGAGCAGGCCGCCCAGGTGATGACGGGGCTGGCCCCGGCGCTCCAGGCGGAGGTGGCCAGGAGGATAGCCACCATGGACAGGATCACCCCCGAGGTCCTCCGGGAGGTGGAGAGGATCCTGGAGAGGAAGCTCTCCACGGTGCTCACCCAGGACTTCACCGTGGCGGGAGGGGTGGACGCGCTGGTGGAGATCATAAACAGGGTGGATCGCGGCACCGAGAGGAACATAATAGAGACCTTAGAGGAGCAGGACCCGGAGCTGGCCGAGGAGATAAAGAAGCGCCTCTTCGTATTCGAGGACATCATAGGGCTGGAGGACAGGAGCCTGCAGCGGGTGCTGCGCGAGGTGGACATGAAGGACCTGGCCTTGGCCCTCAAGGGCGCCTCGGAGGAGCTTCGGGAGAAGTTCTTCAGGAACATGTCCAAGCGGGCCGCCCAGATGCTCAAGGAGGACATGGAGTTCATGGGTCCCGTGAGGGTGAGGGACGTGGAGGAGGCCCAGCAGAAGATAGTGAACGTCATAAGGCAGCTGGAGGAGGCGGGCGAGATAGTGGTGGCCCGCGGAGGAGGGGAGGAGTTGATTGTATAGGAGCAACCTCATCAGGGCCGCTAAGCTTTTGCCCTACGCGGTGAGGCTCGGCCCCAGGGAGGAGCCGTCGCTGGAGGAGAGGCAGGAGGAGAAGGTCCCACCTGCCTCTAAATCTTCGGAGGAGGTCGAGAGGGAGCTTCGGCTCAAGGTGGAGGCGGAGCTCAGGGAGGCCTTCGACCTGGAGCTGAGGGCCCTGAGGGATAGGCTCTTGGCGGAGCAGGAGTCGTGGAGGAGGAGCTTCGAGGAGGAGAGGACCTCCCTCCTCGAGGCCATGAGGCGTGAGGCGGAGGCGGCGAAGAGGGCGGCCAGGGAGGAGGGCTTCAAGGCCGGCAGGGAGGAGGGGCTGAGGAAGGGATACGAGGAGGGGATGGCCAGGGCCCGCGAGGAGGTCTCAGAGAGGGCCAGGGAGTTCCTCAGGGTGCTGGAGGAGGTGGCCTCCTCCGTGAGGGGGGCCCAGGAGGAGCTCCTCTCCCAGGTGGAGGTCAAGGTGGTGAGGATATTGGAGCTCCTGCTCTCCAGGCTCCTTCGGAGGGAGGTCGAGCTCGACGGGGACGTCATAGTTCGGCTCCTTCGGGAGGTCTTCTCCAGGCTCAGCGACAGGGACGAGGTGACGGTCTACCTGAGCCCCAGGGACTTCAGGGCGTTCGAGGAGGGGAGGGCCCAGTTCGCCGACTTCCTGAGGGAGATCAAGAGCTTCAAGGTGGTCCTGGACGAGCACGTGGAGGACGGCGGCTGCGTCGTGGAGACGAGGCTCGGGGTGGTGGACGCCAGGGTCAAGTCCCAGCTGGAGCGGCTCTCCTCCGTCATCGACGAGCTCCTGCGCGGTGGTGAGGGGGCTTGAGCTTCCTGGACAAGTACGAGAGGATCTTGCCCTCGGTGGAGCTCCTGAGCTTCAACGGGAAGGTCTCCAAGGTGGTGGGTCTGGTCATCGAGTCGACCGGGCCCGACGTCCAGATAGGGGACCTCTGCGAGATCAGGTCCCGCAGGACGGGGGAGGTGCTGAGGGCCGAGGTGGTGGGCTTTCGGGAGAACAAGGTGCTCCTGATGCCCCTGGGGGAGACCTCCTCCATAGGCCCCGGCTGCGACGTGGTGGCGGCCGGGAGGAGACTTGGCGTGAGGGTGGGCTTCGACCTGCTGGGCAGGGTGATAGACGGACTGGGGGAGCCCCTGGACGGCAAGGGCCCTGTGGTGGGGGAGGACTACTACCCCCTGATGGCCTCCCCCCCTCATCCGCTCAGGAGAGCCCGCATAAGGGAGCCCCTGTCGGTGGGGATAAGGGCCATAGACGGTCTTTTGACCCTGGGGAAGGGGCAGAGGGTGGGCATATTC
>CAYRKT010000056.1:0-10009 GCA_964425005.1 uncultured Synergistia bacterium
TTCGGGTGGTCGTGGTGGACAAGAGGTTGGCTCCGGGAGGGGGCATCTGGGGGGGCTCCATGGGCTTCAACTGGGTGGTCCTGCAGAGGGAGCTTTCCTCAACGCTGAGCGCCCTGGGCGTTCCCTTCGAGGAGAGGGAGGAGGCCTTGCTGGTCCCATCGCTTGCCCTCTCGAGCGCCCTTATATTGAGGGCCTCCTCGCACCCCCGCATCTCCTTTCTCAACCTGACCTCGGCCGTCGACCTGAGGGTCGAGGGGGATAGGGTGGCGGGAGTGGTGGTGAACTTCACCCCCATAGAGATGGCCTCGCTCCACGTGGACCCCATGGTCCTCTGTTCCAGGGCGGTGGTGGACGCCACCGGCCACGAGGCGGTCCTGGTGAACCTTTACGCCAGGAGGAAGCCCCTTCAGCTTCGCGGGGAGGGCTTCATGAACGCCGAGCTGGGGGAGGGGGAGGTGGTGGAGCTCACCCGCATGGTGGCCCCAGGGCTCTTCGTCTGCGGCATGGCGGCCATCAACCTGGGAGGGGGCCACAGGATGGGCCCCATCTTCGGGGGGATGCTCCTCTCGGGCGAGAGGGTGGCCGAATTGGTGGCAGCTTACCTCGAGGGGCTCTGAGCCGGGCCGGGGCGGTGGGTCGAGCCCGACCCACCGCCCACTTTGCGCGTCAGACCCCCCAGAGCCCTCAAGGCCTGAACCTCCCAGCGCCCCACGTTGAAGCCGCCCATCGTATATGATATATTCTATACAAAATCTGCTGGGAGGTGATGGGATGGAGGAGGTGAGGGTGCTGGTCCCCACCGCTATGTTGGGCTACGGGTTTCCGGTGGAGCACTTCAGGTCTGGTCTGGCCTACGGGCCCCACCTCATAGCGGTGGACTCGGGTTCGACCGACAGCGGGCCCCACAAGCTGGGGCTGGGCTCCATGACCTGCTCCCGTCAGGCCTACGTGAAGGACATAGGGCACCTGCTGGATGCGGCCCACGAGGCCGGGGTGCCCCTCGCCATAAGCTCGGCCGGGGGGGCGGGGACGGACGCGCAGGTGGACGCCTTCGTGGATATCGTGAGGCACATATGCGCCCAGAGGGGTTATCGCTTCAGGGTCTGCGCCATCTACAGCGAGATCCCGAAGGAGGAGGTGAAGAGGGCCCTGAGGGAGGGGAGGATATCCCCCTGCGGGCCGGTCCCTCAGCTCACCGAGGAGGAGATAGAGGCCTCCACCTCCATAGTGGCCCAGATGGGGGCTGAGCCCTTCGTGAGGGCGCTGGAGGAGGGGGCTCAGGTGATAATAGCCGGCAGGAGCTACGACCCGGCCCCTGCGGCGGCCCTGTGCCTCAAGGAGGGCTTCGACCCGGGGCTCTCCTGGCACATGGCCAAGATAGTCGAGTGCGGTGCCCTCTGCGCCGTCCCCGCGAGCAAGCCCATAATCGCCTTCGTGAGGCGCGACCACTTCGAGCTCGAGCCCCTGGACCCGATGAGCCGCTGCACCGACTTCTCCGTGGCCGCCCACACCCTCTACGAGAAGTCCCACCCCTACCTGCTCCCCGGCCCTGGCGGGGTCCTGGACGTCTCGGGCTGCTCCTTCGTGCAGGCGAGCGAGCGAAGGGTCAGGGTCTTCGGCAGCAGGTTCGTCCCCTCCGACCGCTACTGCGTCAAGCTCGAGGGGGCCAAGCGGGTGGGCTATCGGGCCATCTTCGTCGCCGGGATCCGCGATCCCTTCGCCATAAGGGAGATAGACTCCCTGCTCCGCGAGGTGGAGGAGGACGTGAGGAGTTACTTCTCCGAGATAGACCCCTCCACCTACAGGATGGTCTTTCACGTCTACGGCAGGGACGGGGTGATGGGGGAGTTCGAACCCCAGAGGGAGATCACCTCCCACGAGCTCTGCGTCATCCTCGAGGTGGCCGCCAGGACGCAGGAGGAGGCCCTGGCGATATGCTCCAGGGCCAGGACTGAGCTCCTGCACCACCCCTACAGGGGCAGGATAGCCACCGCCGGGAACATAGCCCTCCCCTTCACCCCCCTGGAGATCCCCCTGGGAGAGGTCTGCGCCTTCAACGTCTACCACCTCATGGAGATAGACGACCCGGTGAAGCCCTTCAGGATGGAGTTCTTCGAGGTGTGAGGGGAGGCGGTCGCCTTGAGGGAAGCGCCCATAACGGAGCTCGCCAGCGTGGTAAGGAGCAAGAACGCCGGACCCTTCGAGGTCACCTTCGACCTGATCTTCAGGGACGAGGCCACCTACAGGAGGGTCAAGGAGGGGGGATACCTCACCAGGGAGCTGGTGGCCTCCCTGTATCGGGTACCGGTGGATAGGATACTGGTCTTCGAGTTCTTCGACGCGGCCAGGGCGCTCAAGATAACCATGGCCAGGCCCTGGCCTCAGGGGAGCGTCGGGGAGCGGGACATGCACGCGGCTCAGCAGCACGCTCCCCTTCTCTCCATCAGGATACCCTGGGATTGAGGAGGTGCGGGGGATGAGGTACGCGAGTTTTGCGGCTTTGTTGGGGCTTTTGGCGCTGGCCCTCTCGGGTACGGCTCTGGCCGGGTTCCCCGAGAAGCCCGTGACGGTGATAGTCCCCTTCGGGGTGGGAGGGGGAAGCGACACCTTCGTGAGGGCCCTGCAGCAGCCCCTCTCCAGGGCCCTGGGGGTGCCGGTGGTGGTGGAGAACATAGCCGGCGCCGGAGGGGTCAAGGGTATGGTGGAGGCCTTCAACAGGCCTGCCGACGGCTACACGATACTGCAGTTCACCAGCTCCCACCTCATAGCCTCCGTGGCCAGGCGATCCGAGGTGGACATCCTCAAGGACTTCGAGGTCCTCTGCAGGGGACAGCAGGACCTCTCGGTCCTGTGGGTGTCGCCCAGCAGCCAGTTCAAGACCTTCCAGGAGCTCATAGACTGGGCCAAAGCTAACCCCAGGAGGCTCACCGTAGGGGGGACTTCTCCGGGCGGCTTCGACGACCTCAGGTCCAGGGTCTTCGCCAGGAACTTCGGGATAGAGATCACCTTCGTCCCCTTCGAGGGGGCTGCCCAGATAGTCTCGGCCATACTCGGCGGGTTCCTGGTGGCCCACCTGGAGGAGCCCCTGGCCATCAGCGAGCTGGTCAAGGCCGGCAAGGCCAGGCCCCTGGTGGTCTTCGCCCCCAGGAGGATAGACATCCTGCCCGACGTGCCGGCGGTCAAGGAGTTCGGGGTGGAGGACTACCTGGGGGTCTTCAGGGCCTTCGCGGTGAAGAAGGGTACCCCGCCCGAGGCGGTCCGGGCGCTGGCCGAGGCCCTGAAGAAGGCCCTGAACGACCCGGAGTACCTCTCCTTCGCCGAGAAGACCCTATACGACGTGAAGAACAACGGATACATGGACGGCCCCACCTTCCTGGAGGAGATGAAGAAGCAAGCCGAGTTCTTCTCCAAGGTCATCTAGCCCTTCGGGGGCTGGGGGCCCTGACCCGCGCCCCCAGCCCCCCTTCGAGGAGGTCTTAAGGGTGATCAAGGTCAAAGAGAGCTCCTTCTACGTCCTCTTGTTGCTGGGGTTGGCCTTCCTGTTCTGGCACGCCGGGAGGGGGGCTGCTGACGCCCACTTCGCCCTCAGGCCCGACTGGTGGCCCAGGATAGTCATATCCCTATCGATCCTGGTCTGTTCGGTCCTCCTCCTGGTGAGCCTCAGGAGCGCGAGGTCCGTCTCCTTCAGCGGGGGCGGCCTGCTCTGGATAGGGGTCTACTTCGTCCTGCTGGTGCTGTCCTCAACCCTCCAGAGGCGGCTGGGCTTCATCGCCACCACGGCCCTGTTCTCTGCCCTCTCCCTCGCCGTGGTCTCGGGGAGGTTCAGGGCCCTCTACCTGCTCATGGGGGTGGCCTTCTCCCTGGCCCTCGCCCTCATCTTCGGGCGCTTCCTCGCCATGTCGCTTCCGAGGGGGCTTGGGGTCATGCGGGACCTCTCCTTCCTGGTCTACTGAGGAGGTGAGGGGAAGGTGTCCTTCTTGGAGGTGGCCCTCGACCTGGCCCTTTCGCCGGCCAGCTGGCTGATGATATTCCTCGGGACCCTGGCCGGGACCGTCTTTGGGGCGCTTCCCGGGATCAGCGCCACCATGGCCGTGATACTCGTGCTCCCCTTCACCTACGGCATGGGGGTCTTGAACGCCCTCCTCGTCCTGGTCTCCACCTACTGCTCCGCCATCTACGGGGGTTCCATCACCGCCATCCTCTTCAACATCCCCGGCACCCCATCTTCCGCTCCCACCACCTTCGACGGCTACCCGATGACCCTCAAGGGGCAGGCGGGGAAGGCGCTCGGGACCGCCATAATCTGCTCCTCCCTGGGAGGGATCTTCAGCGTGGCCGCGATGGCCACCATCTCCCCCTTCATAGCCGAGCTGGCCCTCAGGCTTAACCCCATGGACTACGCCGCCATAGCCTTCCTGGGTCTGGGTGCGGTGGTGGGGCTCGGGGCCAAGGTGGAGGAGCAGCTCAAGGGGCTTTTGGCCGTGCTCCTGGGGCTTTTGCTCGCCACCGTGGGGATGGACCCCATAACGGGGGGAGACCGCTTCACCTTCGGCTCGGTGAAGCTGCTCTCCGGGATCAACATGATACCCGTCATGATAGGGGCCTTCGCCGGGGGGGAGATACTGTCGCAGATAGAGCTTCGAAGGGGGCTCAAGAGGGCGGAGGAGCTGGTCTTCAGGGGAAAGCTCACCGCCCAGATGCCCTCGCTCCTCGAGCTCCTGGAGGTCAAGTGGACGATATTCAAGTCGGCCCTCATCGGCCTCTTCATAGGGGCCCTCCCGGGGGCGGGGGCCACCATAGCCGCCTTCGTGAGCTACGGGGAGGCCAAGCGAAGCTCCAGGCACAAGGACAAGTTCGGCACCGGGATACTGGAGGGGGTGGCCGCCCCTGAGACGGCCAACAACGCCTCCACCGGCGGGGCGATGATACCCCTTCTCACCCTGGGGATACCGGGAAGCGGCACCACCGCCATAATCCTCGCCGTCTTCGTCATGTACGGGCTGCAGCCCGGGCCGCTCCTCTTCAGCAAGAACCCCGAGCTGGTCCACACCATAGTCTGGGGGATGTTCTGGGCCAACTTGCTCATGATCCTGGCTGGAACCCTCGTGGTCAGGGCCTTCGTCCAGGTGCTGCGCTTCCCCTACCACGTGCTCGCCACCTCCATAGCGCTCCTCTGCATAGTGGGCTCCTTCGGCGTGGGGAACGACCTGGATCAGATCCTCATCTTCGCCGTCTTCTCCCTGGTGGGATACGTCATGAAGAAGCTCGACGTCCCCGTGGCCGCCATGGTGCTGGGGCTGGTCCTGGGCGACATCATAGAGAGCAACTTCAGGAGGGCCGTCATGATGTACGGCTTCTCCCTCAAGGACGCGGTGGGAAGGCCCCTGACCCTCTCCCTCTACCTCCTCACCGTCCTGGTCCTCCTCTGGCCCTACATCTCCTACCTCTGGAGGAGGGCCAGGTCGGCCGGGCGATCCTAGGGCCAGGCCTGGGGCGAAGGATAGGGTCCTTCGCCCCAGGCCAGCATCTCTTGCGCGACCCTGATGGCCCCCTTCCCGTCGAAGAGGGAGAAGAGCCCTTCGAGGCGCTCCCTGGCCGAGAGGGGGTCCTCGAAGGCCCTGGCGACCGCGGGGGCCAGCTCCTCGAGGTCCAGCCCCTCAGTGGCGTCGAACACCGGAAGCCCTAGGTCCGAGAGGGCCTCCCCTATGAGCCGCTGGTTTCGCGCTACCACCAGCCCCACGGCGGGTTTCCTTGAGGTCAGCACCTCGTAGACGGTGGTGCCGCAGCCGCAGACCACGGCCCTGGACCCCGCTATGAGCTCCCCGAGCCCCCTGGGCCTCTCCACCAGCCTCATCCCCTCGAGCCGGAGGGCCAAAGCCCTGAGCTCCTTAAGCTCCTCCTCGGGCATGGCGGGTCCGGCGACCGCCACCGCGGGGACCTCGATCCTCGAGGCCATCTGGACCAGTAGGCCCAGCACCCCCCCCGTCGATCCCCCTCCCAGGGTGAGCAGCAGGTAGCCCTCGTCCCGTCCATCCCGGCTCCCCTCCCAGTAGGAGGGGTGCATGACCAGGTGCCTGGGGCCCAGGAGCCCCCTGGTCCCCTCCATCGTCCTGTAGGTCAGGCGCTCCGCGTGGACGTTTCCGTTCACCAGTAGGTGGGCCCAGATCACGGGGTGCACGTCGGCGTTGTCGTCGAAGAGCAGGACCTTAAGCCCCTCCCCCACGAGGGCCTTCAGGTAGGAGGTGGGGGCCTCGTAGGAGTCCACCACCACCCAGTCCAGGGAGAGCCCGAAGATGAGGGATAGCTCCCCCTCTGAGAAGGAGGCGCCCGTCTCGACGACGGGGAAGTCGAAGCCCACCTCCGAGGCCGCCCTCGCCGTGCCGCGGTCGCAAAGGAGCAGGACGTGGACGCCCTCCCTCCTTAGCGCCTCCCCCAGGGAGAGCGACCTAACCAGGTGCCCCAGGCCCACTCCAGGTCCGGATTTAGTCCTTATCCCCACCCTAAAGCCCATGCGGGTCCATTTTAACCTCGGGTCGGCGGCCGACTCCAGCCCCCCTCCTCCTCCGTCTATAATCTCCAGAGGAGTCGGAGGGGGGTGGTCCGTCCGTGCCCAGGGTCAGGTTGGTGGACTTCGTGAGGAGAGAGGTGCTCCTGTGGGTCTCCTTTGCCGTCGTGGGGCTCTCGGCGCTGGTCTTCCTCATGGCCTTCTACCTCACCTGGCAGGTCTTTCGCGCCAGGGAGGTGGAGCGCCTCCACCGCGCGGATAGGAGCTGGTCCGAGGCGGTCGCCTCGGCCAGGAAGCTCCTGGGCGTGCTGTCGGTCCAACTGAGGCACCTGGGCGGCCGGGGGGATGTGCTCGAGCTCCTGAGGGAGATCCACGCTAGCTACTCCCCCGCCGTCGCCTACGCGGTGTTCGCCTCCTCCGACGGCAGGGTCGTCTCCTACCCCAGCCACGACTTCAGGCCCCGCTACGACCCCCGCGGGAGGGGATGGTTCAGGGCGGCCCTGGAGAGCCCGGGAGACAGCGTGGTCATCAAGCCCTTCCTGCACGAGGTCGTCGGGGAGCCCGCCGTCGGGGTCGTCAAGGCCGTCCTGGGGGAGGGGGGAGAGGTGCTGGGCGTCCTGGGCCTGGACCTCCTGGTGGGGAAGGCCTTCTCCGCCGATGGGGCTCTTCCGCGCGGCGCGCTCTACGTGCTTGACGAGAGGGGCAGGACGATAGCCCGCTGGGGCGAAGTTGGCCTCGATCCCTCCCCCGAGGAGGTGGACCTCCTGCGAAGGGGCGAGGAGGTCCTCCGGTGGAGGGATCTCAGGGTCCTGGTGGGGAGGCCCTCGGTCGCCGGGACCCACCTGGTGGTGGAGCTGAGCTTATCGGAGGGGCTTATCTCCTCCCTGCTGGTGGCCCTGGCGGTCGGCCTCGGGGTGGGGGGTATGGCCCTCTCGTCCCTTCGGCGAGTCGAGGTGGCCCTGGGGAGGGGGATAGTGGAGCCCCTAAGGGGTCTCTCCGAGGCGGCCTCCCATTACGTGGGGAGGGGGAGGTTCGACCCTCCGGAGGTGGAGAGCCCCGTGGAGGAGGTCTCGATCCTCTCCCTGGGCCTGCGGGAGATGATGGGCACCATCGAGGAACAGCTGAGGCTCCTAAGGGATAGCTACGACCAGCTGGAGAGGTCGCAGCAGCAGCTGGAGGAGGCCTTCGAGGCCCTCCGCCTCAAGGAGGAGGAGGTCAGGGAGGCGTACAAGCTCTTCACCGAGAGGTTGGGACACCTGGTGGAGCGCTTCGACGAGCCCACAGGGGCCCACGTCCGCCGCGTGAGGGCTCTGTCGGCCTTCCTGGCGAGCAGGGTGGGGTTGTCCCCGACCCTGGTGGAGCAGATAGAGCTCTACGCCCCCCTCCACGACCTGGGCAAGGTGATGGTGCCCAGGGAGATCCTCTCCAAGAGGGGCCCCTTGACCCCCCAGGAGTTCGATCTGGTCAAGAGGCACGTGCTGTGGGGTGCCGAGCTGCTGGAGGGAAGCGAGAGGCTCTCGGTGGCACACCGCATAGCCCTCTACCACCACGAGAGGTACGATGGCTCGGGCTACTGGTTCGGCCTCAGGGACGACCAGATACCCATCGAGGCGCAGGTGGTGGGCCTGGCCGACGTCTACGACGCCCTGAGGTCGGAGAGGCCGTACAAGAGGGGTATGTCCCACGAGGAGGCCATGGGGGTGATCCTCCTGGGCGACGGAAGGACCAGGCCAGAGGGCTTCTCGCCGACCCTGCTTGGGGTCCTCAGGGACTTCTCCGACGAGGTGGAGCTGGTCTGGGCGAGGGCCCTGCGATATGGCCCGTGAGGGGGCTGGGCTCGCTCGGGCTATCGGCCCATCTCCCCTCTCACCGCCTCCAGGAAGCCCTCCGTGTCCACCACCCTGGCTCCCTCGCCGAAGAGCTCCCCCAGGTCCTTGGTGACGATCCCCGAGAGGAGGACCCTCTCGACCGCCCCCTCCAGGCCCTCGGCGAAGGAGATGAGCTCTGGGTCGCCGTCGAGCTTCCCCCTGAACCTCAAGGCCCCCGTCCAGGCGAATACGGTGGCCACCGGGTTGGTGGAGGTCCTCTCCCCCCTGAGCCTGGCCAGGTAGTGGCGCCTCACCGTGCCGTGGGCGGCCTCGTAGAGCCTGGCCCCGGTGGGGGATATGAGCTCCGAGGTCATGAGGCCCAGGCCCCCGAAGGCGGAGGCCACCATGTCGGAGAAGACGTCCCCCTCGTAGTTCTTGCAGGCCCAGAGCAGACCTCCCTCGCACCGGAGGAGCTGGGAGAGGGCGTCGTCTATCAACCTGTACTCGAAGGAGAGGCCCCTGGCCTTGAAATCCTCCTCGAACTCCCTGTAGACCTCCTCGAAGGTCCTCCTGAAGGTGCCGTCGTAGACCTTCGACACCGTGTCCTTCGCGGCGAACAGCACGTTCAGGTGGTGCTCCAGGGCGTAGGAGAAGCAGGTCCTGGCGAAGAACTCTATGGAGCTCTTGAGGTTGTGCTGGAGGGATATCACCGCCTCCTTCCCGGGGACCAAACTGTGCACCTCCTCCGACCCGTCGGCCCTCCTGACCGTGAGCCTGGCCTCGTCCCCCGGGCGTAGGATCTCCTCGAAGGCCCCGTACAGGTCCCCGTAGGCGTGTCTGGCCACCACTATGGGCCTCTTCCACCTGCTCACCAGAGGCCTTATGCCCTCGACGGCTATGGGCCTCCTGACGATCACCCCGTCCAGGACCTCCCTTATGGTGGCGTTGGGGCTCCTGTAGGCCCTCTTGAGCCTCAGGGACTTCGCCTCCTCGATGGTGGGGGTTACGGTGGCGCACTTGACCCCCACCCCTGCCTCCAGGACGGCCCTCGCGGCCTCCAGGGTTATCCCGTCGTCCGTCTCGTCCCTGCCCCTCAAGCTCAGGTCGAAGCGCCAGGTCTTGAGCTCCACGAAGGGCTCCAGGAGCTCCCCCTTCACCATGTCCCAGAGGATCTTCGCCATCTCGTCCCCTTCCATCTCCACCACGGGGTTTCGCATCTCGATCCTGCCGCCCAGGGAGACCACCTCCTGTCCGCCTGATATACGATATATAATATCTTAAAAACGAGCTGGGGGTGTCCTCCCTTTGGGGAAGAGTCTTTTCAGGAAGCTGGTCGAGTCCCATCTGGTCGAGGGGTTCGTTGAGACGGGAGGCGAGGTGGGGCTCAGGGTGGACCAGGCCTTCGTCCACGACGCCACCGGTACCCTGGCCTCTCTCGAGTTCGAGGCCCTGGGGCTCGAGGAGGTCGAGGTCTTCTCGGTGGTCTACCTGGACCACAACACGGTGCAGGTGGGCTTCGAGAACATGGACGACCACCTCTACCTCAAGGGGGTCGCCGAGCGGTTCGGGATGGTGCTGTCCAGGCCCGGGAACGGGGTGTGCCATCAGGTCCACCTGGAGAGGTTCGCCAGGCCCGGCGCCCTGATAGTCGGAGCTGACAGCCACACCCCCACGGCGGGGGGGATGGGGGCCTTGG
>CAYRKT010000057.1:0-9832 GCA_964425005.1 uncultured Synergistia bacterium
CGCCCACCCCCCTCGCGACCTACCCTCCGCGCACACGCCCGCGAAGTCCTTCTCCGGGGCGACTAGCGGTCGAAGGAGGCCTATAATATATTCGATTATCCTCGGAGGTGAGGGCTTTGGAGGAACTAAAGGAGATCGTGAGGAGGTGCGTCGAGGAGACCATCGCCGAGCGAGGTAGGGAGAAGGGGCTCTCGTGGATGTGGCGAAGGCCCCTTTTGGCCTTCGCCGACGCCGAGGACGAGCGCTTCAGGAGCTTGAAGCTCAGCGTGTCCCCCACTCACCTGATGCCCAGGGACCTTCTGGCCTCCGCGAGGACCGTGGTGTGCTTCTTCGTCCCCTTCTCCGAGGAGGTGCCCAGGAGCAACGTCCAAGGCAGGGAGGCCTCCGCCCTGTGGGCTAAGGCCTACCTGGAGACCAACGCCCTGATAGGAGCCATAAACGAGAGGATAAAGGAGAGGCTCCTCGAGCTGGGCTTCGAGTCGGCCACCACACCAGCCACCCACAACTTCGACGAGAGGAGGCTCATGAGCGACTGGTCCCACAGACACATAGCCCACATAGCGGGCCTGGGAAGCTTCGGACTGCACAACCTCCTCATCACCGAGATGGGATGCTGCGGGAGGCTCGGAAGCCTGGTGACCAGCGCCCCCATCCCCCCCTCCCGCACCCCTCACAAGGAGAGGTGCCTGTTCAAGGCCAGAGGCACCTGCAAGGCATGCGCGAGGAGGTGCGCCTTCGGCGCCTTGCGCGAGGACGGATACGACAGACACAGGTGCTACGAGATATGCCTTGAGAACGCGGCTCTCCACAGCTCCATGGGTTTCGCCGACGTCTGCGGCAAATGCAGCTGCGGCGTCCCCTGCTCCACCAGCTCCCCCCTGTGAGATCAAACCCCCTCCCCTGTGCTATAATTTTCCGCGTGGCGGAACATAGACCTTGCTAAAATTATACAATCTGGGGGGCGATCCGTTTGGTAAGAGTGGCTCTGGTGGGGCAGGGTCTTGTGGCCAGCACCTTTTGCCTCGGCCTCCACAGGATAAAGGGGGGGAGGGCTGGACTCGAGGGGGTTCCGCTCTCCGACGAGCTCCCGGTGAAGGTGGAGGAGGTGGAGGTTTGCCTCTCGATCGACGTGGACTCCTCCAAGGTGGGAAGGAGCCTCTCCGAGGTGGTCTCTGGCTACTTCCCGGGGGAGGGCCTCGGGGGGGACGAGTTCGAGCGAGTGGAGGTGAGAAGGGGCCTTCACCTCGGGAGCACCCACGGGCTCCCGATAGAGGGGGTAGGCCTGGAGGAGATGTACCCTCTGGAGCGCGCCCTCGATGAGCTCGAGGAAACTTTGCTCGAGGCCGACCCCGACGCGATAGTCCTGGTGAGCACCACCGAGCGCTTCAAGCCCTTCGGGAGCAGAGAGGAGCTGGAGGACTCCCTGAAGTCGGGCGACTCGTCGCGCTTCAGCGCCGCCCAGCTCTACCTGGTGGCCGCAGCTCGATACGCCAGGCGCCGCGGGGGAGCGGCGCTCGTGAACGGCATACCCACCTCCATAGCCAACGACCCGGTCCTCCTGGGGTTGGCCGAGGAGAGCGGTTTGGTGGTCTTCGGGGACGACGGGGCCACGGGGGCCACTCCCCTGACCGCGGACCTCTTATCCCACATGCTCCAGAGGAACAGGAGGGTGCTGGACGTGGCCCAGTTCAACATCGGCGGCAACATGGACTTCTTGGCCCTGAGCGACGAGGGGAGGAACAGGAGCAAACAGGAGACCAAGTCCAGCGTGGTCAAGGACATCCTGGGCTACGACGCCCCCCACTACATAAGGCCCACGGGTTACCTGGAGCCCCTGGGGGACAGGAAGTTCGTGGCCATGCACATGGAGTACGTCTCCTTCGGCGGAGCCATCGACGAGCTGGTGGTCACAGCCAGGATAAACGACAGCCCCGCCCTGGCCGGCATGCTGGTTGACCTGGTGAGGCTCGCCAAGATGGCCCTGGACAGAGGGCTCAGGGGGACGGTCTACGAGGTCAACGCCTTCTACAGCAAAAACCCAGGCCCTAAAGGGAGCAAGAACATACCCCGGACCGTGGCGTACGAGAGGCTCAGGCGGTGGGCAGGCCTCAAGCCAAGGTGGCTCTAGGACCGACGAGGGGAGGGGCCTTCAAGCGCCAAGGCCCCTCCTGAAGAAGCCCAGCAGCAGGTCCAGGTCCGCCAGGTCGGGCACCACCAGGTCCGCCCCCGCCTCCAGGAGGTCCTCCGCGGAGGAGGGACCGGTGTAGACCCCCACCACCGCCGCACCCATGGCCTTCCCGGCGAGCACGTCCCTTCTGGCGTCTCCCACCAGGAAAAGGGGGAGCGAGGACGAGCCGTGGCGAAGCGAGGCCCTCTCCCGGGCGAGGCGGGCCAGGTCCATCTTGGTCTCCCCCTCCTCGCCGAACACGCCCCAGCTGAAGAAGCGGCCCAAGCCGGCCACCTCCAACTTGACCCAAGCCGCCTTCTCCACGTTGCCGGTGAACAGGGCGAGCTCAAGCCCCATCCCCAGAAGGGAGGGCAGTAACCCCCTCACCCCCGGCAGGACCTCGACGCCCTCCGACGAGAGGGCCGAGCGAAGCCCCTTCGCCACCAGGTCGGATATCTCCCCCAGCCTCCTCGAAGCGTTGCTCCCGTCCAGCCCCTTCCCCTCGAGGGCCCTCCTGAACAGCTCCAGGTCGGTGAAGCCTGGCTCCACCCTGCCCCTGAAGTCGTCGGGGCCGAACTCCACCCCGAAGAGCTCCGTGAAGACCCGAGCCAGCACCGCCCTGTGTTGAGGAGGCGCCTTTATGAGGGTGTAGTCCACGTCGAAGAAGGCAACGGCCCTGGCCATGGTCAACTGAAGAACCTGTAGAGGAAGGGGACCAGGAGGGGAACCACCAGGGTGATGACGGCCCCGGAGTAGAAGGAGAACATGGCCACCTCGGGGCCAGCGCTTCTCACCACGAAGGGCAAGGTGGTGTCCATAGCCGTCGCACCCCCAGCTCCCACCGCCCCCCACTTGCCGAAGATCCTGACCAGGAGGGGCATCAGAGCTATGACCATGAGCTCCCTGGCCATGTTGAGAACCATGCCGTATGTGGCCTCGGCGGGACCCGCCATCTCCTTGAGCAGCAAGGTGGTGAGGGAGTAGTAGCCGCTCCCGGCGGAGGAGGCGAGGCTCAGGGGCAACGGTACCCCGAGCAGGAGCGACGACAAGACCCCTCCCGCCATCGACCCCAGGAGGGAGAACAGGGGGAGCAAAATCGCAAGCCCCCTTATGCCCCTTAGGTAGCCCCAGAAGCGCTCGTCCTTTCCCACCTCGATCCCTATGGCCAGGAACAGGGCGCAGAGTATGGACTTCACGTCGATGAGCCCAAGCCAGCCCACCAGAGGTCCCTCCAGCCCCAGGCTAAGCCTGCCCGCCAGGACCCCCAGGGCGAAGACGACGATCGGCTTAAGGTCTACCACGACCGAAGCTCACCCCCATCGCCAGGGCGCAGAGGAGGGCGCTGCAGAGGGTGGTGATCGAGGAGGCCGCTATCGCCCTGTAAGAGGTGGAGAGCAAGAGACCCACCAGGTCCTCGAGCCTTCCCATCTCGAACCCTATGTAGAAGATCAACGAGAAGACGACTCCGCTTAAGACCACCTGGCTCCTCCTCAGGATGGCGGACGGCAGAAAGGACTTCCTGCCGAGCACCAGCCCGGCCACGAGAAAGGCCGAGAAGAGAGCTATGTCCTCCAACCCTTTCACCTCCTCAGTCGGCGTTGAGCTTGGGTATGCTGCCCTTGACCCTCGCGGTCTCGAAGGACCAGCTCAAGGAGAGGGAGGACAGGACCAGGAAGAGCGCGTTCAGGCCCGACGAGACGAGGAGGGATAAGGGCTCGAAGGTCCCACCGGAGAAGATGGACCTCATGCCCTCGAAGACGTAGGAGAGGGGCAAAAGCCTCGCGGCCAGGGCCAGAGGATGGGGCATCACTTCCAGAGGATAGAAGACCGCCGCCAGGGGCTGCAGGAGCGCTGGTATGGCCCAGGCCAAGAGCTCCGCCGAGTGGCCAAACCTCAGGACCAGGGCTATGGAGACCATCCCCAGCGAGAGGCCGAAGACGAATAGGTTCAGCACGAGGAACAGCAGGGGCAAGCCCATCGACAGCAGGTCCAGCTCGAAGGCGAAGGAGGCCACCGCCACCAGGAAGGCGGAAGAGCAGATGGCCCTCAGGGAGCCGAAGAGGAAGGTGGAGGCCACGTACTCGCCGAGCGAGACGGGGGCCGCGAAGATGTTGACCAGGTTCTTGGCCCACACGTCCTCCAGGAAGGAGACGGCGACCCCTTGCTGAACCCGATAGAGCAGGTCCCACAGGATGAGGGCGCCCAGCAGGGCCAGGAAGACCTTCTCGCCGGAGCTACCCACGAGGCCCTGCAGGTACCTGGTCACGAAGCCCCATACCAAAAGCTCCATGGTGGGCCAGAAGAAGACGTCGAGGAGCCTCACCGGGCTCCTGCGGTAGACGAAGAAGAAGCGCAACATCAAACCCTCCAGGACGCAAGGCCTCATCAAGCCGCCTCACCGCCGCCGAAGCTCTTGACGAAGAGCTCCTCCAGGTTGCCCACCGAGAAACGCCTCCCGATCTCCCCTATGGGCCCGTCGTAGATCAAAGATCCCCTGCGCATGAGGAGCACCCTGTCGCAGGTGGCCTCCACGTGCCTCATGTTGTGCGAAGTTATGAGCATCGTCATCCCCCTCTGGGAGGCGAGGCGCCTAAGGAGGCGCTGCACCTCCAGCGAGGCCACCGGGTCCAAGCTGGCCGTGGGTTCGTCCATCAGCAGGAGCTCAGGCCAGTTCACGAGTCCCTTGCACAGGTTGACCCTGGTCATCTCGCCGCTCGAGAGCTCCCCCGTCTTCCTGTCGGCCAGGTGCGAGGCTCCGGCGACCTCCAGGAGCTCCTCCACCCTCTCCCTGGCCCTCTTCACCCCGTAGATCTTGGCGAAGACCAGCAGGTTCTCCCTCACCGTCAGGTTGAAGGGCATCTGGGTGTAGCTGGAGAAGAAGTTGATCCGAGAGAGCAGTTCACCCCTGTGCCTAAATAGATCCCTCCCGTCGAACTGGACCGAACCCTCCGAGGGCTCCACTATCCCCAGTATCATGTAGAGGAGGGTGGTCTTTCCGGCCCCGTTGGGTCCCAGAAGCCCAACCACCTCCCCCCTCTCGAGGGAGAAGGAGACCCGATCGACCACCCTTTTGCCGTCGAAATCCTTGGACAAACCCTTTACCTCGAGCAAGAGATCTCCCACGGCTTCATCACGCCACTCCCAGGGCCCTGGGCAAGAAGGTCACGAGAGGCGGGAAGAATATTATAAGCAAAAGCACCAGCAGCGCAACGCCCACGAAGGGCCATATGCTCCTGAAAAGGGCGTCCAACTCCACCTTGCCCACCGCCGCCGCTATGTAGACGCAGGCCCCCATGGGCGGGGTTATGAGGGCTATGGTGATGTTCAAGGTCATAACTATCCCGAAGTGAAGGGGATCCACGCCGGAGGCCCTGGCGAGGGGGAAGAAGATGGGGGTCAGCACGCTGAGCGCCGATACCTCCTCCATGAACATGCCCACCAGGAAGGTTATGAGGCTGAGCGTCAGGAGCAAGAGCACAGGGCTCGAGGAGATCCCGGACTCCATCAACAACAGCCCAAACCTCTGGGGCACCCTCTCCCACTTGAGCACCCAGCTCACGGCGCTCGCAGCCCCCATCACCATGAAGACCGCGCTGGTGAGCCTCACCGTCTCGAGGAGAGAGCTCCACACGCCAACCAGGGTCAACCTCCTGGTCAGCAACAGCCCGACCGCCAGGATGTACAGGACCGCCAGCACCCCCGACTCGGTGGGGGTGACCACCCCGGAGACTATGCCGCCCATTATGATCCCAGGGGCCACCAGGGCCGGGAGCGCCCTGAGCAGGACCTGTCTCCCCCCGACCCTACCGGAGGCGCTGTCGGGCGGGACGTGATACCTCCTGGAGTACAAGAAGTTCATGGCCATGAAGGCGAGCCCCAGGATCAGGCCAGGGATCACCCCTCCCAAGAAGAGCGCCCCCACGGAGGTGTTGGTCATGGCGGCGTATATGATCATGAAGACGCTAGGAGGTATTATGGGGCCTACGAGGGAGCTCCCCGCGGTTATCCCGGCAGCGTAGACCCTGTCGAACCCGTCCCTCTCCATGGCCGGTATCAGGATGGAACCCAAAGCGGACGCGTCGGCGGCGGCTGAGCCGTTAACCCCAGCGAAGAGTATGCTCGCCACCACGTTCACGTAGCCCAGGCCGCCCCTGAACCTCCCCACCAGGAGCCTGCTCAGGTCTATGAGGCCGTCGGTGAGGCCTGAGGCGTTCATGAGGGAGCCCGCCAGGGTGAAGAAGGGGATGGCCATCAGGGAGAAGAGGTCCATCCCGCCGAAGAACTGCTGGACGACGAACTTCAGGAGGGTCAGATCGCCCACCGCCAGAACGCCCGCGGAGGCCGAGAGCAGAAGGCTTACGAAGAGCGGTATCCCGGAGGCCGCCGTCGCCAGGAAGACCAGTAGCAGGACCAGCGCCGCCATCTATCTAGCCTCCCCGTAAGCCCTCTCCAGGAGATAGACGGCCAGCATCAGGGCGGAGCCCACCGGAACGGCCATGAGCGGGACGCTCTTGGGTATCCCCAAACCCATGGTCCTGAAGATGTGGTTCTCGAGGGCGTGTCTGAAGCCCTGGACCACGCAGAGGGAGAGGACCACCACCACGGACGCGTCCTTCGCCGCGGAGATGGGGGCGGAAAGTACCCCGAAGCGCCTGGACAGGAAGCCCATGGCCATGTGGTCTCCGAGCCTGAGCGCTGGGGCACCAGCCAGGAATACAGCCCATATCAGGAGGAACCTCGAGAGCTCCTCGGTCCAGAAGGGGGCACCCCCCAGGAAGTACCTGAGCAGGACGCCGACAGCCACGTTCGCCACGTTCAGGGAGAAGAGCACCCCCGCCCCCCAGAGGGCGAGGGTGCAAAGAAGCTCGGAGATGGACCTCGAGGGACCAACGCTCATGAGCTCACCTGGAGGCCTCGTTGGCCCTCCTGGCGCACTCCAAGGCCAGATCCAGCCACTCGCGCCCCACCCTGGCCTCCAGCCACTTGACGTAGGCCGGCTGGGCCTTATCCCTGAAGAGCTGCATCTCCTGAGGCGTGGGGTGATATATCCTCATGCCCTTGCTGGCCAGGAACTCGAGCCTCTTCTTCTCGGTCTCCTCCACGTACTGCCTGACCATCTGGTTGGCCCTCCTGGCGGACGCCTCCACGGCCTTCCTGTCCTCCTCGCTCAGGCCAGAGAACCAGGCGCCGTTTACGACCAGGAACTGGTCCGAGTACTGGATGTTGGCCATGGTCATGTACTTCTGGACCTCGTAGAGGCTGCCTATTATGACGTAGGTGGGCGGGTTCATCTGACCGTCGGCGACCCCGGTCTTCAAGGCCATGTAGAGCTCCGTCCAGGGTATGGGGACGCCGCTGGCCCCGAAGGCGCTGTATATGATCATCTGCCCCTCGTCCATGGCCCTGAACCGAAGCCCCTTGAAGTCGTCCGGGGACCTGATCTCCCGCTTGGAGTTGGTGAAGGCCAGGAACTCCCCCTCCTCCACCGCCTCCAACAGGATGGCCCCAGTCCTCTCCTTGAACCGCTCCTTGACCCTGGACCAGTACTGGCTCTCGTCGAAGAAGAGGTGGGCGGCCCTGTAGCTGTCGAACATGAACGGCACGGAGGCAGCGTAAAGCTCCGGCAGGATGGGTCCCATCCCGGCGTAAGAGGCCACGTTCACTACGGGCATCTTCATGGTCAGGTCCATCCTCTCCTCCTCGTTGCCCAGCTGGCTGTCGGGGAAGAGGTAGAGCTTCACCCTGCCAGCCGTGGCCTCCTCCACCATGGCCTTGAACCTAACGGCGAAGTAGTGCACCGCGTTGTGCTCCTCGTCGGGCGGCCCGTTGTAGGCCATCCTCACCTCCGCCGAGAAGGCCACATCGGCCGAGAGGAGAAGCACAAGCGCAAACGCTAAAACCGAAGCCCTCACCGCACATCACCCCCGAATCCCCTTTGAAGCATATTATACATCCCCCTAATTTTTGATTAAAGAAAAGCCTCCCTTCGGCTCGGCCTCAGCCCAGGTGGTAGAATAATGCGGGGGTTTTCCCGAGGAAAAGACCGGAGGGGGAAGCAGATGGAGGACGCTTTCGCGATGCCGCCTTTGGTGGTGGGGGATTTGAGGGTGGATCTACCGATAGTCCAGGGGGGGATGAGCGTAGGGATATCGCTCTCCGGGCTCGCCTCGGCGGTGGCCAGGGAGGGAGGGGTGGGAGTGATAGGCACCGCCGGCATAGGGATGCTGGAGCCGGACGGCTATCAGAGGCCCAGGGAGGCGAACCTGAGGGCCTTGAGGAAGGAGATCAGGCGGGCCAAGGAGCTCTCCGGCGGCAGGGGGGCCATAGGGACCAACATACTGGTGGCCCTATCCGACTTCGAGGACCTGCTGAGGGTCTCGGTGGAGGAGGGAGCCGACATGGTCTTCATGGGGGCGGGGCTTCCCATGAAGGTCCCGTCCATGTTCGGCGAGGGCTTCGCCGCGGTGAGGACCAAGTTCGTCCCCATAGTCTCCTCGGGCAGGGCCGCCGCGCTAATATTCAAGAGCTGGGCCAAGTCCCACGGCGTAATACCCGACGCCGTGGTGGTGGAAGGACCGATGGCGGGGGGACACCTGGGCTTCAGCAGGGAGGAGCTCAAAGCCCCCCCGAAGCTCGAGGACCTGGTGCTCCAGGTGATAGAGGCGGTGAAGCCCTTCGAGGACCTCTTCGGCAGGAAGGTCCCCGTGATAGCCGCCGGGGGGATCTACACCGGGGAGGACATATACAGGTTCCTCAAACTCGGGGCCTCGGCAGTGCAGATGGCCACCCGTTTCGTGGTCACCCACGAGTGCGACGCCGACCTGAGGTTCAAGGAGGAATACCTCCGATCCAGGGAGGAGGACGTGGTGATAATAGACAGCCCCGTGGGGCTTCCCGGCAGGGCCATAAGGAACGCCTTCCTGGAGGCCGTGGAGAGGGGGGAAAAGAAGCCCTTCAGCTGCCCGTGGAAGTGCCTCAGAACCTGCGATCACCAGAAGGCCCCCTACTGCATAGCCATGGCCCTCACCAGCGCCAAGCTGGGCAAGCTGGAGATGGGGTTCGCCTTCGCCGGACAGAACTGCTTCAGGGTGGACAGGATAGTGAGCGTCAAGGAGCTGATCGACGAGCTGAGGGAGGGCTACCGCAGGGCGGCCATGGCCGATCAGCCCCTCTCTGAGCTCACCAGATAGAGACCCACCATCACCGCCGCGAACGCCGGAAGTTTCTCCGCTCCCAGGGCCTCTCCCAGCAACAGGTAGGCCAGGGCGCTTCCCAGCACGGGCTCGCCCAGGAGGCAGACCGAGACCACGTGGGGCTTGAAGAACTTCAGGGCGTAGTTGTAGAGGGTGTGACCCATCATCTGGGGGAAGGCCACCAGGGCGGCGATCATGAGCCAAGAGAAGGGGGCGTACCCCCACATCCTCACCCTGAACAGGGCCGAAAATCCCAGGCAGAAGAGGGCGGCGAAGCCGTAGCAAGAGGAGGCGTACACCGAGATGGGGAGGGACTTCCTGAGATCCCTCCCCATCAGCATGTAGAGGGCCACAGTCAAACCCCCCACCAGGGCGAGCAGGTCCCCGAAGAGAGCCTTGCCGCCCATCGCCCAGTCGCCGAAGCCCAAGGCCAAAGAGCCCAGGAAGGCAAGAGCCATGCCCAGAAGGGCCC
>CAYRKT010000058.1:0-9703 GCA_964425005.1 uncultured Synergistia bacterium
TGCTACTGATACTGGAGCTTTACTCCAGGGCCTTTACCAGCGCCATCGCTACCCCCGCTGAACAGGCTAGCCCGGAAGGGTTGCTAGCAGAGATAGAGGCAGACTTTGAGTCAGTAAGAGGTGCCCTAAAGAGGGAGTTTGGTGAAAGCTCTGCCCAGGGTGCGATTCAAGCCGCTGAGTCTGAGTACGGTAGCTACGAGGTGGCTAGTTCTGTAGTTTCTTCTCGCATCTCATACTTCATAAGTCGAGTGCTTCGGAAAAAATTTGGCATAGACCTTCCCACCGCTCACACCATATTGCAAATGTTCGGCCAAAAGGAAAGCGATGGGGACAGGTCTGCTCCACCGTACATATCCAAGGCGCTACCTTACCTCCGTCTCGCCCTGAGTGTAGATGAGCTTTCAAAACTGCTAGACCTGCCTAACGACGAGAAGCATGCAAACATACTCCTCCAGCTGTCAGGACAACTCAAAGAGGCTGTGCTGTATATAAACCATGACGAGGTTGAGGAGATATACAAGGGGGCCGGGGATGGCGAGGATGGCGCAAAGCGAGCCTTGCAGTATTTGGAGTCTGTCATAGACAACACCGTAAACACCATGAGGGGCTTTGGGGTTTTCTTGGGGACTAGCAGAACCGCTGAAACAAGCCTCGGGGATGTAGTAAAGGAGTTCTCACCTCCAATCGGGGCGATACTTCCCCCAAGCTACACGCCTTCTTCCCCTGTTCCTCTTGGCTTCCTGGACGCTCAGGACCCTGACCGTGGGGCGGCTATCGTTGCCAACCTGGGAGCAGATTCCTTGTACTTTTATGCCAACCTTCCCTACCTTAAATGGTCATCTGCAATCAACGTGCAGACCCCACTAACCAACTACTCAATATCTAGGCGTGTGTCTCGGGAAACTCCTGAGGATAAAGAGCGGTACTCACACAGAGTGAGAGTGACTACTAACGCCGATATGTCTTTTGTGGGAGGGGCCAGCCTCAAGGTTCAGGTTTCCTCTTATGTTGATGTTAGGAAAGAGCAAGCCGAAGAGCTTTCTCGTATAGTCCAGTCAGAGGACTTTGTCAAGGCTAAGGAGGAAGCCTATCGTACAGGCAACTACTACTTAGCCTCTATACTCAATGACCTTGAGGTTCTTTCAGGAAATCTAAAGGAGGCTACTGTTATGGGCTCTCCCACAGACGAAAAGTCGTGGGGTGAGGGCACTATTTCCATCCCTAAAGAGGTTGTGGATACGTTCCTCCGTTCTCACAATACCGTCCTGCTGTCATCGGACAAAAGTGAGTTGGAGGAAGCCTCTGAGATAGTACGTGAGCTTAGGGACGAGCTGGTGAAAAGGCTAACTGACAGCAAGCAAGTTCTCTCTAAAATAGCGTCTGTGCCCGGCTCAACGTCCCTTTATCAGGATGATGATGATGTGGCTCAGATTGGCTTAGACGACTTAGGCGACTTAGGTAGCGAAGAGGAAACCGACATGAGCAAGAAAACCGCTTCTGGGGAAAATCAGGAAACGGAGAAGAAGATTCTTTCCATAGCATTCAATACCAAGGCTTCTACCCGCTCTACCGCCCACCTCCTGACACTATTGCGTAGGGCTCTTGACAAGTCAGTAAATCTGGCGTATCGTAAGTTGCAAGGGTAGGAGGTAGCCTATGGATAAGGAGGCAAGGACCAACGAAGAAGCCGTCCGGGAGTCCTTACTGGAGCCCAAGGTTTCCCAGGGAGACGGCTATGTGGACATCACCTTTGGCCCGGTAACCTTCCGGTACCGGGTCACTGACCTGCCTACCCAGGGTCAGCAGGGGGGTGGGGAGGACGATAAAAGCAAGGACAAGCAGTCCTCAAAAGGCCAGGATCAGCAGGGAGGTCAGGAAGGTAGCGAGGGCCAGAACCAGGGAAGCCAAGGTCAGCAGGATCAGAGTGGTCAAGGAGGTCAGCAAGGAGGACAGGGATCACCTGGTGGTGAAGAGGGAGAAGGAGGCCAACCCTCACCAGGTGGTGGTGGCAAATCAAAATCACCTGACCAGAAAGGCAAGAAGGGCGGTCAGCAAGGTGGAGCTTCCGGTCCTGGCGGTGCTGGAGGAGATGAGGAGGGAGATTCCTCTGGCGAGGGCGAGGATAAGGATGGTGGAGAAAAAAGGGGTACCTCAAAGGGTGGAGAAGAAGGAAGGGGAGGAGGGAAGGAAGGGGAAACTGGTCCTGGAGATGAAGGCTCTGGAGAAGATGGAGCGTCTGGTGGAGGTGATAAGAAAGAAGGTGGGAAAGGACAAGGGAGGGGAGAAGAAGGGGAGCCCGGAGAGGGTTCTGATGGTAGCGGGTCTAAGGAAGGTGAAGGTAAGGAGGGCTCCGGAGCCTCACGAGAAGGAAAGGGTCCCCTGAGCAAGTACTGGGGCGATCCTGGAGAAGACGATGGTGGGGAAGGTGGCGAAGGAGGGGAAGGAGGAAGCGGCGGCGAGGACGACAACAAGCGCCAGGGTCCGGGTGGGGATCCTGGAGACGATGAAGGTACTGGAGGCGGGAAAGAGGGGGATAAGGAAGGAAAGAAGGGTAAAGGTGGGGATGGTGGCGGGGAAGACGGTTCAGATTCCGATTCGGACTCCGATTCATCAAAAGACGGTGGCAAGGGCGGAAGAAAGCCCAGCAAGCAGAGGAAAAAAGAAGACGGAGAAAGGGGTCGTCGTCCTCCTTTTAGCGACGATATTGAAGGCATAAGGCTTAGCCCCGAGGACTTTGAAAGGATATTTGGTAAAGACGACGAGGACTCTTCTCCAGATGAAATACTTTTCGGTGGAAGAAAAGAGGTTTCTGGGGAGATAGATATATCCTCTAAAGGTAGTTTTGGTCTCTCTTACGGACAGAGGAGGATAACCGTTCACAGCGTTGGAGATGTTAGCTCAGTAAAGCCGGAAAGTCTCCAGTTCTATAGGGATAACTCCATTGCTAAAGCTTTGCGTAGTTTCTTGGAGCCCATAGTTCTGGCTCCTACCACGACCCTTGACCCTGGGGTGCAGGTCTTTGGAACCCCAGTAAGGCGGTTCTCTGGCGGCAGTAGCGATATTCCTTCTTGGTCAAAGCCTCGTGTTTCCTTTGGAGCCTTGTCTACTCTGGAGTCCTTTGACCTTACTAAGCTTATCATTGCCGTAGATGTTTCCGGCTCCATGGATGCTAATCTGGTCTATTCGGCTTTGAGGTCGTACTTCGCTACGATAAGCTCTCTATCCCCCTCTTATGCGAATAAGCGGTTTGAGGTACTTCTCATCGTCTTCGGAGACAACGTCGTCCTTGCTCGGATACAGGGGGTGCCCTCTGTTTTGGCGGCCAAGGCGGTTAGGATTGCCTTTGATAAAAATGTACTTTCCCTTGTCAAACAGGGCACCTCTGCCCCTGTGGTTCTCTTTCCAAAACTGCACACGGTAATACAGCGTGGAATCAACCTTTCCTCCAAAGAGGCTTTCATTAAAGGCTCGGTTCCCGTGATCTTCATAACGGACTTCTTGTGGCCTACTGATTTCTCCATTAGTGGAGATTTTGTCAATTTCATGCGAAATAAACCTTTTATCGGGTTTGAAACGATCAGCGCACCTTTGACCGTTGCTAGTGGTAATAAGGGAGATAACTGGTCCCCGCACTCACTCTCCCTGAAGATTCTGTCCCTTACGCCCTACGGGATGCTCATGAACTTCCCTGGCCCTGTAAGCACCGTTTACGTTACCAAGGAGGCATCTGAGAAGATGAAGAAGCCTTCCGGAATATCGGTTAGAGTCGTTTCCTCAAGAGTGAGGACTGTAAATGACGATGAGTAGCGTCTGAAGCACTCTCCTAGTATTTTAGGTTTTCTTTGTGCCATGAGGGATAATAAGTTTCTTCCTAAAGATTACGAGGATCGCCTTGAGAGGATACTTGAGTCTGAGCTTATACTGCTCAGACACCTCTTCTTTCCCACCACGCCGGATGATGATGTTCTTGTAAACAGGGACAAGATGGTGGTTCTCGTACGCCCTAGTGTTCTAGACAAGAGCGAAAGGCTCTACACTATAGAAGGCACCAGGGAGCTTGTTCTGGACTTAAACGGCACCAAGCGCAAAGTGGTAGCAAGAAAAATATCTGACGATTTCTTCTCCTTCTACCTTTGATTTCAAGTGTCCTTACCCGCCCACGCCTTTAATGTCTAGGCGTGGGCTTTCTTGTAAAATGATATCGGTGTTAACTGAAGTATGTATGTAGCTTTTTTCTCAAACGAACCTAAACAAGGCACTCTAGAGCCTGAGGCTGTTTTGACTAAAGACACCGCCGGACGCTATTTAGTGTTAAACTCTCTTCCCAAAAGGCACAGACTGGCCGAAGTGTTCAGACGGTACTCCCCTTCAGGGGACTTCTCTATTGTCACCCAGTCAGACCTGTTAGCCTACGGTGTTCCCAATGTCAAGGCCACCAGGATAGTCTTTCTTGCTAAAGTGAATTCTCTTACGAGACTGGCAGAGCTTGCCTACAACGCTGTCCGTGGGGGCGTGTATTCCGTTTACGGCCAGCGGGTCATGGAGTTTGAAACCACGCCAAAGTCCAGGTGGAGGATAGCTATATTCTCCTCCCTCCCAGGAGACGTGAATAAGTTCTTTCAGGAGCTTTCTCCCTCGGATGTGCGCACCATAAGGCCCCAGAGGACAAAAAGCGGGTAGTCCCTCTTGACAAGTGCCTGTTCTCCTGCTACCTTGTAAATCGGGAGGTGGTAGCTGGAGGTAGGAGATAGTGAAGGTGTCTTTGGGCTCGTAGGCTTTAGGCTTTTACTTATTTTTCCCTAGGAGGTGGTAGGAGAAATAGCAAGCCTGGCTTCTGGAGTGTTGTGGATGTGGATAGTGTAATCTTCTCTAGCATCTAGTCTTTGGTCTTGTGTGTGGCTTAAGTAGCGAGTTAGTAGTGTCATGACCGTGAGCTTGTGTACCTTTAACCCTTACACTTAATAAGATGGAGGATGACCATGAACATTAACCCTGAGAACATCTTCAAGGTGCAGGAGTACTTGAAGAAGAACTCTTCCTCGTATACCTACTTCCTTAGTGAAGGGGTATACAAAGGCAAGATTTTGTTGGACAAGGAGGGGCGTATCATTAGCGATGTTGCCCCCTACTACCGGGTTCCCTACCTGAACAACGGCGAGGTTTCTTACCGCATGGTAAGGGACTACCCCGGTAATCCCATTCGTGAGGTCATCAAGTCTTTGTCCGAGCAGGGGTTGTTGTCCTCTTCGGGGTGGAACTTTGATGTTAGACCAGTAGCTAAGTTTTTAGCTTACTTGCACGAAGCTCCACCAAGTGACAAAAACTTTGAGCCTGGGGTCTACGTCGTTCCAATGACTGCCAAGTACCTGATCAACGGATTCCAGGCTTTTGTCGCCAGCATCTTCTCATCCGCTAAAAACCAGGAGGATATCTACAAAATCTGGGAAGCTGTAAAGCCATACTTTGATCCAGCTTCCCCCAACTACGGCATGGTCTTCAACGTCAAAAAAGGCAAAGGGGGAACCTTTGCTATTAGCACTATGCACGGAATCATCAACATTCCCCCCTTCGAGGTGCCCTCTTGGGCACTAGAATCTGACCTCAACCAGCTTTGGGTTCCTACCAACCCAGACTGGTACCCCACCACAGAGTATAAGCAGGAAGTTGAGCGCCTGGCAGAGGGCTTCTACGAGCTAGCTATCACCGGGCGGCTCTCTGGAGGAAAGCGTGGAGAAGCTACTACGATCCCTACTAGGCCCAAGGGACTTGATGAAACTCTAAAGGGGTTCCCAAGAAACCCCATGGTTTCTTCGCCTTCCAACATCCCGTCAGAGGAAGAGTTACCTTTTAGGTCCGGGGCTGGATACGGTTCCTCGGTTTCCGTATCCCAGCCTCAGAAGGCCAATAGTGGGGGCGTCCCAATGGTAAAGACGGAAGTGGTTACCGAGGAGCGTTTTTCTCCACACGACCCTCGTAGCGGCGGCCCGGAGGCCATCCACCTAGACGCTACGGGACTTCCTCTCTGCTACGGCCATATTGACACTTCCTTGAAGAAGTGCCGTTCTTGTAGCTTTGCCAAGAACTGCCTCCAGGCTTCCCTGTAGAGGCTTCCCTCCCATCTCCAAGAGGCCCTTCGGGGCCTCTTGACTTTTCAATAGTCTTTTGGTAGCTTTCTCTTGGGAGTGTGGGGTATGAGGCTGTTAGTGACGGCAGATGTTCACGTTGAGGCTTGGTCGATGTACGACCTTACGCCTGGGTTCAGGCTTCAGCAGTACGAAAAGCTTGGAGACTGGCTTTTGACGGTTATTGATGAGTACGGAGTAGACGCCGTACTCATTGGAGGGGACTACTTCCACAAGCCAGTAAACCCGCCGAAGGTAATACTTACTGGAGTAAAGCTGGCAAAAAAGCTCTCCTCTGCTGTCCCAGTTGTACTCATTCACGGGCAACACGATCTGGACACTAGGGACAGGGTTTCTGCTGGAAGGTCTAACTCCCTCGTCAGCCTCCTGAACGAGGTGGGTTCTGACAATATGCACTACTTGCACAACTCCTCTGTTATCCTCAATGGAGTTAAGATTTTTGGATATGGCTGGGAGCCAGTATTCTCTCCCAACCTTGACGAGGCCAGGGGTGCTAGGGTTGTCCTGCTCCACGGCCAAGTCAGAGGCTCCTCAAGCAAGTCTGTTAGGTTCGAGGACGGAATAGACCCCGAACCTCTTTTTCCTGAAGCCTATTTCATATTCGTTGGCGATGTCCACAACCACCAAATTTTGGGAGGGGGTAAGATAGTAGTCCCAGGTCCTCCTATATACCACACCTTCAACGACGGTAGCGCTGGTGTGGTAGTAGCTGATCTTGGAACTAAAGAGGTAGAATTCATTCCCTCTGGCTATGTTAAGGACAAGAGGGTGTTTTCCTTTTTGCAACTAGTTTCCGAATCCTCTTCTTCGCAAACCGGAATTAAAGAAGAGGTAGATAAGGACTCTCTTTTAGTGAGGAGGATTAAAGGAAAGGCTCCCGATAAAGCCTCTATACAGAATCAGATATCCAGCAGGAGCCCACTAGAGGTCATAAGATCGGTTGCTGAGAGCGAGGGCCTGCTTACTGCTTACGAGTTTGCTGTTAGCAGGGTTTCTCGTTCCGTAGCTACTCCCTATGACCACCCTCAAAGCTGGACTCCTATCTACTTAGAGATTGAAAACTTCCGTTCCATAGAGAGCCTTCATCTAGACTTTTCCAGGCTTGGGAAGCTTATCTTCCTGACCGGGGCCAACGGATCGGGAAAGTCTTCACTACTCTCTGCCATCAAGTTTGTGCTTACCGGGGAGGGAGATAAGAGCCTTGTCATGTCCGGTGCTAAGGAAATGATGGTCCGGCTGGCCCTGGAGTACCTGGGCCAGGAGGTTGTAATCGAAAGGGGGTACAGAGGTTCCCAATACCTGACGGTATTTGTTGATGGGGTTCCGTTGGAAGCCCCTTCTCTTAGGGAGAAGCAGGCCCGCCTTGAGGAGAAGTTGCCCTTCATAAAGACCTTCAATGAGCTTTACTACTTCGACCAGTTTCGGCCGGGTCTTGTTTCTTCTCTTACACCTAAGCAACGGGTGGACCTCGTGTCTCAAATTTTTGGATTGTCTGTGATAGGAGACATCGAGGAAGTCGTCAAGGAGGAAGTTTCCCGCTTAAAAGGAGAAGTTTCTGGCCTTGCTGGAGAACTCTCTTCCATAGAGTCTTCCCTAGCCTCTCTTAGGGAGCTACAGAGGGAGATGGTTTCCGTGCAGGTTTCTCAGTCTGAACTGGAGGAGTACGAGTTTCTGAAGGGTGTTGTTGAGGAAATGCAGGAAGAGATAGCGGCCATAGAGCAACGTTCCAGAGAGTACGGAAGCCGCATGTCCTTAACAGAAAGTGCAATGCGCCAGCTTGAGGCCAAGTTAAGAACGACCCAGGAAACCAAAAAATGCTATGTGTGCGGTTCTTTGCTTACGGACACTAAACTAGCTGAAGTGTCAATGAGCCTTAGAGGGGAGATTGAAGAGTATGAGAAAGAGTTAAAAGCACTAAATGCTGAGTACATAACATTGTTGGAGAAGAGAGAGGGAGCCCTTCGCTCTCTGAACAGAGTTATTGGCAGGTATCAGGAGCTTGATGGGATAATAAAGAAGTATGAGGGGCTTAAAGTTCATTACGAAAGCTTGATGAAAACACTTAAAGATACTGAAGACAGGCTTGAAGAGGTTTCTGTCCTGATAAAGGAAAAAAGTCTTTGGCTTGAGGATTTGGAAAGGTTTAGGAGGATATTGACCACTAGGGCTTACGCTACCATACTGGAAAATATCTCTAAGTCCCTCTCCTATGGGCCAGTAAGAGTGTCTACCATCCAGGAGTTCAAAAACGGTTCCGTGAAGCCTACGGTAGAGCTATACTTCAAGATTTCTGAAGAACACGAGCTACCATTTGAGTTGCTGTCCGGAGGCCAGAGGACTTTGGCAGATACGCTCTTCCTCTTCCGCCTCCTCTCCACATTGGATGGAGTTGGCGTGCTTGTGTTTGACGAAACGTTCCGCTTCCTCGATTCCTCCTCCTACGAGGCGGTATTTGAAATGCTACAGTCTTCCAATGCCTCTTATGTTTTCTACGTTTCCCACGACATATCCCCGGCCCTTCGCTTTGACACACAAATCTCTGTTTCTCGTGTTGGCCTGAAGTCTATTTACCATATAGACTCTTGACAAGGTCCTATTTCGCTACTACTATGTGAGTAGTAGCTACTGGCGGGCGGTGTTGTCTTGAGATACACCGCCTGCAACGGTGGCTAGGAGGATGTTTGGATGGAAAGGAGAAAGTGGACCATAGAAGAGAAGAGGACTCTTCTTGAGCTATACAAAAAGGGCTACTCCTACTCAGAAATAGCTAGGATTCTGGGTAGAGGAACAGATTCCGTCAAGAGTGCCTTGAAAAGGCTTGGGATACTACGTGGCAATCTCGCCAGAGAAAGGCTTAGGAAGCCTGGGTTGTTAGCCCTGAGTCCGGAGGAGATCGTCAAGCTTATTCAGTCTGAATGCGATAGCTTTGGGGATAAGGTTTACGAAAACGGAAAGGCTTTTAAGTCTTCTTCAAGAGAGTATCTATCTGACGAGGAGGCCATAGAGATAGTGAGGAGATATCTAAAAGAAACTGCTAACTTTGATGGAGCGATTAACCTGTGGAAGGTGCATCTCTCCTATAAGAGGAAGAAGCTTCTTTTTGAGGAAAGCCTCTTTGAGGGAGGTTAAATATGAACAGCATCATAGATATAGTGCCTTATTCCGATGGAGCCAATACCCCTCAAAAAGCTATCCTTGAGAGAAAAACTATACCTCTCGCTGGCAGTTTCTTTGGCATTATCCTCTGTCCCGTGTAGTGGGTACATGTATAAAGAAGAAAACGAGATCGTCGTCTATCTGTCTAGAGACAGAAGCAGGAGAATACACTTTTTCTCTTATTCCCTAGAAAGTGGAAAAAGAAGGGTGGTGTATATAGCCTCTGTTGGGCTATCAGAGAGGTTTATGCAAGAGTTTTTCCGTGCCCTCTCCCATGTAGCAGGCAGAAAGCCCTACCCGATGTTTCTTGCGGATGGGGAGGACCCAGCATACACTCCTGCCATTTCCTCTGGTTTCTCCTATAACCCATCACTTGTTTAAAGGCTTCTTATATCCTTCTTTCT
>CAYRKT010000059.1:0-9682 GCA_964425005.1 uncultured Synergistia bacterium
CTCCCCCGCCAGCACCTTCCCCTCGAAGGAGGACCCATCGGCCAGCACCAGCAACCCCCTCATCCGAAGATCCACCCCCAGACAGGCGATGTAAAAAGGGCCACCCCCGTCAGGGGTGGCCCCGAGGCCCCAGAAGGGCGCGAGCCGGGAACACACCTCCCTACGGGGAGATGAGACCCAGCCCGCTACGCCTTATTCGCGACGGAAAAATCACCTCAAACCACATCCCCCGCACCTCCCGGAAAAAGGCTAAAGCGCGCGGGGGCACATGTCAACTATACATAAAAAGACTTAATATTCTTGCTTAACTGCCTCCCTGCGGAGCAGGCTGTAGACCAACACGTCCAGGTAGAGATCGCCCCTCCTGACGTACTCCCTCAGCCTGCCCTCGAAGGAGAAGCCACACCTCTCGTAGAACCTCACGGCCCTCTCGTTTCCCTCAAGCACCAGCGCCCTGATGGAGTTGAGCCCCAGGAGCTCGAAGGCGGCGAACCTGAGCCCCTCCATGAGTCTGGAGCCGGTGCCCCCTGGGGAGCCCGGGGCCGAGTATATGCCCAGCTGAGCCCTGCCGTGCCTTCGATCGACCTCCACCAGGTCTATGACCCCCAAAAGCCCGTCGCCCTCCAGGGCGGCCCAGTAGAAGGCGTCCTCCCTGGACCTGAGGGAATCGACGAAGCGAAGGTGCTCCTCCACCGGTATGGGCCTGTCCTCGAACATGAAGGGCCTCACCTCGTCGCTGTTCCTGGCCTCCAGGACCTCGAGGAGCAGCCTTTCGCTCAGAAGCTGAAAGGGCACGAAGGAGAGGCCCAGGCGCTCGAAGGCCTTCAAGCCCTCATCACCCCATGGAGATCTCCCCCGCCTCTATCAGGTCCTCCTTCTCCAGCCTGGCGAAGGGAGATTCGATCCCCTCCACCTTGCCCATCACGTACCTAACCCGGCCCACCCTACGGAGGATATACTCGTCCCCCACCTCCCTGCCGTGCTGCTCCAAAACCGAAAGCATCTTCTCCACCCAGGGCTTGTAGTCCTCGAACATCAATAGCTCCTCCACCACCCTGAAGGCCTCCTCCACCCTCCCCTGCCTGATCAAGAACTTGGCGTAGTTCCAGCTGAGGATGGGATGGGGCAAGCCCAGGGCCTCCCTGGCCTTCAGGTGAGCCTCCTCCGCCTCCCTGGGCTTTCCGTTTCGCTCCAGGACCAGGGCGTAGTTCATCCAGGCCCCCCAGTGGCCTGGCTCCAGCTCCAACCCCCTCCTGTAGAAGCCGAGGGCCTCCTCGTCCCTGTGCTTCACCGCCAGGACGTCGGCGAGGCGAAGGAGCAGGGCGGCCCTGTTCGGCATCAGGGGGAGCAGGCTCCTGTAGGTCCTCTCGGCGTAGTCCTCTAGCCCCTCCAGGTTCCTCCTGGCCTCCTCGTGGTCTGGGTCCAGGTAGAGGGCCCTGTAGAAGGCGTCCCTGGCCCCGTCTATGTCGGGGATGCGCCCCACCTCGTAGGCGCAAAGGGCGACCCCGTAGTCGTTCCACAGGTCCGGGTCGTCCTGGACCCGCTCCAGGGCCCTCCTGAGCAGGTCCTTCGCCAGGTCCAGCATCCCGACCTTCAGGGCGAACCCGCCGAAGAGGACCAGGTCCGACGGGTCCTCGGCCTCCTCCCAGTCCACCCTGACGGCAAGACCCCTGAATAGCTCCGCGTCCCCCGACTCGACGGCGCCCTTCATCTCCTCCCTGACCTCGTCCAGGGAGAGCCTGCTGGAGAGGACGAAGCGCCTCCTGGCCTCGTCCTCGAGGGATCGGAGGCAGAACCTGGCCCTCTCCTCCATGAGCTCCAGGAACTCCTCGGTCTTCTGCGCGCACGTCCTGGTGGCCAGGAGGAACCGCTCGTGGATCTCCCTCCACCGCTCCAGCTGGCGCTGGTCCCCCAGGTCCCTTATCTCGGCGAGCTCCGCCCCCATGGCGGTTATGAAGGACTGGCCGATGAAGTACACTATCTGGTTCAGGGGGGCTATCAGGTCCATGTAGGTGCCCACCTGAAGGCCGAGCTCGTACCTGTCCCTCCTCCCCATGGGCGTCGAGGAGACCTTCTCCACCAGCCTCTCTATCTCGTCCAGCATCAAACCTATCTGGGGGAAGACCCTCCTCTGCTCCTCAAGCCTGCCGATGGCCTCCCTCGCCCTGGCGATGGACTCCTCCACCCCCGGGAAGCGAAGCCTCTCCATGGGGTGACAGGGAAGGGACCTACCCTCCACGTAGAGCCTCAAGGCCTCCTCGAGGGGGACGTCCTCCGCCCCCTCGATGTGGGCCCCCCCTTCGGTGGAGTTTATTATCCTGACACCGAAGGAGGCCCTGTCCTGGGCGAAGAACTTCTCGAAGAGCTTGAGGAAGGAGAACCAGACCTTCCTGGTGTACACGGTGCCCCTGCCACCCCAGGCGGGGACCTCTATCCTCTCCTGGAGCTCGGCGGGCCTGTCCCCCTTCTCCCAGGCCGTGGCGGACGAATGGGTCCTGCCCCCCTCCCCGTAGGCCAGGTCCTGTCCCACGAAGACGATCGGGTCGCACCCCATGGCCACCGCCAGGTTGTAGCACATGTGGGCCACGGAGGAACCGGCCCTGAGGGGGCTCAGGTCGAACATCCAGGCCACCCACTCGTCCAGGGGCAAGCCCCCCTTGAAGGTGAGGGCGAAGGGGCCCGTGTAGCGGGCGAAGACCTCCGGCACCACCACCGCCTGGCCCAGGAGCAGGACGTCAGGAGGGGCCACCACGTCCCTGAAGTGGGCTTCGTAGACCACCCTGCCCCTCTCGAGGGCCGCCACCACGTGGGGCTTTATCCCCGCCCTGAGGAGCTTCCTCAGGACCGTGTCGGCGCAGAGGATAACCGCCTTGCCCACGGCTCGCTCCAGGAGGTGGAAGTTCTTGTCGAGGCTGGGCCCGGCGGAGACGACTATGGCCGGAACACCCCTGAACTTACCCTCCAGGTCCGCTATGTCGGGGCTCCTGACGGCGAACTCCACGTTCTCCGCCATCTGCTTGAGGCCTATCAGGGTGTCCTCGGCGCTGTTGCCCAGCTGGACCAGCGACTGGACTATCGTCTCCCTTATGCGCCTCGCCCTCTCCCTGTAGAGGTCGCCGAAGACCTCGCACCCCCCGGGGTGGACCACCGGGACCATGAACCTGGAGACCGTTAGCCCCAGGAAAGCCGTCGCCCTGGACAGGTCCTCGTCGAAGTCCAGGCCATCCCGAAGGAGGAGGTGCGTCCTGGGAAGGGTTAGAAGGTGCGTCAGATCCCTGCTCCTCAAGGCCGCCCAGAAGACGTCCACCCTGGGCTCGACTATGAGGGTCAAAAGGGGGCCTTTCGCCACCTTCAGGGCCTCCTCCAGGTTGTAGCCAAGGCCAAACCCTATGGCGGCTATGACCCTCGCCTCCTCCAGCTCCTTCCTGGTCCTCTCGTCCAGCTCCACCTTCTCCTTGAAGCGAAAGCCGGGGCCGACGAACCAGTAGTGGTTGCCCGACCTCCTCACCTCCACCAGGTCCCTCTGGTCCTGGTGCTCCATCAGATAACCGTAGGCCACGGGGTGATGCCGCCTCAGGACCTCCAGGTTCTTCTCCAGGATCAAGGGCACAGCACCTCCTGAAAGAGTTCCCCGCAGGACAGGCCCTCTATCAACCTGCCGGCGAAGTGGCAGCTGGCCAGGGCGAAGAGCTCCACCTCCGAGCGAAGCCCGCGGAACTCGAGCTCCAGCGAGGAAAGACGGGGGCGCACTACGGGGGCCTCCTCGCAAAGTCCCCTTAGCTCCAGCAGAGCGTAGAGAAGCCCCTGGGCGTACTCGGGGGAGGGCACGCCCCTGAGGGGAAGCCCCAGGGCGTGCTCACATCCCAGGCAGAGCCTCTCCATCGTCTCCCACTGCCCGACGCTGAGCTCCAAGCCCCATCACCCTACTGGCCCAGGAGCTGCAGTATGCTCTGGGGCAGCATGTTGGCCTGGGCGAGCATGGCGGTGCCCGACTGGAAGAGGATCTGGTTCCTGGTGAACTCCATCATCTCCTTGGCCACGTCGGCGTCCCTTATGCGCGACTCGGAGGCCACCAGGTTCTCGTAGGCCACCTGGAGGTTGTTCATGGTGTGCTCCAGCCTGTTCTGGGCCGCCCCCAGCTGAGCCCGAAGCCTTGAGACCTTGTTGATGGCCGAGTCCACCTTGGTTATGGCCTGGGCGGCCGACTCCCTGTCGGTGACCATTATGTTGTCTATCCCCAGGGCCACCGTGTCCATCTGCCCTATGTCCAGGTTCAAGTCCTGGCCCGGGTTAGCCCCTATCTGCAGCACGGCGGTGTTGTCCACTATGTGGACGTAGGTGACGGCGGTGCCGTTGACGTAGCTCCAGACCCTCCTCTCCTCGTCCCAGGAGACGGAGATGCCGCTGTTGGGGTCTATGCGGATGTCCACGTTGGGGTGCAAGATCCCCACCAGCTCGTTCCCCTCGATCTTTATCCCCTTGACCACCTCCTCGCCGGTGTGGGCATCGGTTATGTCTATCTTGAAGCGGTTCTCCTGGGACTTCTGCACCACCGCGAGGCTTAAGGCGTTTATCAGGTCCTGATCCCCCGCGAAGGTGAGCTCACCCCTCTTGCCGGGCACGGCGGACCTTATGAGGATGGTCCCCCTTATGGTCTCGAAGCCCTCGCTCTCGGGCAGGTCCACGAACCTGGCGAACTTGAAGCGCTCGAGGCTGGAGACGTACGCCCCCTGACCCAGGTCCTCGTAGATGGCCCTGTTGATCTTGTCTATCACGTCCTGGATGGTGTCGCTGCCGTAGAGCACTATCTTGGCACGCCTCCCGTCCCCCTGGTTTATGATTATCTCCTTGGGCTCCTCCAGCATGAAGGTCCCGCTCTTGGTCCAGAACCTGTCTATGTCGTAAAGCCTCTTCCAGCGGTCCGCCAGCCCGAAGTCTCCCCCCTCCAGGGCGTTCTTGACCCTGAAGGTGGCCGCGGGCACGAGGGTGGAGAGGTTCGCTCCGAAGGAGATCTGGTAGTTGGAGTTGTAGACGGTGCCGTCCACCGGGTTGAGGTAGAAGCTCCTGAAGTCTATCACCGACCCGGCCCCTATGTTCCTGCCGGTGGCCGTGGCCTGCCAGACGAAGGTCACCGTGTAGGACCTGCCGAAGGAGCTAGCCACGAATCTTACCACGTCGTTCCCGCCGCCGTTGGTGAAGACGGGGATCACGTTGAGGACGAACTTGTCGCCCAGGCTCAAACCAGATATCCTCACGACGTTGAAGGAGGAGAAGTTCACGTTGCCCACGGTGAAGTTGACGTTGGCGGCCCTGAAGACCTCCATGTCCCTGAGCACGTAGTTGTAGGCCCCGGTGGAGAGGATCTCGTGGGAGGCGATCCTGAAGGTCACGGTGGAGGCCACGCTGTTTATCCCTATCACCTCGAAGAGCATCACCGCGTTGACCCGCTCGTTCGCGGCGACCCTCACGGAGCTAAAAATGTTGTTAAAAGAAAAGGCCGTCTTCTGGACGTAGGCCTCCACCAGGTTGACCCTGGCGCTGGCAGACGTCACACCGAAGGCGGTGGTGGCGGACGAATAGACGCGCACCTGGAAGGAGTTGCCCACCGGGAGGTTGGTCACCCTTATGTCGTTTATCCCCGATGCGCTGTTTATGTACATGTCCACGACCTCGGTGCCGTGCTTGACCTTGAAGATGTCGCTCTTGAGTACCTGGCCCTTGCCGGCCGTGGCCTGGATGGATAGCTTGTAGTTACCGCCCCTGGTGACCATCTGGCCGTACTCGTCCCGGGTCCTGAGCCCCCCTCTCAGGATTATCTGGGTGGTGGCCTTGTCGCTGGAGACCAGGGCCGAGGCGGTCCCATCGAGCAGCTTCTTGGTGTTGAACTCGGTGGTCCTGGAGATCCTGTTGATCTCGTCCCTGAGCTGATCTATCTCCTCCTGGATGTAGAGCCTGTCGGTGTTGGTGAGGGTGTCGTTGGCGGCCTGAACGGCGAGCTCCCTGATCCTGTCCAGCATGGCGTGGACCTCCGCCAGGGCCCCCTCGGCCGTCTGTATCATCGATATGCCGTCCTGGGCGTTCATGATGGCCCTGTCTATGCCCCTTATCTGAGCCCTCATCTTCTCGCTTATGGCGAGGCCCGCGGCGTCGTCGGAGGCCCGGTTGATCCGAAGGCCCGAGCTCAACCTCTCCAGGCTCCTCTGCAGGTTGCCGTGGGTTATCCCCAGCTGCCTGTGGGCGTTTATGGCAGCTATGTTGTGGTTTATCCTCATCCTCACCATCCCCCTGATGGGCGTGCCTCCGTGCAGGTCTTCCTCCTCCGTGAGGTGCGCTTCCTCCCTGAGCTTTCAGGGCTCTACACCAACATATTCGGCAGAAAGGACGCGCCCTTTAAATCAAAGGGAAGGGGCCGAAGCCCGGGCTTCGGCCCCGGCCCGCCCCAGGGGATGCGGGGTCAAAAAGCCCTATATGAAGCTCTTGAAGCGGCTGTAGAGCCAGACCAGCACCGCCACCTCCAGCAGGAACATGGCCCCCACCAGCACCAGTACGATCGAGAGGGAGGACCCAAGCCCCTCCACCCTCGACCTGAGCGCCGAGAGGGTCCCCTCCTGGGCCTTCAAGGCCTCCGAGATGGACTTCAACTGAAGGCTCAGGGCCTCGAGCTCCCCCCTGAGCGCCGAAAGGGCCTGATCCTGGGAGCTGAGCCTGGACGAGATCTCCTCGAGCTTCGAGGAGACCTCCACCACCTGGCCCGAGGAGGCGAGGCCGGACAGAACCCCTAAGACGGCAGGTTGAAGGGCAGAGACCCCCTCCCTCAGGGACTCGATCTCCTTCCTCAGGGCCTCGCCCACCAGGTTCAGGTTCTCCCCCAGCGAGGATAGGACGAGCTCAGCCCTCGTGGCGAAGCTCTGCAGGGCCCCGTACAGGTCCTTCGACGCAGGTTCGACCCCCTGGCTGGGCGAGGAGGCCGAGTCGAGCGAGGCCACCTCGGCCACCGCCGCCTTCGGCCCGCGCCCCAGCTCCTCCACCCCCAGCAGGGGGAACGCGGATAGGAGCACCAACAGAGCCAAAGCCGCCGCCAAAGACCTCCTGTCCTCCAACGAAGACACCTCCTAAAACTTAGCCCCACCTCGGACCAGGTGGGGCATGAGAGGGCAGACGACTAAGGGAAAACCCCTGCTAGTCGATCTCTATGGCGCTGACGGGGCAGCTGTCGGCAGCCTCCTGGGCGCAGTCGGCCCCCTCGGGCTTCTTCACCTTGGCCTTGCCGGCGTCCTCGTCCAGCTCGAATACCTCGGGGCAGATCTGCACACAAACCCCACAGCCTATGCACTCGTCGGTGACCTTGACCGCCAACTCCCAACACCTCCCAACCCGTGAAATTCCCCAAATATTTGAAACACAGGTTATGTTATAATAACCCCCCCAAAAAATCAACAACGGACTCACCCAGGGGGAGTCCGAAGGGGTTAGAATAGTTGAGCCTAGGGGGGAGCCGCTCGGCCTTGAGCCCGAAATCGAACCCCTCCGGGAGGTCAAACCCTTGGAGCGCAAAGCCCTGAAAGCCGCGCTGGCCGCCCTGATCGCGGCCCTTTCTACCCTGACCTGGAACGCCTGGCCCCGGGGCGTCGTCGGCTGGCTCGAGGCGGCCTCGGCCCAGGGCCGAAGGGAGCTCGACGTACCCTCCGGGGACCTCAGGGGGATCCCCACCAGGCTGCTTTCCCTGGCCGCCAACGAGGCCCTGAGGTCGAAAAGGCACCTCCAGGCCCTTCGGGCCTTCGAGGAGCTCCAATCCCGGGACGACCTGCCCCAGGATCTTCGCCCCGTCGTCTCCTTCTATCGGGCCCTCTCCCTGGAGGAGCTGGGAAGCGGGGACGAGGCCCTCTCCCTCCTCAGGGGCATAGGCCCGAAGGGCGCAGACCCCATCCTGAGGCCCTACGTCCTGTACGGGCTGGCCAGGCTGGAGAGGGACCCATCCACCAGGCTCTCCCTATACCTGGAGATAGCCTCCTCCGAGCCGGCGCCCCTGGGGAGGATAGCGACGGAGGAGGCGCTGAAGCTAGCCGAGAGCGACGACCTGAGGGGCAAATTGGCCCTGAGGCTCTTGCAGTTCAACCCCACCGACGAGAGGGGGATGGAGGTCCTGGAAGCCCTCCTTCGCCTCGACCCCAGGGAGGAGTACGCCACGGCCCTCGGCAAGGCCTACTTCCTCCGCGGGGAGGACGAGAGGGCCTCGAAGGTCCTGGAGGGGGTAAGGTCCCAGGAGGGGCTCTACTACCTGGGCTTTGCCCTGTCGAGGATGGGCCAGGGGCAGAGGGCCCTGAAGCCCCTGAAGGAGGCCGCCTCGATGGGAGGGAGGATCGGGGAGGCGGCCATAAGGAGGATCTACCTGCTGAACCAGCAGGTGGGCCCGAAGAGCGCCGACGAGGCCCTGTCGGCCCTGGAGGAGGTCGCCTCCCTAGACAACGGGGACGCCCTGCTCTACTACAGAAGCCTGCTGGCCAGGACCCTGAGCCCGAAGAGGGCGGAGGAGCTAGAGGAGCAGCTGCTGTCAGCTCACCCGAACTCCTTCTACGCGGGCAGGCTGATCCGCGAGAGGACGTGGGAGGCCCTGGAGTCTAAGGACTACGCGAGAGCCCTCGAGGGGCTGAAGGAGCTCCAGAGGCGATTTGAGCTCCACCCCCGCTTCGGACCCTTCGCCCTCTACTGGGGCGGGCAGGTTGCCCTTAGGCTAGGAGACCTGGAGGGCGCTAAGGCCCTCTGGGAGAGGCTCTCCAGGCTTCATCCCCTCTCCTACCACGCCCTGGTGGGCATAGACGAGTCCTTCTGGCCGAACCTGGTGGAAGAGGAGCCTAAAGAGGAGGTGGACGCGTTGGAGAGCTTCGGCTTCCTCTTCCTGGCCGCCAGGAGGTATGCCCTATCCGGCAGGCCCTACCGGGAGGCGCTGGTGAGGTCGGCCCTGGGCGAGATCGAGCGAGCCTCGTCGCTGGCGGAGGTCGAGCTCCTGAGGATCTGTCGCCTGGAGGGCAAGATACCGCTGCCCCTCCTCAGGCTCGCCTATCCGAGGCCCTTCGAGGGGGCGGTGAGGAGGTGGGCCTCGAGGCTCGGGGTGGACCCCGACCTGGTATGGGCGGTCATGCGGGCCGAGAGCCGGTACAACCCCTCGGCGATCTCGCCGGTGGGGGCGAGGGGTTTGATGCAGCTCATGCCCGGCACCGCCAGGGACTCGGCCAGAGCCCTGGGGCTCGAGCGCTACGACCCGATGAGCCCGGAGGACAACGTGGCGCTGGGGGTCTACTACCTGTCGAGGATGCTCTCGACCTTCGGCTTCGAGGCGGCGGCCGTGGCCGCCTACAACGCCGGCCCGGGCAACGTCTCCAGGTGGCTCTCGGGGCTGGAGTACCTGTCGGAGGTCCGCTGGATAGAGTCCATACCCTTCGACGAGACCAACCTCTACGTCAAGAGGGTCATGGCCAACAGGAGGATATATCAGCGGCTGGCCCAGACGGAGAGGGCGTCAGGGCCAGCCGCCCCCAAGCCCTAGGGGGAGATGGCGGTGGAGCCGGAGGAGGGGACGCAGACCAGGAGCACCCACCCGGACTTGGAAATCCTCATGGCCGAGACCTCGACCCTCCGACCCCCTTCGTCCACGGCGAAGCCCAAAAGCCCCTCCTCCCCCGAG
>CAYRKT010000060.1:0-9386 GCA_964425005.1 uncultured Synergistia bacterium
GACCTGGAGGCGGCCAGGGCCAGGGGGATAATGGTGAGCAACGTCCCCTCGGAGGGGACGGGCAACGCCGACGGGGTCGCCGAGATAGCGGTGCTCTTGGCCCTGGCGCTGGCGCGACGCTTCAAGGAGGCCCAGGAGAACCTGAGGAGGAGGGTTATATGGGCCCCCAGGGGGATCTCCCTCCTCAACAAGACCTGCTGCGTGGTGGGGCTTGGAGGGGTTGGGAGGGCCCTGGTAAGGCGCCTTAAGGGGTTCGGTTGTCGGATAATAGGGGTCAACAGGACGGAGGTGGACCCCGCCTCCCTGGGGATCGACGAGTTCGTCCCCCTCTCGGGGGTGGACGAGGCCCTCTCCAGGTCCGACTTCGTCTTCGTCTGCATCTCCATGTGCCCCGCCACCGAGGGCTTCTTCGACGGGAGGAGGATCAGGGCGATCAAGAGGGGCGCCTTCCTGGTGAACGTGGCGAGGGGTGGCGTTATAGACAGGGGGGCCCTGGTCGAGGCTCTAAGGGAGGGACACCTCAGGGGAGCGGGCCTGGACGTCTTCTGGGAGGAGCCGCCGGATCCGGAGGACGAGATCTTCTCCCTGAACGTGGTGGCCACCCCCCACATAGGGGGGCTCACCGACGAGGCCGTCTCGGGGATAGGGCGCTTCGTCTTCGAGAACATCCTGAGGCTAAAGGAGGGGCTCAGGCCCCACAACGTGATCAACGGCCTGTGAGGGGGATCTGGATGTTCGGGGAGCTGGACCTCCTTCGGGTCAAGGTCCTGGTGGACGACAAAGCCTCCTTCGACGGGAGGACCCTGGCGGAGCACGGGATGTCGATGCTCGTGGAGGCGGTATCCGGGGGGAGGGCCTTCAGGGTCCTCTTCGACCTGGGGGCCTCCTTCGAGGTCTTGGGGAGAAACGCCCGCGCGATGGGGGTGGACCTCCTCTCGGTGGACGCGGTGGTGCTCTCCCACGCCCACTACGACCACACGGGAGGGCTGGAGGGCTTCCTCAGGTGGAGGGAGGAGTCTGATCCCCCCGGGGATCTGCTTTTGGTCTTCCACCCGTCGCTGCTCCGTCCCGCCTACGCCCTCTCCCCCTTCCTCAGGCCCATAGGGCTTCCCGGCGGGCCGAGGGCGCTAGAGGGGCTTAAGGGGGTTGAGATCGTCTCCTCCAGGGGGCCTGTCCCCCTGGGCCCGGGGCTTTGGACCAGCGGGGAGGTGCCCCGCAGGGAGCCCCTGGAGACCACCCCTCCCCATATGTTCAGGCTCTCGGGCGATGGCCTGGAGAGGGACTCGCTGGAGGAGGACCTCTCCATCTTCGCCGTGGTGAAGGGCGCAGGGGGGGTGGTGCTCTGCGGCTGCTGTCACGCGGGGATACTCAACGTGCTGTCCCTCTTCAGGGAGATGGCGCCTGGCGTTCCCATCTTCGCGGTGGTGGGAGGGCTTCACCTGGTGGGGGCCTCCAGGGAGCGGATGGATCTCACCGCCGAGAGGCTTAGGTCCTCGGGGGTCAGGATGGTGGTGGCGGGCCACTGCACGGGCTTCGAGGCCATGTGCGCCCTCAAGTCGGCCCTGGGAGGGGCGCTGCTGGAGATGCACGCCGGGCTCGAGTTGTCCCTGCCCTGATGGGGCCTTTGGGCCAGGGGGGTTGCGTCCTCGGCTGGTAGTGGGGGGTTGGCTCAAGCCGCCCCCCTCGTCATATGTCTATCTGCTTTTCCACCAGCAGGGCCTCCAGGGTCTTGAGCTTCCTCCTGGCGGCGTTCTTCTTCCTGGCGGTGAGCTCCACTATCAGGGCGTCCAGGAGGGAGAGCACCGGCACCAGGGAGTGGTGTCCTGTGGGCGCGGAGACGGGAAGCACCACCGAGGCGCTAGGGGCGGCGGGGTGGGAGAGCTCGGTGGTTATGAGGATGGAGGGTATCCCCTTTCCCCTGGCGAACTCCACCGCCTCTATGGTGAGCCTGGCGTAGTGGGGCCCGGCGGTGGAGATGGCTACGAGCAGGTCGTGCTCGTTGAGGTCCACCAGGTCGTCGAAGATCTCGTCGGCGTGCAGGTTGCCCAGAAGGAAGACGTTGTGGAGGAACTGGTTGAGCATGATGTGGAGGTAGAGGGCCGCCGGCTTGGTGGTCCTGGTGGCGAAAACCGCTATCTGGCGGGCCCTCTCCATCATCTGGCAGGCCTTGGGGAACTCCTGGGAGAGCAGCTCTGTGGCGGAGGCCCTTATGGCCTCGGCGTCCTCGAAGAGCACCTTCAGGAGCCTCTCCCTGGGGCTTTCGGATGGGCCCGACTCCAGGGCCTCCTCGAACTGCCACCACACCCCCTTTTTGCCCTTGATGAGAAGCCTTTTCAGGGCCTCCTTTAGCTCCCTGTACCCGTCGAAGCCCAGGAGAGTCGCCGCCCTCACCACCGTGGCGGGGCTGGTCCCGCAGGCCTCGGCCACCTCCTTCACGCTCATCAGGGCGGCCCTGTCGTGGTTCTTGAGCAGGAACTCGCAGACCGTCCTGGGCTGGGGCGGCATTTCCTTGAGCCCCAGCTCGATCCTCTCCAGCACCTTCAAGGCCTCGTCCTTGGCTATCTCCTCCACGGTACCCCTCCCTTTGAACTCCCCCGAAGATTATAAAAATCTTTTTTCAGATCACAAGAGGGCGTCGCAGCGCCTCCCCGAGGAGGCGAGGTGCGAAGGGTTGCTCGCGCGTTGACGCGAGCCCTCCCATGATATATATTTTTCCACAAAGGGGTTTAATGAAAAATTTTTTTGGGGGTGGTCCTCACGTCCAGGAGGTGGGAGCTGCTTTACCTTTCCCAGGAGGACGTGGTGAGAGCTGGCGGGACCAGGATGCGCGGTACCATCCAGGCGGTGGAGAGGTCCTTCTTCCTGCACGGCGTCGGCGACTACGTGATGCCCCCTAAGCCGGTGATCCGCTGGGGGGGTCCGGAGACCGAGGAGACGATAGGGAGGGTCATGTCGATGCCGGCTTACCTGGGGGGGTCCCGCTACGCCGAGGAGCTCTCGAGGCGCGGTCTTCTGGGGCCCGTGGAGGCGTGCGGGATGAAGTTCATCCCCAGCAGGCCCTCGAACCCCTCCAGGTTCGGTCTGCCCAGGGCCAGCGCCCTCGTGGTGATCCTGGACTCGGAGACCCTGATCCCCAGGTGCGTGATGGACGGGGCGATAGTGAGCGCCATGAGGACGGGGGCTGCCTCGGCCGTGGCGGCCAGGTACCTCGCCAGACCGGGGAGCAGGGTCCTGGGGCTGGTGGGGGCGAGCGTCCAGGGGAGGACCCAGCTCGCCGCCCTGCGGTGCGTCCTGCCGGAGCTATCCCTGTGCAAGGTCTTCGACCTGGACGCCGGCAGGAGGGAGTCCTTCGCCCGGGAGATGTCCGATCTGGTGGGCGTCGAGGTGAGGGCGGTCTCCTCGCCCGAGGAGGCCATAAGGGGCTCCGACGTGGTGGTCACGGCCACCACCGCCAGCGAGCCCTATGTGGACCCCTCCTGGTACGCCGATGGGGTCCTGCACGTGGAGATATCCTTCTGGGACACGCCGGTGGAGGCCCTGAGGGTCTTCGACAGGATCTTCGTGGACGACTGGTCTCAGGTCTCCCACCACGGCGTGGACGTCTCCTACAGGGCCGTGGCCAGGGGGATCTTGGGTGAGGAGAGGATATCCGGAGAGCTCGGGGAGGTGGTGGTGGGGCGAAAGCCAGGGAGGACTTCGGACGAGGAGAGGATATTCTTCAACCCCATAGGCCTCGGGATACACGACCTTTCGGAGGCCCACAGGGTGATGCTCGAGGCCGAGAGGCTCGGGGTGGGGAGGAGGCTGGTCCTCTTCGAGGACCCGGACGCCTGGCTCAGGCGGATCTCTTTGGATTGACGGATCAGGAGGGGGTGTTGTGGTGTCCAGGAGAGCTTTGGCTTTGGCGGTTTTGGTGGCTTTGGCGCTGGCGCCGGCGGCCCTGGCCTCTGGCAAGTTCATCACCGTGGTGACCGGTTCCACCGGGGGCACCTACTATCCCGTGGGGACCATACTGGTCAACCACTTCAACAGGGCCCTGGGGGAGTCCACCGGCATAAAGTGGTCGGTCCAGTCCTCCGGCGGCACGGTGGAGAACATCGAGATGGTCCAGAGGGGCGAGGCGGAGATGGGCATAGGGATGGGCAACCTGGTGGGCTTCTCCTTCCTGGGGATCCACCGCTACGAGGGAAAGCCCCATCCTGACCTTCGCTACGTGATGGCCCTTTGGCCCGAGGCCAGCCAGTTCGTCTACTCCAGGGCCTCCGGCATAAAGGGCTGGGGTGATCTCAAGGGGAAGAGGATAGCCGTTGGGCCTGCCGCCTCCGGGACGGAGTTCAGCTCGAGGGTCATCCTCAAGGCGGTGGCCGGGCTCACCTTCGACGACATCAAGGCGGAGAGGCTGGGCTACTCCGAGGCCAGCCAGGCCCTCCAGAACGGGACCATAGACGCGGCCTTGCTGGAGGCGGGCGTTCCCACCTCCGCGGTGGCCGAGCTCTACGCCGGCAGGACCGAGGTGGACATGCTCCCCTTCGGGCCGGAGGAGATAGCCAGGCTGGTCAAGGAGGCCCCCTGGTACACCCCCTTCACCCTCAGGGCGGGGACCTATCCCAGGCAGGACAAGGACGTACCCCTGGTGGCGGTCATGTGCTCCCTCTTCGTCCACAAGGACGTCCCTGAGGACGTGGTGTACAGGATGCTCGAGGTGATCATGAAGGACAGGGAGGAGCTGATCAAGGAGCACGCCGTATTCTCAAAGGTCGACTTCGACAACCCCATAAAGGGGCTCTTCGGCGCTCCGCTGCACCCCGGTGCGGTCAAGTTCTTCAAGGAGAGGGGCCTGGAGGTTCCCGCCCAGCTCCTTCCGCCCGAGAGGAAGCAGTAGGGCCCCTCTTTGCCCGGGGGAGGGGGTCTCAAGCCCCCTCCCGGGCTTTTTAAATCCAGTGGCGTTTGGGAGTGATGGAGCTTGAACTTCAAGGGGTTTCTCGCCTGGCTTCAGCCCTCCGAGATCGTCCCCACGAGGCGGTTTTCCGGGAAGCTGGCCCTCTTCGCCCTGGCGCTCACCGTGGCCACCTCGCTGATCCACGTGTGGATGAACTCCCTTGGGCTTTTGATATCCCTCAAGGTCAACGCCATACACCTGGGGACGATGATGGCTATAACCTTCCTCTTCACCCCCGCCACCTCCAGGTCTCCGAAGGACAGGCCTTCGGCCCTGGATTGGGCCTTGATCGTCCTGTCGCTGGGCACCATGGCCTACGTCCTGGTGGAGTACGACCGCATACTGGAGGTCCACCTCAGGGTGAACCGGCTGGACCTGGCGGTGGGGGTCCTGATCATGGCGGTGCTGGTGGAGGCGAGTAGAAGGGCCGTGGGGCTTCCCCTCACCCTCCTGAGCCTCTTCTTCCTGGCCTACGCCAAGTTCGGCCCTTACTTTCCAGGGATGTTCGCCCACAGGGGCTTCTCCTGGGAGAGGCTCATCGTCCGGATGATCTACACCGACGAGGGGATATACGGGGTGAACCTCTCGGTCTCCGCCACCTACGTCTTCATGTTCATCCTCTTCGGCTGCGTGCTGGCCTCCACCAGGACCAGCGACTTCTTCAACGACCTCTCCCTGGCCCTGGCGGGTCGCTTCAGGGGCGGGCCCGCGAAGGTGGCGGTGATAGCCTCCTCCATAATGGGGACCATCTCGGGCAGCGCCCAGGCCAACGTGGCCACCACCGGGGCCATAACCATACCCCTCATGAAGAGGGTGGGATATGAGCCCCACTTCGCCGGGGCGGTGGAGGCCGCTGCCAGCACGGGAGGGATCCTGATGCCCCCCATAATGGGGGCTGCCGCCTTCATCATGGCCACCTTCCTGGGGGTCCCCTACGGCAGGATCATGCTGGCTGGCTTCACCCCGGCTGTCCTCTACTACGCGGCGGTCTTCGTGATGGTGGACCTCAAGGCCAAGCAGCTGGGCTTGAGGGGGCTCCCTCCCTCGGAGATACCGCCCCTGAGCAGGGTTCTGTGGGAGAGGGGGCACATGCTCGTCCCGCTGGTGGCGTTGATCTACTTCCTGATAGCCGGCTACACCCCGTTGTATGCCGCCTTCCTGGGGTTGATAGCCGTGCTGGTGCTGTCCCTCCTTAGGTCCACCACCAGGATAGGGCTCAGGGAGCTCATAGGGGCTCTGGACGAGGGGGCCAGGAGCTCCGCCTCGGTGGGGGTCTCCTGCGCCATAGTGGGCTTCATAGTGGGGGCCGTTGGGATGACGGGGGTGGGACAGCTCATAGCCCACAACATAGTGGACCTCGCGGGGGGAAGGCTCTGGCTCACCTGCGTCCTGTGCATGATAGCCTCCCTCGTCCTGGGGATGGGGCTTCCCGCCACCCCCTGCTACATAATAACCGCCACCATCGCCGCCCCGGCCATGCAGAGGCTGGGGGTTTCGCCCATAGCTGCCCACTTCTTCGCCTTCTACTACGGGACCATGTCGGCCGTGGTCCCGCCGGTGGCCTTGACCAGCTACACCGCGGCGGGTCTGGCGGGGGCGAGCCCCTTCAAGGTGGCCACGACGGCCCTGGGCCTTGCCACGCCCGGGTTGCTCTTGCCCTACGTGATGGTCTACAGCCCGGTTGTCCTGCTGGAGGGGTTCGAGCTCTGGCACTACCTCTTCGTCTTCCTCTCCGCCGCCGTGGGGGTGGTGGCCATATCCTACGCGGTGGTGGGTGTGGCCTTCACCAGGCTGGGGATGCTCTGGAGGATTCCCTTCTTCGCCTCCGGCGCGATGATGGTTAGCCCCCATAAGCTCTCGACCGCGGCAGGTCTTGCCCTCTTCTCCGCCCTGCTCGTGCTCGACTTCCTTAGGGCTAAGGCCAAAGGGCGAGGCTAGGAGAGGTTCCTCTCGTCCGGGCGGGACGGAGTAGCCCGCCCGGACGAGGGCTTTCTGGGAGCTGGAGCGCCTCTCGGTCGCAGCCCTTCGCCCCGGGGGATGCCCCTGGACGTCTTGCGGTTTCGCCTGCGGTACCTCCACCGGGGGCGCGGGGATTCAGAGGGCACCCTGCGCTTCTCCGGCGACGGGCACCCGAACGCTATCTACCCTCGGGTCAAGCTGCTTGGGAGGGCGAAGCCGGCCGAAAGGGCCAGGTCGAACCCCCCCGGGCGCATAGGGCCTCTGGGGCACCGCCCCCTTCGTTGACCGATCCCCTCCTCTGTGATACTTTTATCCGCGATGGTAATACCAATCTTCCGGGGGGTGTCGTCTGGTGTTCGGATCTTCTTCGGCTTTGGCCGTCCTGCTGTCGTTGGCGCTGGCGGCCGGGGCTTGGGCGGAGGAGCTGGTGGTCGAGGATCTGGCCTCCAGGAAGGTCTCGGTGCGCCTTCCGGTGGAGAGGGTCCTGGGGGTGGGGCCTGGGGCTTTGAGGCTCCTTTGCTACCTGGGCTTGCAGGACAAGGTGGTGGGGATAGAGGACCTGGAGGCGGAGGGGGCCAGGGTGATGGGGAGGCCCTACAGGATGGCGAGCCCGGAGCTGGGCGGGAGGCCCGTCTTCGGAAAGGGTGGGCCCAACCCCTCCCCGGACCTGGAGAGGATGGCGTCCCTCTCCCCCCAGGCGATCTTCCTGGTGGGAGATCCGGGCCTGGCCGACTCGATCCAGGGGAAGCTCGGCGTGCCGGTCTTGGTGCTTAGCTACGGCGGGTTCGGCTTCGCCGACGAGCCCCTCTGGAGGTCGCTCAGGCTCGTGGGCGAGGTGATGGGCGCGAGGGAGAGGGCCGAGGGGCTCATCTCCTACGCGAAGGGCCTTATGGATGACCTGAGGAGGAGGGGGGAGTCGGTGCCCGAGGGGGCTAGGCCGTCCGTCTACGCGGGGGGCATAAGCTCCAGAGGCGGGCACGGCATCTCCATGACCTCCTACCCCTTCCCGCCCCTGGACCTCCTGGGCGCCAGGAACGTGGCGGCCGGGGCCGGCAGGAGGGGGACCTTCGCGGTGGACGTGGAGAAGCTCTTCGAGTGGGACCCCGAGGTGGTGTTCCTCGACGTGGGCAACCTGGAGCTGGTCAAGGCCGACCTCGCGAAGTTCCCGGCCCTCAAGGGCCTTAGGGCCTTCAGGGAGGGGCGCGTCTTCGCCCTGGTCCAGTACAACTTCTACAACACCAACCTGGAGCTGGCCCTGATAAACGCCTACGCGGTGGGCAAGGTGCTCTACCCCCAGGCCTTCGCCGATGTGGACCTCCCCTCAAAGGCGGGGGAGATCCTCAGGCGCTTCGTGGGCAAGGACGTCTACGGGGAGCTGCTCTCGGGCTATGGCGAACCGGGAAGAAGGCTTGAGCTTTGAGATGGGGGCTGTCCGGGCCTGGGAGGGGGAGTGGAGGAGGAAGGGCCTGACCCTGGCCCTCCTCCTCGCCCTCCTGCTGGCGGCGTCCCTCTGGGCCCTGTCGGTGGGCTCCGCCTCCAGCTCCCCCCTGCGGGTCCTGGAGATGCTCCTCTCCAGGAGCGGCCCGGTCTACCACGTCCGCCTCCCCAGGGTCATCTCGGCCGTGGTGGTGGGGGCCGCCCTGGGCTCGTCGGGGCTGGTGGTGCAGACCCTCATGGCCAACCCCATGGCGACGCCCTTCACCCTGGGGATCTCGAGCGGGGCGGCCTTCGGGGCGGCGGCGGGGATACTGCTGTTGGGCCTTGGGCAGTTCCACAGGACGGGCGAGGGGGTGACCTTCCTCTCCCCCCACCTGATACCGCTCTTCGCCTTCGCCGGAGCCCTGGCCTCGGCCTCGCTGGTGCTGGCCCTGGGGGGTCTCGGGGGTCTGAGGCCAGAGGCCTTGGTGCTGTGCGGGGTGGCGATGGGCTCCTTCTTCCAGGCCCTGCTGATGCTGCTCCAGTACTTCGCGGCGGACGAGGTGATGGTGTCTGCCACCCTTTTCTGGTCCTTCGGCAACCTGGGGAGGATGGGCTTCAGGGAGGTGCTGCTGGTCCTTTCGGTCCTGGTCCTCTCCCTGGCCTACTACCTCAGGAGGAGCTGGGACTACAACGCGCTGCAGCTGGGCGACGAGGTCTGCGCCTCCATGGGGGTGGACCCCCTGAGGCTTAGGCTCGAGGGGATGGGGGTATCATCGCTTCTGGTCTCGGCCTGCGTCTCCTTCTCGGGGGTCGTAGGCTTCGTAGGGTTGGTGGCCGGGAAGGCCTCCCGCCTGCTCCTGGGGGGAGATCACCTCTTCCTGGTGCCCGCCTCCGCCCTCCTGGGGGCCATCCTGCTCCTTTTGGCCGACACCCTGGGTAGGACCTTGATCGCCCCCGTGGTCATCCCCGTGGGGATAACCACCTCCCTGGTGGGGGTTCCCCTCCTGCTCTACCTGCTCCTGGGGGGCAGGGGGGATGCTTGAGGCCTTGTCGGTGAGGTGCTCCAGGG
>CAYRKT010000061.1:0-9260 GCA_964425005.1 uncultured Synergistia bacterium
CCACCTCCCCCACCTCTCCCAGCCGCGATAAGCCCCCAGCGGGGTCGAGGTCGCCCTTCAAGATCCTCAACGGGTCCACCTCCTCGGGACTTTTCTTTTAATATGCTATCGTGATTAAAAGGGGAAAACAAGGCTTCTTGTCGGCCGATCCCTGTTGTAAAATTTCACCGGGAGGTCGGTCGATGCCCTCGAGGGAGGAGAAGCTCTACCGCTGCTCCGCTTGCGGCTACAGGTCCGCCTCGTGGATGGGGAGGTGTCCATCCTGCGGGGCCTGGAAGAGCTTCGAGGAGGCCCTGTCGGAGGCGGCAGAAGACCCCATCGGCGAAGGGGAGATCGAGAGGCTTTCGCTGGACGGCTTTTCCCCGCACCCCTCTCGCATCGCCACGGGTTCCGCTGAGCTCGACAGGGTCCTGGGCGGCGGGCTGGTCCCCGGAAGCGCCCTCCTGCTCTCGGGGGAACCGGGGGTGGGAAAGAGCACCCTGCTCCTCCAGGTGGCCGACGCCGTGGCCCTTTCGACCGGCAGGAGGGCGGTGTACGCCACCGGCGAGGAGTCGGTCCACCAGGTGGGGGAGAGGGCCGCGCGCATGGGCTTGAAGAACCCATCGGTGGAGGTGATCGCCTCTTCGAAGGCGGAGGTCCTGCTCCGCGCCGCGGGCAGCGGGGTCGGCCTCCTGGTGGTGGACTCGGTCCAGACGGTGGGTAGCTCCAAGCTGGACTCCCCCCCGGGCACGCCCTCCCAGGTGAGGGCGGTGGCCGAGCTCTTCGTGAGGAGCTGCAAGGAGCGGGGTTTCCCCCTGTTCCTGGTGGGCCACATCACCAAGGAGGGGCTGATAGCCGGTCCCAAAGCGCTGGAGCACCTGGTGGACGTGGTGCTCCAGATGGAGGGGGAGAGGAGCGGTTCCCTGAGGGTGCTCAGGTCGCTCAAGAACCGCTTCGGCCCCACCGACGAGCTGGGCCTCTTCGAGATGACGGAGGAGGGACTCAAACCCATAGAGAACCCCTACGAGCACTTCGTGAGCCCCGGGGAGGCCCCGGGCGCAGCGGTGGCCTCCCTGATGGAGGGGAGGCGTCCCCTCTTCCTGGAGGTGCAGGCCCTCCTGTGCCAGAGCGCCTTCCCATACCCTCGCCGGGTGGCCTTCGGCCTTAGCTCCAGCAAGCTGCTCATACTGCTCGCGGTGCTGGAGCAGAGCCTGGGTCTGAAGAGGCTTCGGAACATGGACGTTTACGTTAACGTATCGGGGGGCATAAGGCCTTCCGATCCGGCGATAGACCTGGCGGTTTGTGCCTCGGTGATCTCGGCGCTCGAGGGCTTTCCCCTCAGCAAGGGATGGGCCTTCTGCGGGGAGGTGGGGCTCTCCGGGGAGGTCAAGAGGGCAAGGGGCATGTCCTCGAGGCTCAAGGAGGCGAGAAGGCTCGGGTTCAAGGCGGTCTGGGCGAACTCCGACGAGGCGGACGGGACGCTCGCCCGCGCCAGGGACCTGAGGTCTTTGGCCAACGCCATCAGAGGGGGAGGTGATGGGCGATGAGGAGAGCGTCTTCACTGGCCGCGCTACTGCTGACCTTCGCCCTGGCCGGATGGGCAGCAGCGGCGGAGGAGCCCTCCGCCAGGGAGGTCAGGAGGGTCCTCAAGGTGAACTTCAAGGGAGTCATAGGGGTCGTCATGTCCTCGTACCTCTCCGAGGCCATAGCGGAGGCCGAGAGGGGCGGATACGACGCGGTCCTGCTGGAGATCGACACCCCCGGGGGGCTCGTGAGCTCCACCAGGGAGATGGTCTCGGCCATCATGAACTCGAAGGTGCCGGTGATAGCCTGGGTGGCCCCGGCGGGGTCCCGGGCTGCCTCGGCGGGCTCCTTCGTGGTGATGGCCTCCCACGTGGCTGCCATGGCCGAGGGTACCCACATAGGGGCGGCCCATCCGGTGACCGCGGGCGGCGGGGACATAGAGCAGAAGGAGATGAACAGGAAGATCACCAACGACCTAGCCTCCCTCATGAGGAGCCTCGCCGAGACCAGGGGCAGGAACGCCAGGGTGGCCGAGGGGATGGTCTACGAGTCGAAGTCCTTCACCGCCAAGGAGGCGCTGGAGGCCAACCTGGTGGACCTGGTGGCCAGCTCCGCCGAGTCGTTGATGGCCGCCCTCGACGGCAGGGAGGTGGCGCTGGGACAGGACAGGGTGGCGTTCAGGGTCCAAGACCCGTCGGCGGTGGAGTTCGCCGAACATCGGATGAGCGCCAGGGAGAGGGCCCTGGAGGTCATATCCCGTCCGGACGTGGCCTATCTGCTCCTCATAGCCGGGATCTACGCCCTGGCCTTCGAGTTCTTCACCCCCGGCTTCGGGGTGACCGGCATAACGGGCGTGATCCTCATCCTCGCGGGGGCCTACGGGCTCCAGATGCTCCCGGTCAACTACGCCGGGATAGCGCTGCTGCTGGTCGGGATGGCCGCCCTTTTAGCGGACCTTCACTTCGGCAGTATAATACTATCCATAGCTGGGGTCCTGGCGATGATGCTGGGAGGCATCATAACCTTCAGGACACCTGGAGGGGAGCTCCTGCGGCAGTCCATGCAGGCCCTCATAGGCGGGGTTTTGGCCATAAGCCTCCTGTTCCTGCTGGCCGTTGGGGCGGTCCTGAAGACCATGAAGAGGCCGCCCAAGACGGGGGCTGAGGGCCTGGTGGGGGCGGTGGCCAAGGTCATGTCCAGGGTGGACGCAGTCGGCGGGACCGTCTCCTGCCACGGGGAGATATGGAGGGCCAGGCTCTCCGGGCAGGGGAGCCTGGAGGAGGGCTCAAGCGCCAGGGTGGTGGCTGTGGAGGGACTCACCCTGGTGGTGGAGCCTTGCGATAAGGACGAGAGTTAGAAAGGGGTGAGAGGGATGTACTATCTGGCGGACATGCTGGCCAGCCTGGGATCCTACATAGGGGTGCTGGTGGTGGTCCTGGTTTTCCTGAGCACCGCCGTCAAGGTGATCCCCGAGTACCAGAGGGGGGTGGTGTTGAGGCTCGGGAGGCTGGTGGGCGCCAAGGGGCCTGGGCTCATAATCCTCATACCCTTCGTGGACAGGTTGATAAAGGTGGACCTCAGGGTCATAACCCTGGACGTCCCGGTACAGGAGGTGATAACCAGGGACAACGTCCCCATAAAGGTCAACGCCGTCGTCTACTTCAGGGTGATGGATCCGGTCAAAGCGGTGCTGGAGGTGGAGAACTTCCTGGCCGCCACATCCCAGCTCTCCCAGACCACCCTCAGGTCCGTGGTGGGCCAGGCGGAGCTGGACGAGGTGCTCGCCGAGAGGGATAAGATCAACGTGGAGCTCCAGAGGATAATAGACGAGCGGACCGATCCCTGGGGGATAAAGGTCAGCGCCGTGGAGGTTAAGGAGCTGGAGCTCCCCGAGGGGATGAAGAGGGCCATGGCCAGACAGGCGGAGGCCGAGAGGGAGAGGAGGGCCAAGATAATCAACGCCGAGGGCGAGTTCCAGGCGGCCGAGAAGCTGGCTGAGGCGGCCTCCATAATAGCCAAGTACCCGCAGGCCCTGCAGCTCAGATACCTGCAGACCCTCAGGGAGGTGGCCAGCGAGCGGAACTCCACCACCATCTTCCCGCTGCCCATAGACCTGGTGATACCCTTCTTGAAGAAGGAGGACAGGGGAATTTAAGGCCATGAAGATAGTGATAGTGGGCGCTGGAAACGTGGGCTACACCCTGGCCAGCTACCTCCTGGAGGAGGGTCACGACATAATAATGGTCGAGGCGGACGACGAGCGGGCCGAGAGGGCCGAGGCCAACCTGGACGTGCTGGTCATCAGGGGGAACGGGGCGAGGCCGGCGGTCCTGGAGAAGGCCGGCATAAAGCCCGGCACCGACGTGGACGTCCTGGTGGCGTGCACCGGGGTGGACGAGTCCAACATCCTCTCGTGCCTCATAGCCAAGCGCTGCGGCGTTAGGAGGGTGATAGCCAGGAGCAGGAACCTGGAGTTCACCGACGACTCCTTCTGGGCCGAGTCGCTGGGGATAGACTACATGATCTCCCCCGAGAGGAGCATAGCCAAGGAGATAGAGCACGTGCTGAGGGTCAAACCCTCCACCCACTACCTGGAGCTCGCCGACGGGAGGGCGCTGCTGTACTCCATGAAGGTGAGCCCCACATCCCCCATGGTCTCGAAGAGCCTGCGGGAGGTGGGCAGGGCGAACCCTGGGCTTCGGGTGAACGTGGTGCTGGTGGAGAGGGAGGGGGAGGAGATCGTCCCCAACGGGGACACGGTGGTCCAGGCCGAGGACATCCTCTACCTGGTCACCACCAGGGAGCACGTGAAGAGGCTGGAGGAGCTCTTCCTGGGGGGAAAGAGCAAGCCCCTGCGCAGGGTCGTGATAGTGGGAGGGGGCAAGATAGGCTACAGGCTGGCCATGCAGCTCGAGTCCAGCAGGGAGGAGTTGGAGATAAAGATAATAGAGAAGAACCCCGACAAGTGCATGAGGATATCCCAGGAGCTCTCCAAGACCATGGTGATAAACGGCGACGGCACCGACCTGGCCACCCTGGAGGCGGAGGAGGTGGGAGGGGCGGACGCCTTCATCACCACCACCCAGCAAGACGAGGTAAACCTCCTGTCGGCCGCGCTGGCCCACTCGCTGGGAACCGAGAAGTCGATAGCGGTGGTGAGGAAGATGGACTACATGAAGCTGGTGGACCACCTCCCCTTGAGCTCCATAATAAACTTCTACGAGAGCATGGTGAGCTCGATCCTCTCCGAGATCAGGAGCTTCTCCGGAAGGGCGAGCCGGGTGAGCATCCTAGAGGACGTGGAGTCCAGCGTCCTGGAGATCGAGGCCGAGGCGGGGGCCCCGGCGGTGGGGGTGCCCCTGAGGGAGGCCAAACTCCCCAAGGGGGTGATACTCGCCTGCATCCTGAAGAAGTCCGGCGAGATCGTCATACCCAGGGGGGATGACGTGGTGGAGCCGGGCGACAGGGTGACCTCCTTCGTCTCGGACGAGCTGCTGGACAGGGCGAGACAACTGTTCTCCAGGAGGGCTAAGGCCGCTTGAGGCTTGGAGCAGTCCTGAGGGTGGTTGGGGCTCTCCTCATAGTCGTATCCACCTTCATGCTATGGCCCCTCCTCTGGTCGATCCTCTATCGCCAGCCGGACAGGGACGCCTTCATCGGCTCCATAGTCATAGGGTATGCCTCCGGATACGCCCTGATGCTCTACCCCCAGGAGGAGGTGGAGCTTCGAAGCCGCGAGGCCTTCGCGGTGGTGGTGCTGGGCTGGTTCTTCTCGGCTCTCCTGGGGGCTTTGCCCTTCCACTTCTGCGGATACAGCCTCACCGACGCCTTCTTCGAGAGCATGTCGGGCTTCACCACCACCGGGGCCAGCATCATGGCGGACATAGAGTCCAACCCCAGGGGTTTGCTCTTCTGGCGAAGCCTGACCCACTGGCTCGGGGGGATGGGGATAATAGTCCTCTCCCTGGCCATCCTCCCCTTCCTCGGGGCGGGCGGAATGGAGCTTTACAAGGCGGAGGTCCCGGGGCCGGTGGCGGAGAAGCTCACCCCCAGGATCAGGCAGACCGCCATGCTCCTGTGGGGGGTTTACGCGATCCTGTCGGCGGCCGAGTGCCTGCTGCTGTGGCTCGGAGGGATGAACCTCTACGAGGCATTGACCCACACCTTCGGGACCATGGCGACGGGGGGGTTTTCTCCCCTCAACAAGAGCATCGGCCAGTACGGCAGCGCCTACTTCGACTGGGTGATCACCCTCTTCATGTTTCTGGCGGGCTGCAACTTCACCCTGCACTACAGAGCCCTATTCCAGAGGGACTTCGGCTCCTACCTCAGGGACCACGAGTTTCGCTTCTTCCTGGGGGTCGTGGTCTTCGGAAGCCTCTCGGTAGCCATCTCCCTCCTGGTGCACCACCTGTACTCCTCGCCCCTCGAGGCGATCAGGTACTCCACCTTCCAGGTGGTCTCGATACTCACCACCACCGGATACGTGACGGCCGACTTCGAGGGTTGGCCCGACTACGCTCAGGCCCTCCTGCTCCTGCTCATGTTCGTCGGGGGCTGCGCGGGCTCGACGGGGGGCGGGATCAAGGGCATAAGGATCCTGCTCCTGGCGAAAAGGGCCCACCTGGAGCTCCAAAAGCTCCTGCACCCCAAGGCGGTCATGTCCACTAGGCTCGGCAGGAGCGTGGTGGAGGAGAGGATCGTCAACGCCGTCATGGTCTTCTTCTTCCTCTACCTCCTGGTCTTCTCCCTGGCCACCCTGGCCATGGCCGCCCTGGGCATGGACCTCCTGAGCTCCATCGCCAGCGTCGCGGCCACCCTCAACAACATAGGTCCGGGGCTGGGTTCGGTGGGGCCCATGGACAACTACGCCCACGTGCCCGCCTTGGGCAAGTGGATACTCTCTTCCTGCATGCTCATGGGAAGGTTAGAGCTCTACGCCTGCCTGGTCCTGCTGCTCCCCTCCACCTGGGAGAAGTGAGCAAAACAAGCGCGGAAGGCTTGAGCCTTCCGCGCCCTTTAGGGGGGAGGAACGTAAGGATCCGTGGCTGTCGAGCTCAGACGTTCAGCATGAACCTGGAGAGCTTCTCCTCGGAGTACATGGCGTCCTCCAGGATGTGCCTCTCCGCCCAGGTCCTTATGGGAAGACCCCATATCTTTATGAAGCCAGCCGCAGCCCTGTGGTCGAAGGCGTCCTCCTTGGAGTAGGTGGCCAGGTCGTGCTTGTAGAGGGAGTCCGTCTCGGAGGCAAGGCCCACCACGGTGCAGCTTCCCTTGTACAGCTTCACCCTCGCCTTGCCGTTCACCCACTGCTGGGTGTAGTCGAAGAAGACGTCCAGGGCCTGCTTGAGGGGGGAGTACCAGTAGCCCGTGTAGACCAGCTCGGCGTACCTGGGCTCCACCGAGGCCTTGAAGGCCAGGAGCTCCTTGCTAAGGGTGAGGCTCTCGATCGCCCTGTGGGCCTCCAGGATTATCTTCGCCGCGGGGGCCTCGTAGACCTCCCTCGACTTGAAGCCCACCAGCCTGTCCTCTATCATGTCTATCCGGCCGACCCCGTTCTCCCCTCCCACCTTGTTCAAGAGCTCCAGGATCGACAGAAGGCTCATCCTCTCGCCGTCCACGGCCACCGGGAGGCCGCCCTCGAACTCTATCTCCATGTAGGTGGGCCTATCGGGGGCTTCCAGGGGGTCCACGGTCCACTCGAACGCGTCGGAGGGCGGCTCCACCCAGGGGTCCTCCAGCGGACCGCACTCGATGCTCCTGCCCCAGACGTTAACGTCTATGCTGTAGGGGCTGCTCTTGGTCACGTCCACGGGGATGCCGTACTGCAAAGCGTAGTCTATCTCCTCCTCCCTGCTCATCCCCCAGTCCCTTACGGGAGCCAGCACCTTGAGGGTGGGGTCCAGAGCGGCCACGGAGACGTCGAACCTCACCTGGTCCTGCCCCTTCCCGGTGCAACCGTGGGCCACGTAGCCGGCCCCCTCCTTCTTGGCGAGCCACACCAGGTACTTGCTTATGAGGGGCCTGGATATGGAGGCGGAGAGGGGGTATTTGCCCTGGTAGAGCCCGTTGGCCTTTATTATCGGGGCCACGTAACCAGACACGAACTCCTCCCTCAGGTCGAAGACGTAGGCCTCCAAAACCCCCACCCTCAGGGCCTTGTCCCTCACCCTCTGGAGGTCCACCGGCTGGCCCACGTCGGCCGTGAAGGTTATCACCTCGTAGCCCTGCTCCTGAAGCCAGAGCGCCGCCACCGAAGTGTCGAGGCCCCCGGAGTAAGCCAAGACCACCTTTTCCTTCCCATCCATCACAGAACGCACCTCCGCTCTGACCTTCAAAAATTAAAAGCCCGTCCCCCAAGGGACGGGCTTTCATCCCGCGGTGCCACCCTTGTTGCCTCAGGCGTAGACCTGAGACCCCTCATCGCCCCTTTAACGGAGGGCCTCCGTGGCCCTACTTGGAAGTCCTTTCTTCGGGCCAGGCTCCCGGGCCCTGTTCAGCCCCCACTTCCTGAGGGACGCTCTCAGAAGGCGCGCCCCCTCTCTGTCAGGGTTGAAGGCCTAATACCCGGTCATCGCCGAAAGCCTTATTCCCCTTTGACACCAATACTACAACACGAAGGGCCGTGTGTCAACCGCAAATCGAACTTCGAAAGGGCGCTTATGCCTGACGCCCCAGAGCTATCGCCCTGGTGCCCCCCTCCGCCCTGAAGCGGGATACCACCTGGGCGAGCCTGCCCGCCGAGGAGGCCAGCTCCTGAGCCCCCAAGGCCACCCGCTCAGCCGCCAAAGCCACCTCCCCCACCTGAGACCTTATCACCTCGGCGGCAGAGGCGGCCTTAGAGACCCTCGAGGCCACCTCCTGCACAGCCCTCGCTATCTCCTGGCTCGAGGAGGCCTGCTCCTGAGACACCGCAGCCACATCCCCCATCGCAGCGGAGATCGCCGACAAAGCCTCCATGATGGACCTTATAGCCCCCTCCGCCTCCCTCGCAAGCCCAGCAGACCCCTCGGAGGCAGAGGCGTTCTCCTCAGCCACAACAACTATCGCATCCAGCTCGGACGTTATGGACCGGGCCAGATCCGATATCCTCCTGGCAGCCTCGTTGGACTCCTCCGCCAGCTTCCTGACCTCCTCCGCCACCACCGCAAAGCCCCTCCCGGCCTCCCCAGCCCTCGCAGCCTCTATCGCCGCGTTCAAAGCCAGCAAGTTCGTCTGATCCGCTATCGAGGCTATCTCCCCCACGAAGGACTGGATCTCCGAGGCGCTCTTGACCAGACGCCTCACCTCCGAGGCTACACCCCTCGACCTGGAGGCCACATCCCCAACGCTGGCCACAGCCCTGACCAAGACCCCTATGCTCCTCTCCCCGGACTCCCTGGCCCCCTCCACCTCAGAGGCCACCTCCGTCACCCTCCTGGCCACCAGCTGAGACCCGGAGGCCACCTCCTGCACCGAAGAGCTTATCTCCGTCGCGGCCGAGGAGAGGCTTTCCATCTCCGCCACTATCTCCTCCACGTTGGCCTTGACCTCCTCCACCGAGGCGTTGGCCTCCTCCGAGAGGGCCGAGAAGTCCTCCCTCCTCTCGCCCAGGGAGCGGGATATACCGGAGACGTCCACCATGGAGCCCCTGAGGTTCGAGGCCATCTCCGACAGCGCCCGGGCCATGGAGGCCATCTCGTCCCTCCCCTCCACTTCGAATTCCACCGACAGGTCCCCCTCGGCGAAGCGCAAGACCCCCTCCCTCAGGCGGGAGA
>CAYRKT010000062.1:0-9007 GCA_964425005.1 uncultured Synergistia bacterium
CCCCACGAAGACCGCCCCCCAGAGCAGGAACCTGTACCTCGTGCTCTCCACCCGCATCCTGACGTCGGCCACCATGCTGGGACGCAACGAGATCTCCGCCCTGGCCCTCAGATCCCTCAGGTCCCTTATCGCGGACACCCCTTGGCCTATCTCCCGCTCCAGCTCAGCCTTGTGAGCCTCCGCCCACGCCAGAGGCAACCCCACGAGGAAGGACACCTCCCTCAAGAGGATGTCCCTTATGTTCCTCATCAGAAGCATCGGCAAGGAGGAGGAGAAAACCCCTAAGTTAACGCTGGCTATCCTGTCGCCGAAGGGCTCCAGCTCCACGACGAAGGTCTTGGACTTACCCCTCAGCAGCACCGAGGCTCGCCCGGAAAAACCCGGCAAACGCCCCTTGGTCAGGGAGTCGACCTCCTCCTGGATCCTTCTATCCGCCCACTCCAGGGATTCCGCCGGGATGCCCGCGAGCAGAAGCTCCACGTCGTCCCTCAACAGGGCGAGATCGGAGCTCATGATGCGAAGCAACCTCTCGTCCACCCCCGGAGGGACCACCTCGACGCGCCAGGTGGACGGGCTGGAGGGAGAGAACCTGAACCGAAGGAGCTGGGCCTTCGGGTCGAACTCGACCTCCACCGCATATCCCCAGAACACCTGGGAAGCTATCTCCTGCAGGAACTCCTCGGACCTGCGGGAAAAACCCCTCCAGAAGGCCTGGGGCAACTGCTCCACGATCACCTCGAGGCTCCTCTTGGCGGATCCGGAGAGGAACGAGGGTAAGCCCTCCACCTCCACCGAGGGGGCGGCCAGGGCCGCAGAGGAAAAGATCAACGCCAAGGCCACTGCCCAGGCAACTCCTCGAGGCGATAGCCTCCCACCCACAACGGGACCACCTCGACCCACGCGCGCAAGGCTAGAAGAGCTCCCCGATCGAGAAGTGAGTCCTGGTCTCCTCCTCGCCGTTGGCCACGTCCAGCCTCACGTATCCCAGGGGGGTCATCACCCTTATCCCAGCGCCAGTGGCGCTCTTGAGGTCGTCGAAGCTGAAGCTCTTGCCTGCCCTCTTGTTCCAGGCGTTGCCCACGTCGTGGAAGACCACCACCGAGAGGTTGTCGTCCACCGGAATCCTGAGCTCCGCGTTGCCCAGGAACATCTCGTGCCCCGCGAAGTAATCGTCCCTGTAACCCCTGAGGCCCGAGTCCCCTCCCAGGAAGTAGAGCTCCGCCCAGGGGACTTCGCCGTCGGAGAAGGCCGCCTTCGCCCTGAGGGCCAGTATCGCCGGCCTGTCCTTGCGCTCGGGAAGGCCGAACACCTCGCTCAAGAGGTTGGCCACGGGAGCGTAGTACCTCAGCTCAAGCCCGTATTTGGAGTAATCCCAGTCCCCCCCGAGCGCCTTCAAAGCCTTCTCGAAGAAGACCGTCTCCACGTCCCCCTTCTTGTAGGGCAAGGCCTGATCCAGCCTGCTCCTGGTGAGGCTCAGGCTGGCGGTGAAGTTGGTGCCCTCCAGGAGCTCCTGCTTTCGGTAGTAGTCCCCTAGATCGCCGCTTTTCACGGTGACCTCCACCTCTTTCCAGTCGAAGGTCAGATAGAAAGACAGATCCCCCCCCAGCTTCCTCCCGAAACCGAAGAAGGCGCCCTGCTTGGACTCGTCATAAGTGGCCCTGAGCTCCCCGCCCTCGTACCTCTCCAGGTCCTCCCAGAAGCGCCTGTAAACCCCGACCTTCCAGGCGAAGTTCCTCTCGTCCATCCACGGCTCCTCCAGCTGAACCCAATACCTCTCCCTTCCGCCGAACTCGGCTCCCACCTGGACGTTCTGTCCGAGCCCTCGCCAGTTGATGTTCTCGTAGACCACGCTGCCGCTCCATCCGCTCTGGGAGCCATAGGCCACGCCGAAGCCCGCCCTGCCGACCTTGCCCTCCTTGACGGTCACCACCAGGTTCACCACGTCTGGGCTTTCGGTGGGCTCGAACCCCACCGTGACGTCCTCGAAGTAGCCGAGGGCCTGCAGCTTGTTCAGGGTGTACCTAACCATGTTGGAGTTGAAGACGTCCCCCGGGGAGAGGGTTATGTAGCGCCTTATCACGTGCTCCTTAGTCCTCTTGTTCCCCTGCACCAGTATCTCCCCCACCCTCACCTCGGAGAGCTTCACCACCAGGTTGCCGCCCTCGAACGACACGTCGCGGACGTTGACGAAGGGATAACCTCTCTCGCTGTACTTCTCCTTTATCCTGTCCAGATCCCTCCGCAATATCTGGGAGTTGAAGATCAACCCCGGGGTGGTCATGCAGACCGCCTTGAGGTCGTCCTCCTTGAAGACCGTGGAGCCCTCGATCTTGAAGGTCTCCACCTTCGGGTTCTCCACCACCATCACCACGACCTTCACGCCGCCGTCGTGGGGCTCCGTGTCGGCGTCCACGAGCCTGAAGAAGCCGGTGTCGAAAACAGCCCTCAACCCCTCCCTGACCTTCTGCGGGTCGAAGGGGTCGCCGGGAGAGAGCCCAAAGACAGAGGCGATGTACTGGGAGCTTATCTCCTTGTTGCCTATGACCTCCACGGCCGTTATGGTCTGCGCCAGCGCTCCAGCGGACAGGGAAAGCGACAACCCCAAGGCGAAAAGGACCTTCACCGCATCCCTCAAGCGAAAGGACACCATGACATGCCCCCCTCTTGCCGTTTTGTGTGATCACCTCTGATGGTCGTCCAGCTTCACCAAGACCTTTATGGCACCCCCTCCCGACAGCTCTCTGCGGGCAAGCCTGACCAGCCGAGCCACCTCGCCCTCCCTGACGGCGGAAAAACTCGCGCCCTCCGGCGCCGAGGAGGAAGACTCAGGGGTCTTCCTCCTCTCCAGCTCTACCGCGACCGTCCTGGCTACAGAGGAGGGTGCAGGGACCACCGCCTCCGACCTGGGCGACCCGCCCGGGGATCTGGACGGGAGCTCGAGCCCACCGCTCGAGACCTGGGACGCGCGAGGGAGCGAAGCCAGGCCCTCGAGACCAGCGCCCAGGCCCATCGACGGTCGGATCGAAAGGCTTAAAGCTGGAAGGGAGGGGGGAAAAGAAAGGGGTCTGGGGGCGAACACGGACAGCGCCACCGCAGCCACGCAGAGGGCGAGACGAAACCTCCTGGAGGACCTCCTCCTCGAGCCCAGAAGGGAGCTCCACATCTCCTCCCTCACCGAGGAGAGCTCAGCCTGGGCCAGCTCGAGGTCCTCGACAAAACCCATCATGTCGCCCTTTTCGCCCATCTCCAGGGCCCTCTCCACCCACCTGCGGACCCTTCTCACCCTCCTGAGGAGCTCCGACAAGACCACCACCTCTAACCTTAAGATCCCCGCGGGAACGCCCTTTTTATCCTTCCTCCAGCATCCTCCTCAGGGCGGCCAAGGCCTTAGCCCTCAGCCTGTACACGTAGCTCAGGGCAACCCCCAGTCTCTCGGCTATCTGCTTGGGGTCCATCCCCAAGACGTACCAGCTTCGCATCACCTCTCCCTCTTTCGGGGGCAACCTCTCCAGCAGAGCGCGGATCTCCCCCTCCTCCAACCTCCTCTCGAGCTCCTCCAGCTCCCGCTCCTCCAATATGCACGAGATCCTCTCCTCCTCCACGGTCCTGGGGAACCTGAACTCGTTCCTGACAAGGAAGTTTATCATGGCTCCCCTCACCCGATGGAAGGCGTAGGAGGAGAACTTAACGCCCCTGTCTGGGTCGAACTGATCGACGCACTTAATCAGGGCCACCATCCCCTCCTGATAGAGGTCGGGCAGAAGCTCGCGGGAAGGGCTCAACCTGGCCGCCAGGGCCGCCACCATCCTGCTGTGACGCGAAAGTATCTCAGCCCTGGCCTCCTCGCATCCGAACCTCCTGTAGTCCGACCAGAGCTGCTCCATCTCCTTGTCCTCCAAGCTATCACCTCACATCCTGAAGAACCAAAAGAGGGAGAGCCTCCGCTCCTCCGGACCACCGCTCGCCAGGCCCAGCCTGAGACCCCCGCCCAGGAAGAGGTCCACCCCCCAAGACCCAGCGCCCTCCCTGGGGGAGTACTCGTGGAACAGGTAAACCCCCGGCATCAACTGCTTTCCGAAGCTCAGGCTCGGACCATGACCCACGATCGAGGGGCTGAAGCTCAACCAGTCCAACCCCAACCCTCTGCCGATCTCCCTCTCCAGCCCTCTCATGAGGGAGTACCTGAGGCCGTGGGCGCCGAAGGCCTCCAGGCTGAAACCATTATCCCCCGAAACCTCCCCGACATCAACGCCCGTCGCCAGCATCAACTCTATCTTCCTGGGGTCCAGAGGGGGCTCAGAGCTCCAGGACGGGATGAGCTCGCCGGGCCTGCCGCTGAGGGAGAGGCGAACGAGATAGGACCCCACCCTGCTCGAAGCGCGAAGGTCGACCTTGGCCTCGGTGGGCTTTTGCCTAGCCATCGTTATAAGCCCGTCCTCCACGGCGAAGTCGGTGCCCATGAAGTCCAGCCTCCCCCCCAGGACCTTCAGGTTCCCCGAGGCCAGGGGATCATCCCCTTCCCCCCAGAGGCTCAGATCTCCCTCCACCTGCAGGGTGTAGAAGCCCGAGGATAGGCTACAGCCCTCCCTAAACCTCAACCTGAGGCCGTCGAACCGAAGGATCCTCCTACCCCTGCCCCCCAGGGAGAGCGTGGCGTCCGATAGGGCCACATCCCCCCTCACCAGGAGGCTACCGGCGGAGGGGATGAGCTCCAGGTCCCCCGTGCCCCTTCCCCTCTCGAAGCCCAGGGCCCCTGCGGGGAAGGAGTTCAACCTGAGCTTAAGGCCACCCGAGGCCAAACCCCTCCCGCCGAGGCTCAGCTCCCCAGCCAACTCCCCGCCGTTCTTAGACCCCCTTATGAGGACGGAGGGCACCCCTCCCGCGCCGCCCTCGGCGAACTCTACGGTCAACCGATCGACCAGCTTGCGGCCGCCCCAGGCCAGGTCCTTGAAGAGCAAAGACCCCCCGCCCCTCACCGAGAAGGAGCCCTTCTCCTCCCGCGCAGAGACGTGGAACAAGCCCTCTACGACCGACAGCTCCGCCCCCAAAAGGGGCAGGATCTGCTTGAGGAGCCCGGGGGTCACCTCCAGGTCCAGGGCCTTGGTCGAGACGTCCCTCAGGTCGAGGAGGAGGCTTCCAATCCGCAGGGAGGGGCCCCTCCCGCCTCCCGAGACCATCACGTCCAGGCTGGCCGACCCCCCGAGGGCACGACCGGAAAACCTAAAGCCTCCGGGCAGGGGCGCCCCCCTGTAGGAGAGATCGAGGAGCTCCAGGTCCAGCCTGCCCTCCGGAAGACCCACCCTGCCGGAAAGGGACACGGAGCCGGAAGCGGTGAAGGCCAAATCACCCCCTATCCCCAGCCTGACGTCCCTCAAGTCCAGGTTCAACCTCCCTGAGCCCCTCGACCACCTGCCGCTCCCGAGAGCCCTCTCCACGCCCCCCTGGTAAAGCCTTAGCTGCTCCACCAGAAGACCGGCGCCCGAGAACACCACCGAAGCCTCCACGTCCGCCGAGGCACAAAGGGGTCGATCTAGGCAGAGGCCCTTCACCGACAAGAGGGCCTTGAGCTCCGGACGGCGCAGGTCCAACTCCCTGGGCAAGTAGACCTTCCCCGACACTTCCCCCTTGAGGTCGCCCAGGCCGAGCAGCTTGGAGATAACCTCCAGCCTCTGAGGACTCAGCTCCAGCACCCACGTTCTCCCGTCCAGGGGCTTCAACCTGCCGAGGTTTTCCACGTCAAAATCCCCCAGGGAGAGCTTGCCGTCCGCGAAGCGCAGCGAGGCCCGACCCCGAAGAGACGACCCCAGGAGGAAGAGCCCGCCCGAGCTCACAGCGACCTCCAGCTCCGAAGACTTAGCTCCGAGCTTGAGACGCCCTTCGAACGAGAGCCTCCCACCCGGGATCGGAGCGCGAGACGAAACCGCGTCCCAGGCACCGGAGGGCGAGACGGCGTCGACCAAGAAGAAGACCCTGGAGGCCGGAACTCCATCCCCCCTGAACCGAAGCTCGAGGCCACCGCGCCCGTCCGCGAGGCCCTCGAAAGAGACCGAACCCGAGGGAAGGCCAAGCCTTCCCCGCTCCAGCTTGACCGAGGAGCCCTCGCCGCTCAGGCTCATCTCCAACACCGGGAACTCCAGGCCCCGGGCGAACCGCAGGTCGTACCCCGTCAACTCCAAGCGCCAGGTGGGGACATCTTCGCTCAAGCCTAGCCTGAGCCTTCCAAGCACAGGCCCAGAGGAGATGTCCTCCTTCCCCAGTTTGGGCGACGACACCCTGAAGCCCATCCTCTCGACGGAGCTCACGAGTCCCTCGAGGGAAGGAGATAGGAGCTCCCCCTCCAGGGAGACGACCGGCGAGACCTCGCCCACCAGGAGAAGCGAGACGTCGCCGAACGCCAAAAGCCCACTCCTCAAGCGAAGCTTATCCCTCTCGCCGAGGACTATGGCCGACCTGAGCTCGGCGACGCCCCCGCCCAACCTGAGCCCCCTGAGGTCGCCCACGAACTCCTTAAGGCCGCCCTCAGCCGACAACACGGCGCTCCCGAAGACGCTGGCCCCTTCCAGCAAACCCCTGGAGAACCTCGAACCCAAGATGGGCTCAAGCCTCGACAGCTCCACGCCCTCCAACCAGAGGCGAAGAGATCCCCCCCTGCCCCACGCTCCCGAGGCCAAAGCCCTTCCGCCGCCCTTCAGCTCGACCTCAAGCCTCTCGAAGGCCCATCCACCGCCGGACCTCGCTGCTCTGAGCGCCAGTCGATCGAAGCTCACCCCCCTGAAGGACCCTCGCTCCAGCTCCCCGGAGACGACGAGCTCCGACCTGGGCCCGCTCCTGGCTAAGACCAACCTCCCGGCGAAAAGCCCGATGGGGTCGGAGAAGCCCAAGCTGGACAGGTCCAAGGCCTCCCCCCAAAGCTCAAGCGCAAGACCATCCCGGGAACTAGCCACCCACCCCCTCGCGGTTCCATCCATTAGCCGCGAATCGAAGGAGAGCCAAACGAGGTCACCGCAGGCGCACCCCACCAACCTCCCGGAGAGCTTCCTGCCGCTCAACGTCAGATCCGCCAGCGAGGCAAGCCCATCCCCCCAGAAGACCTTCAGGGTGCCGTCCGCGAGGAGATCGTCGGAAAACCTGCCACCCTCGAGAGCCAGGGACAGGGAGATCGGAACCCGGCTCAAAGCGAGCGAAAGGGTGGGTCCCTCTGCTTCCAAGAGGGACCCCGTGACCCGCAAAGCACCAGACCCGAGCTCGAAGCGCGCCACGGGACGACCTCCCGCCGAGCTCAACTCAAACCTCCCCGCCAGCCTCCCGACCGGCGGCACGCTCACCTTCAGCCCCTCCCCGAGGCGCACGGCGAGGGGCTCTCCAGGGACGCCCAGGGACACCTCGAGAAGGCCAGCCATCGGCGACTTACCCAGGCGAAGGCCGAAGAGCCTGCCCTCGAGGCCCTTCGCTGCGAAGCGGACCTCCAGCTCCCCGCCCCGAAGGCTGAGGTTCGCCCTCGAGCTTCCCAGCCAGGGAAGATCGATCCCGAGGTCCCTCACCTCAGCGGAGGAGAAGACGGAGCTCAACGCCTCGAGTTGAGCCAGAAGACCGGGCAGGTCCACGCCGCCCCGAGAGGTCGAGCCCAGGGCGATCCCCGAGGCGGAGATGCTGAGGAAGGGCCTCCCCAGGACCAGATCCAGGGGCGCCAGGGAGAGGGTGGCCCTGGGGAGGAACAGGCCTTTGACCCGGACCTCCTCGGCCTCGACGGATAGGGGAAACCTGTAGCTCAGCCTCGACCAGGAGACCTCCATCCTGGATAGCTCAGCTCTAAGGAGGCCAAACCCCAAAGCCGAGGCCAGCAAGGCGATCATGGGTAAGGCCAACCAAAGCGCTCGCTTGAGATAGGGCAATGACACCAAGCCCCCTACACGCCAGATGGCAGCCCGAAGTCCCCTCTGACCAGTGGATCGCCTAGGTGGGAGACGTCGTTCCAGAGGAGCAAGCTAGCTCCCCAGCTGCCCACCTGGAAGACGCTCAGGGAGGCGTTGTCCAACCGCAAAGACCAAAGGGCCGAAGCTCCGATCCCCAGCAGGACGCAGGCGAAGGCCCTTATCACTACGCCGTGGGAGACCACCAGGACCTTTCTGGCCCCTCCCAGGGGGCTTAGCCTGCCCATCACCTCCTCGGAGAGAAAACCGGAGACCCTGGACATGAGCGACGAGAAACCCTCGCCACCTGTGGGGCTCCAGGCGAAGGGGTTGTTGAACCACCTCCTCCTGTCTTCCCCGAAGAGCTCCTCCACCTGGGACACGCTCAAACCCTCCCATCTCCCGAAGTTCAGCTCGCAAAGCCTCTCGTCGGACCTCAAGGGCTCCCCGGACCTCAGGGAGGAGGCCAGGATCTCGGCCGTCTCCAGGGCTCGCCTCAGCGGGCTGGAGTAGAAGAGGTCGAAGAAGAGCCCGGAGAGCCTAAGGCTCAGCGCCCTCGACTGGCTCCTGCCCACCTCTGAGAGGGGGGTGTCCGTCCTGCCCTGATATATGAAGCCGTGGTTCCAATCGGTCTGGCCGTGCCTGACCAGATAGAGGGTTACCTCCAAGGGACGCACCTCCGAAGGCAAGGGGGAAAACCGAAGCTATGATACCACAAAAAAAGCCCCCCTCGCGGGGGGGCAACCTGGAGCCAGCGGGCGGACTCGAACCGCCAACCTGTGCATTACGAGTGCACTGCTCTACCTCTTGAGCTACGCTGGCTTAGCCTCTGGCGGTCCCAACGGGATTCGAACCCGTGCCGCCGCCTTGAAAGGGCGGTGTCCTGGACCTCTAGACGATGGGACCGATGGTGAGCCGTGCAGGAATCGAACCTGCGACACCCGGATTAAAAGTCCGGTGCTCTACCTACTGAGCTAACGGCTCAGACGCTTCGACAGCTCTATGAATATACAATCCCCGCTGGAAGCTTGTCAACGGCGCGGGGGCGAGGGCAGCTCAAGCCCCATCCCCCCTCTCGCCCCCGCGCCGTTGACAAG
>CAYRKT010000063.1:0-8997 GCA_964425005.1 uncultured Synergistia bacterium
GTCCCCACCCCGGCCACGAAGGCGTCGGGCAGGAGGGGGCTCATCTGGGAGAGCGCCTCTGGGCCCGTGGTAAGCTCGTGGGCGAGGGGGTTTAAGGGGTTGGAGAACTGGTCCAGGGTCAAAAGCCCCTCCTCGCGGGACATCCTCATGGCCTCCTCCACTGCGCCCGCCATGCCAGAGGAGGCGGGGGTGAGAAAAAGCTCAGCCCCCAGGGCCCTCAGGAGCTTGATCCGTTCGAGGCTCATGTTATCCGGCATGGTCAGGACGCACCTGATGCCCATGCGGGCGCAAAGCATCGCCAGGGCTATGCCCGTGTTGCCGGAGGTGGGCTCGACTATCCCCTTGACCTCCGAAGGGGCTTTTCCCCGAAGCAGGCCCCGCAGCATGAACAGGACGGCCCTGTCCTTGACGCTTCCCCCCGGGTTCGATCCCTCGAGCTTGGCCCATATGGCGACCCTGCCGGAGAAGTAGGAGAGCCTGACCAGGGGGGTTTTGCCCACCGAGGAGAGGAGGTCCAAGGGGGATCACTCCCTGGAGGAGATGGACTCGAGCAGGTCCTCGAGCCTCGATATGCGCTCCTCTAGGCCCCTTATGCGCTCCAGAAGAGGCTCGGGAAGGTCGCCGTGCTCGAGCTTGGATAGCCTCTGGCCCTTGCTCCGTACGACTACCCCGGGCACCCCCACCACGGTGCTCTCGGGGGGGACGTCCCTGACCACCACGCTCCCAGCGCCTATCCTGGAGTCTCGGCCTATCCTGATGTTGCCCAGAACCTTGGCGCCAGCTCCCACCACCACGCCGTCCTCCAGGGTGGGGTGCCTCTTGCCCTTCTCCTTGCCCGTCCCGCCCAGGGTCACCCCCTGGTAGAGGGTGACGTTGTCCCCGATCTCGGCGGTCTCCCCTATCACCACGCCCATGCCGTGGTCCACGAAGAAGCCCTTGCCTATCCTGGCCCCGGGATGGATCTCTATCCCGGTCAGGAACCTCACCAGCTGGGAGAGGAGCCTGGGAAGCACTGGCACCCTGAGCCTCGCGTGCAACAGGTGGATGAAGCGATGGGCCAGTATGGCGTGAAACCCCGGGTAGCACAGGATCGCCTCGAGGAAGCCCCTCAGGCCCTCAGGCAGGGCCGGATCCCTCTCCCTGATGGCGGAAAAGTCAGCTCTTATCGCCTCGACTAGCTCCTTGAGCACCCCATGAGGTCAAAGCACCCCCCAAAGGCGAAAGTGTGGAGTCCATTTTATCGGCGGATTTGGGATCGTGTCAACGAAAGAGATGGAGGGGGGCTCGAGGCCCCCCTCCGAGGCGAAGTCGAGGACCTCGCCTTTAGGGCCTGGGCCAGAAGGAGCGGAAGGTCTTCTTGAAGTTCTCGTAGGACTCCAGGACCTTGGCGGTGAAGGCGTCCTGCTTGGCCTTCTCGTCGTAGAACTTGGCGGCCTCGGCCAGGAAGGCCTCCTCTATCTCCTTGGGCAAGGGCAGCACCTGGATGCCCGCCTTCTTGAAGTTCTCCAGGGCCTCCAGGTCGGACCTGATGGCTATCGCGTAGTAGGTGAAGGCCTCCTCGCGCCAGGCCGCCTCCACTATGTTCTTGAGGTCGTCGGGGAGCTCCTGCCACTTCTTCTTGTTGAAGATGAAGGGGTTCCACTCGTAGGGGTGCCTGACGGGGGAGATGTACATGAACTTGCCCGCCTCCTTGAGGCCCATGGTCCAGTTCACGGCGGGGCTGGCCACCTCGTAGGCGTCTATGACGCCCCTGTGCATCGCCTCGAAGACCTCCCCGACGGGCATCAGCGAACAGGCAGCGCCGAGCCTGTCGAGTATGGCAGCGCCGTCGCCGGCGGAGCGTATCCTCATCCCCTTGAGGTCCTCCACCTTGTTCAGGGGCTTGTTGGTCACCAGGAAGACCTCAGGGGGAGCCATCTGACCAGCGCCCTTTATGATCTGCACGTTGTAGTCCTTGAGCATCTCGAGGATCAGCTCGTGGCCGCCGCCCTCGGTCACCCACACCAGATTCTCCATGGGCGACATGTCGCCCGGCTTGGCGGTGAATATGGGAGCGGCCGGGAACCTGTCCCGGTAGTACATGTAGCAGGTGTCGGCGAAGTCCAACACCCCGCGGTGAACCGCGTCCAGCTCCTTGGTGGCCGGCGATATGGCGCCCGCAGGGTTGACCTTGAGGACCAGCCTACCCCCCGAGGCCGCCTCGGCCCTCTTGCAGGCCCTCACCAGCGACTCGTAGAAGACGTTGCCAGCAGGCATCCTCGACTGGCCCGTGAAGGTGTAGGTCTTCTCCTGGGCCAGCGCGGCGGACACCCCCACCAGCAGGACCAGCACCGCCAGAAATCCCATCAACCTTCGCATCCTCACCTACCCCCTTCCCACTTGGGACTTTGCCTAATTATAACCTCACCCCGAAAGGGGCTTAAAGCCATCAGGACCCGAACATCTTGCCGGGAAGCCAGAGTATTATCTGCGGGAACAGGGCGCACAGGACCAGGCCCAAAGATATCAGGGCTATGAAGGGTATGACCCCTCGGATGATGTCCCCAGTCTGGATGCCCAGCTCGGGGGGCGCGGTACCCTTGAGGAAGAAGATGGCGTAGGCGAAGGGCGGCGTGAGGAAGGACATCTGGAGGTTCACGCATATCATCATGGCGAACCAGATGGGGTCGAAGCCGAGCTTGGCGGCTATGGGGGTGACTATGGGGACCAGGAGGAGCACTATGCCCAGCCAGTCTATGAACATCCCCAGGAAGAAGACCAGGAGCATAACTATGAGGAAGATACCCCATTTGCCCACCGGGGCCCTGAGTATGAGGCTTCCCACCACCTCGCCGCAACCGGCCCTGAGGAACACGCCGACGAAGGCGCTGGCCATGACCAGTATCAGGTAGACCATGCCGCTGAGCCTTATGGTGTCTATGGCCACCCCCTTGAGCACGTCCAGGTTCAGGCGCCTGTAAAGGGCGGCCAGCGCTGTGGCCGCGAAGGCCCCCACGGCAGCCGCCTCGGTGGGGGCGGCTATGCCGAAGAAGATGCTCCCCAGCACGGACAGGATCAGGACGACAGGGGGGAGCAGGGACACCGCGAGCATCCTGAGCTTCTTCCCCAGGGATATCCCCTGGACCTCCTCGAGGGGCACGGCGGGACCGGCGTCCTCCTTGAAGAAGCAGTAGACCAGTATGTAGAGGCAGTAGAGGAAGGAGAGCAGAAACCCGGGGAAGAAGGCGCCGAAGAAGAGCTTCCCCACCGATATGCCGGCCGCAGGCCCGTAGACCACCAGCATTATGCTGGGGGGTATGAGGATCCCCAGCGTCCCTCCGGCGCAGACGGTCCCACAGGCCAGCGCCTTGTCGTAGCCCCTCTTCACCATGGGGCCGAGGGCGAGGAGGGCGAGGGTGGTGACGGAGGCCGCTATGACGCCCACGCAGGCGGCCAGGATCGTGCCCATGAGGATCGTGGCCACGGCGAGACCGCCCCTCACCCTGCCCAGTATCACGTACAGGGTCTCGAAGAGACTCTCGGTGATCCCGGACCTCTCGAGCATGTTCCCCATGAAGACGAAGAGCGGCACCGCCAGAAGGGTGTAGTTTATGAGCTGATCGAATATCCTGGTGTAGTAGAGCTCCAGGGTGGCGTTGAGCCCGAAGATCAGGGAGCCCACCAGGAACCCCACGGTCCCTATCCCCAGGGCGAAGGGGAAGCCCGTGATGACCGCCAGGAAGACCCCTCCGAACATCAAGACGGTGGCCACTTCGGGCGTGATGGTCATAGCTCCTCACCCCTGAGGACGTGGTGGACCTTCTTCAGGAAGAAGCTAACCCCCTGCAGGAAAAAGGCCAGGAAGCCGAAGAACACCACCATCCGCAAGGGGTAGAGCGGAGGGTAGACGTAGGTGACCGCGGACCTCTCGTTGATGGATATGGAGAACACCATCCAGTCGTAGGAGGTCAAGACCATGAAGCCTATGAGCGGGAAGAAGAGCACCAGGCAGAAGATCGCGTCCAGCAAAGACCTGCCCCTCGGGGAGAACCTGCTGTAGAGCACGTCCACCCTGGCGTGGGCGTTCTTCAGGAGCACATACCCCCACGAGAGCACGTACATGGCCGCCCCGCTCATCATTATCAGCTCGTACTCCCAGGCCGTGGAGACCCTCAGGGCGTACCTCTTGAAGACGCCCAACACCCCTATCAGGACCAGCAGAACGGAAAACCACCTCACCAGCGAACCCAACCACAGGTTGAAGAGGTCTATAGCCCTTACAACCTTCCGCAGAAGCACCACCCCCTTCGATAAAATCATCACAAACCCTCGTGCCTTCAGCACGACAACAGGCTACACAAAGGAACCCAGCAGGTCAAGCCGACGACCGGGGGAACGACTTTATGGAAAATTGAAGCAATGTTTTGTAGAATGATACTTAGCAAAAAGCGCAGGGGGGGTGAAGGGCTTGTCCGTGGGGATTCCCAGGGAGGAGGTCTTGGCGCGCCTCAGGGCTCAGGTGGAGATGGGAAGGCCCATAGTGGGCTGTGGGGCCGGGACGGGCATATCGGCGAAGATGGCCGAGGCCGGCGGAGCGGACCTGATAATCATCTACAACTCGGGCAGGTACAGGATGGCGGGCAGGGGTTCCCTGGCGGGGCTGATGCCCTACGGGGACGCCAACGCCATAGTGGTGGAGATGGCCGCCGAGGTCTTGCCGGTGGTCAAGAGGACGCCTGTGCTGGCGGGAGTCTGCGGGACCGACCCCTTCAGGCTCATGCCCGTCTTCCTGAGGCAGCTCAGGGAGATGGGCTTCTCCGGGGTCCAGAACTTTCCAACCGTGGGGCTCATAGACGGCAACTTCAGGGCTAACCTGGAGGCGACGGGCATGGGCTACGACAAGGAGATATCCACCATAGCGCTGGCCCACGAGATGGGGATGCTCACGGCCCCCTACGTCTTCGACGAGGAGCAGGCCAGGGAGATGACCAAAGCGGGGGCGGACCTGGTGGTGGCCCACGTGGGGCTCACCACCGGAGGATCCATAGGGGCTGGGGTGGCCCTGTCGCTGGACGAGGCCGTAGAGCGGGTCAACGCCATGGCCGAGGCTGCCAGGTCGGTGAGGCCCGACGTGCTGGTGCTCTGCCACGGGGGCCCCTTCGACGAGCCCGAGTCGGTGGGAAAGGCCCTCCTCAGGATGCCGAAGGTGGTGGGCTTCTTCGGGGCCTCCAGCATAGAGAGGCTTCCCACCGAGAGGGCCATAAGGGCCCAGGTGGAGGCCTTCAAGGCCATGAGGATCGGAGGGCAGGGGAGGTGAGGGGGATGAGGAAGGTCGTCCTGGCGGGGAGCCTGGACACCAAGGGGGCTGACCTGGCCTTCGTGAGGGAGATCATCCAGGGAGAGGGGTTCGAGGTGCTGGTGGTGGACTTCGGGGTGCTGGGGGAGGGTCCCTTCGAGCCGGACGTGAGGGCCGAGGAGGTGGCCAGAAGCGGCGGCAAGAGCCTGAAGGAGCTCCGGGAGAGCAGGGACAAGACCGAGGCCATGAGGGTGATGGCCAGGGGGCTCTCCGACGTGTGCAAGAGGCTTCACAGCGAGGGGAAGCTGGACGCCATCATGGCCCTCGGCGGAAGCGGCGGGACCGCCATAGCCACCGAGGCCATGAGGGCCCTGCCCCTGGGGGTGCCCAAGGTGATGGTCTCCACAGTCGCCTCCGGGGACGTCTCCCCCTACGTGGGGACCAGGGACGTGGTGATGTTCCCCTCCATAGTGGACGTGGCAGGGGTCAACCGCATAAGCAGGGTCATATACTCCAACGCCGCCATGGCGCTGTGCGGGATGCTGAGGGCCATGGACCTGCCCCAGAGGAGGAGCGCCCAGGACAAGCCCATAGTGGCGGCCAGCATGTTCGGCAACACCACCCCCTGCGTCAACAGGGTGAAGGAGATCCTGGAGGGGGAGGGCTACGAGGTCCTGGTCTTCCACGCCACCGGCACGGGCGGGAGGACGATGGAGTCCCTGATAGAGGACGGCTTCGTCCAGGCGGTGGCGGACATAACCACCACGGAGCTGGCCGACGCCGTGGCCGGAGGGGTGATGAGCGCCGGGCCCGACAGGCTCATGGCCGCCTCCAGGAGGGGGGTACCGACCGTCATAGTCCCCGGCTGCGTGGACATGGTCAACTTCTGGGCCATGAGCACCGTCCCGGAGCGCTACAGGGGGAGGAAGCTGTACGAGTGGAACCCCAACGTCACCCTGATGAGGACCAACGCGGAGGAGAACAGGGAGATAGGGAGGTGGATAGCCAGGGCGGCTAACCAGAGCGTCGGGCCCGTGGCGGTCCTGGTCCCCCTGAAGGGGGTCTCCATGCTGGACAGCCCCGGAGGTCCCTTCTGGGACGAGGAGGCGGACAGGGCTTGCTTCGACGCCATAAAGGAGAACCTGAGGCCCGACGTCTACTACCGGGAGCTGGACCTGAACGTCAACGATCCCCAGTTCGCCGAGGAGGTGGCCAAAACCCTCCTGCACCTGATCGAGGAGCAACACCACCCGGAGAAGTGCCTCTGCGATTGAAACGGCGCGATGAGGAGGATATGCCTCACGGGTCTTCCCGGGTCCGGGAAGACCACGCTGGTGAAAAAGCTCCTGGAGATGGCGCCCCACCTCTTCGTGGGCTTCTACACCGAGGAGATCCGGGAGGGCAACAGGAGGAAGGGCTTCAGGATAAGGACCACCTGGGGGAAGAGCTCGATCCTGGCCCTGGAGGGACTTCCCTCCGGGGCCAGGATCGGAAGGTACGGGGTGGAGCTGGAGAACCTGGGGAGGGCCGTCTCGGAGCTCGAGAGGGAGATGGAGGGCAGGCCAGGGGCCGCGGTGGTGGTGGACGAGGTGGGGAAGATGGAGCTCCTTTGCGCGCCCTTCAGGAGGCTCGTGGGCTCCCTGCTGGAGGGGGAGAGGCCCCTGCTCCTGACCGCTCCGGCCAGGTCGAGCGATCCCCTGGTCCTGAGGGCGAAGAGGGAGCTAGAGGTCTTGGAGGTCACCCCGGAGGGCCGAGATGGGGTCCTGGAGGAGCTCAAGCGGTACTACGGCCTCGCGCCTTGACCCCGCCCGAGAGGGCGAAGGTGAAAGAGACCAAAGCGAGCGCCAAAAGGGCCAGACCCGAGTCGGCCAGGACCGCCTGCCACATGGAGGATCTCCCCAGAAGGGAGAGCGAGAGGATCGAGGTCTTGACCCCCAGGACCAGGGACACCGATCCGACCAGGGCTCTTCTCAGGGCCCTCCCCAGACGGAGGAGGTCCACGAACCTCCTGAGGTCCCCGTCCGCCAGGGCCGCGTCCGCGGCGCTCGCGGCCAGGTTCAGGCCCCTGGAGGATACGGCTACGCCCAGGTGAGCCCTCGAGAGGGCCAGGGCGTCGTTTATCCCGTCGCCCACGAAGGCCACCTTTTCGCCCGAGCGGCCGAGCTCCTCCACCGCCTTCGCCTTCTCCTCGGGCCTCAAGCCCGCCCGAAAGCCCTCCAGCCCGAGCTTCGAGGCCACGTCCCTGGCGGGCCCCTCCGAGTCCCCCGTTAGCAAGAAGGCCTTAAACCCCATGGCCTTGAGCTCCTCCACGCTGGGCTCCGCGCTCTCCTTGAGCTCGTCCCCCAGGCGGAAGGCCCCGATGGCCTTGCCCTCCAGCGCGAGGAAGACTAGGCCACCCCTGTCCCCTTCTACCTCAGGCAGGAGGACGCCCATCTCCTCCATCATGGACCCGTTTCCGATCGCCACGGCGCCGAGGGAGGTCTCGGCGATCACGCCCCTTCCCGGAAGCTCCCTCAGCTCCTCGACCTCGACCCCAGGCCCCCCCTCCGCCAGCGGCAGGGCCCACTCCAGGAGGGCTTTGGCCGCCGGGTGGTTCGACCCCTCCTCCACGGCCAGGACCAGCGAGGCCACCTCCTCGACCCCGGCCTCGCCGAGGGGAAGAAAGCCCAGCACCCTGGGCCTTCCCTCCGTGAGGGTTCCCGTCTTGTCGAAGGCCACCACCCCCACCGAGGAGGCCCTGTCCAGGACCCTGGGGGATCGAAGGAGCACCCCTCTCGACGAGGCCATGAGCGTCCCCAGGATGTAGGCGGTGGGGATGGAGAGGGCCAGCGCGCAGGGGCAGGCCAGGACCAGGAGGGTCAGGGCCCTGTAGAGGGCCTCCCCGGGCGGAAGGCCGTGGAGCGCGAGGGCCACCCCCGACAGGAGGGAGATCGAGACGGCAGCGGGGGTGTAGAGGGACACGAACCGATGGAGCACCCCAAGGGCCTCCCCCCTGGAGGACAGGGAGCTCTCCAGGGCCCTCCTCATCTGGGAGAGGTATGATCCCTCGAAGGGTGACCTGGCCTCCACCTTGAGCGCTCCGTCCAGGCACAGGCTTCCGGAGACCACCTCGTCTCCGGGCCCCACCTCCCTCGGGATCGACTCCCCCGTCACGTGGGAGAGGTCCAGGCTCGCCCTCCCCGAGACCACCACCCCATCGAGCATCGCCCTCTCGCCAGGTCGAACCAGGAAGGACTCGCCCACCCTCACCTCCTCCGGCGGCACCCGAAGGGGCCTGCCCCCCCGAAGGACAGCCACGTCCCCCCTGAGGGAGGAGAGGAGGTCCGAGGCGCTGGCCCTGGCCCTCCTGGAGAAGAAACCCTGGACCCCCTCGCCCAGGACGTAGAGGGCCACCACGAAGGCAGCCTCGAAGACCTCCCCCAGGGCCAGGGCCCCGCCCGAGGAGACGGCTATGAGGGCCCGCTCGTCGAACCTCCTCAGGCGGAGGAGCGAAGAGATGGCGCCCCTGAACACCCTGAAGCCCGCGGCAGCCCAGGAGAGGACGGCCAGTACCTCGCCAAGGCGAAGACCCCACCAGGCCTCGAGCAGGGCGCCCGTCGAGGCCACCAGGAGGGCGATAGCCGGAAGCGCCACCTCCCCGAGGAGGTCGCGCCAGGAGGGCGATCCACCCCTCCCGGAGGCCCCGCAGGCGGAACACCCGCAGCTCAGGACGGACCCCCCTC
>CAYRKT010000064.1:0-8958 GCA_964425005.1 uncultured Synergistia bacterium
GGTGAGGTCTCCTTCCGAGCCCTCCCCATATACTACAGGGGGGAGATGGTGGGGAGGTTGCTCCTGGTCTCCTACGACCTGGAGGCCTTCGAGGGGGCCTACCAGAGGGAGGCCCTGGGCCTGCTCCTGGGGACCTTCGCCGTGGCCCTCTCCAACGCCAGGTACGTGGAGCGCCTCAAGGGGATGCAGTTCTCCATAGCCAGGGCGCTGGCCCAGGCGGTGGAGGCGAAGGACCTCTACACCAGGGGGCACCTGGAGAGGGTCGAGGTCCTCGCCGAGACGATAGCCTCGAGGGCGGGGCTTTCGATGGAGTCGCTGGAGAGGCTCAAGTTCGCTGCGGTCCTCCACGACGTGGGCAAGATAGCCGTCCCCGAGCACATCCTCAACAAGCCCTCTGCCCTCAGCGAGGAGGAGTTCGCCGTCATAAGGAGACACTCCGACGAGGGCTACAAGATCGTCTCCCAGATAGAGGGCCTCGAGGACGTGGCCCGCTGGGTCAGGTTCCACCACGAGAGGTGGGACGGAAGCGGATACCCCCTGGGCCTCAGGGGGGAGGAGATCCCCGTGGAAGCCCGAATCCTATCCCTGGCCGACTCTATAGACGCCATGATCAGCAACCGCCCCTACCGAAAGGGCCTACCCTTCGCCGAGGTGGCCGAGGAGGTGCTTCGGTGCGCCGGCTCCCAGTTCGACCCCGATCTGGCCCGGATCGCCGCTAGGCTCCTGCTGGAGGAAAGCGAGGAGCTAAAAAGGGGCTTCGCCCATAGGGGCCTAAGGGTTTAACCCACCGCGGCTTGCGCTCGCGCCCCCCCGCGAGGAGCTTCTTGACTGACCGGTCAGTATGGAGTATCATCTCCCCCCGTGGGAGGTGGTGCGCGTGGGGGACGTCTCTTTCCCTTCGGTCAGGGAGAGGATACTGTCTGCGGCCCTGGAGTGCTTCGCCAGGGACGGTTTCGACCGGGCCAGGGTGGACGAGGTGGCGAGGAGGGCTGGGGTGAGCAAGGGGGCCATATACTGGCACTTCCCCGACAAGGCTAGCCTGTTCAAGGCGGTGGTGGAGCGGGAGCTGGGGGAAGTCTACGGCTTCCTCGAGAGCGCCGGGGGGGAGGGGCCTGGTCTTCTGGAGCTCTGGAGGGCCAGGATAGAGGCGGTCTTCGAGGCCCTCGAGGGCCTAAGGGACAAGTTCAGGCTGTTCCACCACTTCCTGGCCGCGGCGTTGAGGGACGGGGATCTCAGGCCCCTCTTCTGGCAGATGGAGAGGGAGGAGCTCTCCAGGAAGAGGGAGCTCCTGAGGCGCGACCTCAAGAGGGCGGGGCTCGAGGTGAGCGAGGAGGAGCTCTCGGGGTTGGCCTCCGCCATGAACCTGATCTACCACTCGGTCCTGCTCGAGGTCCTCCTGGCCGAGGGTTCTCCCCCGCTCCTGGAGAACCTCAAGAGGTCCCTGTTCTTCGTGGCGGATCTGCTCGCCTCCTACGCGGAGCGAGCTGGCGGGAGGTGTCTCGCTTGAGGTCTTCTGGGCTTCCTCTGGTGGCTCTCTCGCTCCTGGTGCTGTGCCGCACGGCCCTGGCGGAGGAGGTGGACCTGAGGCGGGCGGTGGAGATGGCGCTCGCCAACAACCCCCAGATAAGGGAGGCCCGATCCGCCCTGGAGGGGGCCAGGGGGGAGCTCAGGTCGGCGAAGGCCGGTCTGCTCCCCTCCCTGAGGCTCGAGGGGGCGTACGTCAGGCTGAAGGAGGCCAGGCTCCTCCCGGAGTTCGTGGGGACCCCGCAGAACCCGGTCAAGATCTTCGAGGTGCCCCTCGCCCGCGAGGAGACCTACTCGGCGTCCCTGAAGCTGGAGTGGCTGCTCTGGAGCGGCGGGGGGATCGAGTCGCAGGTGAGGGCGGCCGAGCGGGCCCTGGAGGCCGCCGAGCACAACCTCGAGGCGGTCAAGAACCAGGTCCGCTTCAAGGCGGAGCAGGCTTACTTCCAGGCCCTCAAGGCCAGGGCCCTGGAGGAGCTAGCCGCCGAGGTGGTGGACCTCCTGGAGGTGCACCTCAGGAACGTGCGGAAGATGTTCGAGGTGGGGCTGGTCCCCAGGTCCGACGTCCTCAGGGTGGAGGTGGAGCTCTCCAACGCCAGGCTCAACCTCCTTAGGGCCAGGAACGGACACGAGCTCGCCCTGGCCTCCTTCAGGAAGGTCCTGGGCGCCCAGGGGGACGTCAGGCCCTCGCCCCTGGCGGACCCTCCCCAGGGGGTCCCCTCGGACCTGCGGGGGGAGATAGAGCTTGCCCTCCAGCGCAGGCCAGAGCTCAGGTCCCTGGAGCTGGCCATGGAGAGGGCCAGGGAGCTCGAGCGGGCTGCCGCCTCCTCCACTAGGCCCGCCCTGGCCCTCTCGGCCCAGCTCTCCTCCCAGGGGGACAAGCCCAGGCTCGGCGAGGACAGCTGGAGCGTTGCCCTGGGCCTTCGGTGGAACCTCTTCGACGGCGGTGCCTCGGAGGGGAGGGTGGAGCAGCTCAGGGCTCTGTTCAGGCAGCTCGAGGCCTCCCTGGAGGGGTTGAGGGACGGGGTCGAGCTCTCGGTGGAAAGCGCCTACCTGAAGCTTACCTCAGCGCTGGAGAGACTCCAGGTGGCCTCCAGGGAGGTGGACAAGGCCAGGCTGGAGTACGATATGGCGGTCAAGAGGTACAGGGCCCAGGTGGCCTCCAACGTGGAGGTCCTGGACTCCCAGGTGGCCCTGAAGCAGGCCAGGACCAACCTGATAGAGGCCCTCTACGACGCCTGGAGCGCCAGAAGCGAGCTGCTCTACAGCAAGGGTTACGGAGGTGAGCTCTAGCCATGAGGAACAGGGCGTTCGTCCTGATCTTTTTTCTGCTGGGCTTAGGCGGCCTGATGCTCTACTCCAGGTGGCCCAGGGACGCCAGTTCCGCGCCCGAAACGGTCCCCGAGGGGGTCCTGAGGGTGGAGGCGGTGAGGGCTAAGAGGGGCACCGTCGAGGAGGTGCTCTCCCTCTCCGGGACCGTATCCCCCTTCGAGGACGTGCTGGTGGTCCCCAGGGCCAGCGGCGTGAAGGTGAGGAGGATATTCGTGGAGGAGGGGGATCTGGTGGAGAGGGATCAGCTCCTGGCCGAGCTCGACTCGGAGATGGTGGAGGCCCAGATCTCCCAGGCCAGAGCCGCCATCTCCGCCGCCGAGGCGGCCCTGGCCCAGGCGAGGGCCCAGCTCCAGATGGCCGAGCGCGACTACGGGAGGGCCAGGACCCTCTTCCAGGAGGAGGTCATAGCCAGACAGAGGCTCGAGCAGGCCGAGACCCAGCTGGAGGTGGCCAGGTCCGCCTTCGAGCTGGCCGGGCGGAGGAGGGAGGAGGCCAGGGCCGCCTTGAGGCAGCTCGAGATCCTGAAGGGCTACCACGCTGTCAGGGCCCCCATCTCGGGGCTGGTCTCCAGGAGGATGGTGGACGTGGGGGAGGTGGTGGGCCCCACCACCCCCATGTTCAAGCTGGACCGCATAGACAGGGTGAAGGTGGAGTGCTTCGTCCCCGAGTCGAGGAGGGAGAGGGTGAGGGCGGGGCTCAGGGCCCGGGTGGAGGCGGACGCCCTCCCGGGCAGGTCCTTCCCGGCCCAGGTGAGGCTCGTGGCCCCCGCGGTGGACCCGGCCACGCGGAACTTCAGGGTGGAGCTGGAGGTCCAGAACGAGGGGGGACTCCTCAGGCCGGGCATGTTCAGCCGCGCCAGGCTGGAGCTGGGCTCGAAGGAGGTCGTCCTGATCCCCCTGAGCTCCGTAAGGCGCTTCGAGGGGACGGCGGTGGACTACGTCTTCGTGGTCGACGGGGAGGGCAGGGCCCGCATAAGGCAGGTCAAGCTGGGCGAGCCCCGCGGGGAGATGGTGGAGGTGCTGGAGGGCATCTCCGAGGGTGAGATGGTGATAAGGGCGGTCAGCAGCTCCGTGAGGGACGGCGCGAGGGTGGAGGTCGAGGAGGTGGACGGGCGGTGAACTTGCCTGAGATATCGGTGAAGAGGCCTGTGGCCACCTCCATGCTCTTCCTGGCCCTGGGGATACTTGGGGCCATATCCCTCTACTTCACCAACGTGGACCTCTTGCCCAAGTTCGAGCCGCCGGTGGTCAACGTGATAACCGTCTGGCCCGGGGCCTCGGCCGCCGACGTGGAGAGCGAGATATCCAAGAGGCTGGAGGACTCGCTCGCCCTCATAGGGGGGGTGGACGAGATATACTCCAGGTCCTTCGACAACCTGTCGGTGGTGACGCTGGTCTTCAAGTGGGGGGAGGACCTGGACTCGCGCGTCAACGACGTGAGGGACGCGGTGGGCTTCGCCAAGCGGGATCTCCCCTCCGACGCCGAGGAGCCGGTGATATTCCGGATCTCCAGCGCCACGGTCCCCGTGGCGGTGGTGTCGGTCTCGGCCTCGGAGAACTTCGAGATGCTGAGGTACCTGGCCGAGAGGAGGGTGGCCGACAGGCTCAAGCAGGTCCCGGGGGTGGGGACCATCCTGGTCTACGGGGGTCTCAAGAGGGAGATCCGCGTGGAGCTCGACGGCAAGAGGCTCGAGGCCTACGGGATCCCCGTCCAGAGGGTCAAACAGCTCCTCCAGGCGGAGAACGTGAACGCCCCAGCTGGTTCCCTGAGGCTAGGCGAGAGCGAGCTCTTCGTGAGGGTCCCCGGCAAGTTCAGGGACGCCACCGAGGTGGCCTCTCTGCCGCTGGCGAACGTGGGGGGGTCGATAGTCAGGCTCGGCGACGTGGCCAGGGTCTTCGACGGTTACAAGGAGATGGAGATGTTCGGCTACTCCGATGGGAGGCCCGCCGTCATCCTGGTGGTCCTGAAGAACTCCGACGCCAACACCGTCGAGGTCATGAGGGGGATAGAGTCCAGGCTCGAGGAGATCAGGCGGGAGCTACCCCCCTTCGTGAGGGTCAGGGTGGTGGCCGACACCTCCAGGTACATAAAGCTCTCCCTCAAGAACCTCACCAGCTCCCTCTTCTGGGGCATCTTCTTCGTGCTGGTGGTGACCTATGCCTTCCTGGGCACGGTTAGGCCCTCCCTGATCATAGGGCTCGCCATCCCCTTCTCCCTGATAGTCAACTTCCTGGTGATGAAGCTCGCCGACTTCACGGTGAACATTATGACCCTGAGCGCCCTGGCCCTGGCCTCGGGGATGGTGGTGGACAACGCCATAGTCGTCACCGACAGCGTGGAGGGCTACCTCTCCAGGGGGGTTAAGCCCCAGGTGGCGGCGGTCCTGGGGGCCCAGGAGGTGGGAGGGGCCATAATGGCCTCCAGCTTGACCACCGTGGCGGTCTTCGTCCCCCTCATGTTCATCTCAGGGATAACCAGCATCCTCTTCAGGTCCCTGGGGGTGGTGATGACGGGGGCCATCCTCGCCTCTGTGCTGGTGGGGCTTACCCTCATCCCCCTGGCGCTCTCCCGCCTGCCGCTCAGCTCCGGCAGGAGGGGCCTCGCGGCCGAGCTCGGCTCCAGGTTGCTCTCCAGGCTGGAGGAGCTCCACGGTTCGCTCATAGCCTGGGCCCTGTGGCACAAGGTCCTGGTGGTGCTGACGGCGGCGGCGGTCTTCGTCCTGACGGTGGCGGGGTTCCAGCTGATCCCCACCGACTTCGTCCCGGACGCCGACACCAGCGAGCTCCAGATAACCGTCTCCTTCCCCGAGGGGACGAGCGTGGAGCGCACCAACGCCTTCCTGCTCTCCCTGATGGAGCGCATAAAGGGGTCCATCCCAGAGGTGGAGCACGTGGGTGGGTTTTGCGGCAGCACCGAGGAGGGATACGGCAAGGCGCTCGGCCAGAAGGAGGGGCCCAACGCGGCGAGCGTGTACGTCAAGCTCAAGGACATAAGGGAGAGGAAGAGGAGGGCCTCGGAGATAGCGGACGAGGTGAGGCGCTACCTGGCCGGGGTTCCGGGCCTCGAGAGCTACGAGGTGATGGCCTCGAGCGGGATAAAGTCGATGTTCTTAGGGAGCAAGGCCATATCGGTGGAGCTCTACGGGGATGACCTGGAGGTGCTCTCCCGCCTGGCCGACGACCTGGTCGAGCGGATCAAGGGGATAAGGGGAGCTGTGGACGTCTCCGCGGTGAAGGGGCAGAGGCGCCCCGAGCTGCACGTCAGGATCGACCGGGAGAAGGCGGCCCATCTAGGGGTTCCCGTGGCGTACGCGGCGGAGGCCCTCAGGGCCTACGTCTTCGGCCTGGTCCCCACGGCCTTCAACGACCGGGGGGAGGAGTTCGACGTCCGCCTCTCCATGGAGGGGGGTAGGCACCTGAGGCCCGAGCTGCTGGGGGACCTCCCCGTCCCCAGCCTCTCCGGCAAGCTGGTGAAGCTCAGCGAGATCTCGAGGATATCCTACGAGTTCGGCCCCTCGGAGATAGGGAGGAAGAACCGCAGGAGGTACGTCTCGGTGGAGTGCAACGTCTCGGGCAGGGCCCTGGGGGAGGTGGCCGCCGACGTGGAGAGGGCGATATCCTCCATGGGTTTGCCCCCCGACGTGAGCGTGGGGTTCGCGGGCCAGCTAAAGCAGCAGAGGGAGTCCTTCGGGCAGCTTCGATGGCTGTTCCTGGTGGGGGTGCTGCTGGTCTACATGGTCATGGCCGGTCAGTTCGAGGCCCTGGCCCATCCGCTGATCATCATGTTCAGCGTCCCCTTCGCCCTGAGCGGCGTGGTGGCCTTCCTTTTGTTCACCGGGGTGTCCCTGTCGGTGCAGGGCTTCCTGGGGGTGGTGATGCTGGTGGGGGTGGTGGTCAACAACGCCATAGTGCTGGTGGACTACACCAACCTCCTGAGGAAGAGGGGGATGGAGCTCTACGAGGCGGTGGTGGAGGCCTCCAGGAGGAGGCTCAGGCCCGTTCTGATGACCACACTGACCACCATCTTCGGCATGATACCCCTGGCGGTGAACCGGGGGGAGGGGGCCGAGATCTGGAAGTCCCTGGCCGTCTCGGTCATAGGGGGTATGACGGTGAGCATGCTCATAACCCTGGTCCTGGTGCCGGTCCTTTACTTCGCCTACGAGAGGGGGGCGCTTTCGGCCAGGCTCAGCGGACTCGTGGGCAGGGTTAGGGGAGGTGTTTCCCGGTGAAGCTCTTGGTGATATCCTGCGACGAGGCCTACAGGGAGGAGCTGATGGAGGGGCTTTGTTCCGTGGAGGGGCTGAGCTTCGAGATGGTGGAAGGGGTTAAGTGCAGGAGCTGCACCTCCATGCGCCTGGGCGACTCGGTATGGCCGGGCCACGACGTCCTCGTCCTGGCCGTCCTCGACAGGTGGGGGGAGGAGGAGATAAGGGCCATCTCCTCCCTCAAGAGGTCCATCGAGGCCAGGGCCCCCAGGGGTTCCCATCCCATCCGGGTCCTCTGCCTGGAGGCCGAGGAGGTCCCCTGAGGCGGTCCCGGCTCCCCCAGCGGCCCTTTCTACCCGACTGTTGTAAAATATGCTCTGCAGGATGCGGCTTCCCTCGCCGCGCGAAAGGGGCGTGGTCCTTTGGAGCCTTTCCTGGAGGCCCTGCGCAGGGTTTACCTCCTCTCCTCGGGTCGCTCGTTGACGGCCTTTCGAAGGAGCCCCTCTCCCAGGAAGGCCGCGGTGCTGGTGCCCTTCCTGCCGAGGGATGGCTCGCTGGATCTGCTCTTCACCCTTCGCGCCCAGGGGTTGGGCCTGCACGGGGGTCAGCTCTCCTTCCCGGGCGGCAGGCTGGAGAGGGGGGAATCTCCCCTCGGGTGTGCCCTCAGGGAGTCGGAGGAGGAGATAGGCCTGAGGCCCGAGGCCGTCTCCTTCCTGGGCTACATGAGGCCCCACAGGACCTACGTGAGCGGCTACCTGGTGCTGCCCGTCCTCGCCCGGGTGGAAGTCTCCTCCCAGGGCTCGTTTGAGCTGAACCCCTCAGAGGTCTCCCGCCTGGTCCTGTTCCCCCTGGGAAGGCTTCTGGAGCTGGAGCCCCGCATAAAGCCCTTCAGGTTCGGCGAGGAGTTGGGGTTTTACCCCGAGTACTCCCTGGACGGCCTGAGGCTCTGGGGTGCCACCGCCAGGATGGTCTACGAGCTGTGCGCCAGGGCCAGGAGGAGGGGCATGGATCGATGGGTCTAGTGGGGGCTCACATCTCCACCTCCGGGGGGCTCTGGAGGGTCTTCCCCAGGGGCGAGTCGATAGGCTGCGAGGCGGTGCAGCTCTTCACCAAGAACCAGATCCAGTGGTTCGCCTCCCCCCTCTCCTGGAACGAGATCTACCTTTTCGAGCGAAGCTGGAGGGATAGCTCCATAGGGCCGGTGGTGGCCCACGCCTCCTACCTGATAAACCTCGCCTCTCCCGACGAGCCCCTGAGGCTCAAGAGCGTCAGGGCGATGGTCGAGGAGTTGATGAGGTGTCACCAGCTGGGGATCGACTCCATAGTGGTGCACCCGGGCTCCCACAGGGGGGCCGGAGAGGCGCTGGGGCTGAGACTAGCGGCCAGGTCCCTGGAGGAGGTGCTGTCCCGCACGGAGGAGCTTAAGGTCAGGGTGCTCCTGGAGACGACCGCCGGCCAGGGGTCCCAGCTGGGCTACAGGCTGGAGCAGATAAGGGACGTGATCTCCATGGTGGAGAGGGACGACTCCAGGAGGAGGCTTGGTGTGTGCCTGGACACGGCCCACCTCTTCGCCGCGGGCTACGACCTGGACGCGGAGGGGGGCTACGAGAGGCTGATCTGGAACGCCGAGAGGCTCTTCGGCCTCGAGGCCGTAGGCTGCGTCCACCTCAACGACTCGGACAGACCCCGCGGCTCCAGGATGGACCGGCACGCCCACATAGGGCAGGGACAGATGGGGCTCACCCCCTTCAGGGCCTTCCTCAACGACCCCCGCCTCGAGGAGGTCCCCATGGTCATCGAGACCCCCAAGGAGGACGACTGGGACAGGAAGAACATATTCCTCCTCAAGAAGCTCAGGGGCTTCTAGGGCGCAGCCCCCACGAGGTTGCGATCTCATG
>CAYRKT010000065.1:0-8826 GCA_964425005.1 uncultured Synergistia bacterium
GTCCTGGTGGACGCCGAGGCGGGGCTCGAGCACTTCGGGAGGGGGCTTTTGAGGCACGTGGACGGGGTGGTGGCGGTGGTGGATCCATCCTGGGAGGGGGTGAACGTGGCCGGGAGGGCCCTCGAGATGGCGAGCGCCGAGGGGAAGCCCTTCGGGTGCGTCCTGAACAGGGTGGATCCCTCCTCCTCTGCCCCTCTGAGGGATCTGCTCTCCTCTCTGGGGGCGAAGGTCCTGGGGGAGCTGCCCCACCTCCCGCAGCTTTCCCGCGCCTCCCTGGGGGGCTCCTCCCTGGAGGGTTTCGAGCTCTCCCCCGAGGTGGAGGGGCTTCTAGCCGCCCTCTCCCTCCTCTCGGAGGGCTTCTCCTCGCCCGGGGCCGGGGGGCCTCGCTTTCTCCCCGAGGTCTTCGCCTTCAGGCCCATAGGGAGGGCGAGGGTTGGATCGAGGGAGGTCCCCAGGCACTGGACGGTCTCGGACCTGGAGGGGGAGATAGAGCTCCTGCCCTTCTACGAGCCGGCCCTGAGGGAGCTGGAGCGGGGGAGGAAGGTGGTGGTCCTGTTCTGCTTCGACAGGAGCAGGCCCTTCGAGGAGGGAGATCTCAGGCAAATCCCACCCCACAGGGGGGTGGAGATGGGGGTCTTCTCCACCTGCTCTCCCGTGAGGCCTAACCCCATAGGGATGTCGGTCCTGGAGGTGCTGGAGGTGAGGGGCTCCACCCTGAGGGTGAGGGGGCTTGACATGCTGGATGGGACGCCTATCCTCGATATAAAGCCCTTCGCGGAGGGCCGAGGGGAGAGTTAAGCTCGGCTCCCCCGGAGGCCTGGGGGGTGAGGAGCGGATGCAGAGGAGGATAGAGGAGCTCTGTAAGGCCCACTCGGACCTCACGCCCGCGGAGATCAAGACGGTGGAGAGGCTTGCCGAGCACCTGCAGACCATAGCCGACCTCACCCAGGCCGACATCTTCATCGACTGCATCACCCGCGACCCCGACGCCGCCATAGTCGTGGCCGAGGCCAAGCCCAGGACCGCCAGGTCCCTCTATCGCTTCTCCGTGGTGGGACAGCTCGCCCTCAGGCAGAACGAGCCCGCCGTCATAAGGACCCACCAGACGGGCCTTCCCACCCTCGGGATGAGGGGTGTGAGCCAGGAAGGGGTGCCCATAAAGCAGTCGGTGGTGCCCCTCTTCGGGGAGGGGGGTAGGACCATCGGCTGTCTGATCATGGAGCAGGACATCACCGAACAGGTCTCCCAGGAGAAGAGGGTCAAGGACCTCCTGGAGACCACCGAACAGCTCTCGGAAACGCTCTTCAACCTGGCCTTCGCCCAGGGGAAGATCTCGGACATACTGCCCGACGGGCTACTGATAGTCAACAGGCAGGGGCTCATAAGCTATTACAACAACGCGGCCAGGGACATCTTCGGGAGGGTGGGATGGAGGGAGGGGGAGCTGGCCGGGAAGAGGATAAACGAGATCCTGCCCGAGCTGGACTTGAGGGACGACATCCTGTCCGAGCAGATGTACATAGAGTGCCAGATATCCGGGTTGAACCTGGCCATCACCTTCGTCCCCCTGAGGGGTCCGGAGGAGGCCTGCGGCGCTCTGGTCCTGGTGAGGGACATCACGGAGATCCGGGTGAAGGAGAGGGAGCTCATGCTCCAGTCGGTGGTGATGAAGGAGATCCACCACCGGATAAAGAACAACCTCCAGGCGGTGGCGAGCCTCCTTCGGATCCAGGCGAGGAGGGTGGACTCCGACGGGGCCAGGAAGGCCTTCGCCGACAGCATAAGCAGGATATTGAGCATAGCTGTGGTCCACGACGTGCTCTCGAAGGAGGGCGTGGAGCTGGTGGAGATAAGGAACGTCTTCTCGAAGATCGTGGAGGAGGTCATAGCCAGCATCGTCGACCCGAGGAAGGACATCGTCTTCTCCCTCGACGTGGACTCGGTCCTGATGCCCTCCAAGCAGGCGACCTCCCTGGCTTTGGTCTTCAACGAGCTGGTCCACAACGCCATAGAGCACGCCTTCGTGGGGAGGTTCTCCGGCAGGGTGGACATAAGGCTTCGCCGCGAGGGGAACCAGGTGTCGCTGTTGGTGGTGGACGACGGGGTGGGGTTGAGGGAGGACTTCTCGCTCACCAAGTCCAGGAACCTGGGCTTGAGCATCATAAAGACGCTGGTGGAGGAGGACCTGGGGGGCACCATAAGCATAGACGGGAGGTCCGGCACGAGGGTGGAGGTGCGCTTCCCCTACCCCCAGCCCGTTCTGGGGGCCTTCTCCAGGCCCTGAGGGGTGAGGGAAGATGAGGGTGCTGGTGGTGGACGACGAACCGATAATAAGGATGGACCTTCGGGAGATGCTCTTGGGCTTCGGCCTTCAGGTGGTGGGCGAGGCGGGAGACGGGCTTAGCGCCCTCAACCTGGCCAGATCGCTCAGACCCGACGTGGTCCTGATGGACGTGAAGATGCCCGGGGAGATGGACGGGATAGCGTGTGCCAGGAGGATCCTGGAGGAGGGGATCTGCCCCGTGGTGCTGCTGTCCGCCTACAGCCAGAGGGAGCTCCTGGAGGAGGCCTCCTCGATGGTGGGACTTTGCGGCTACCTGGTGAAGCCCGTAAAGGAGGAGGACGTGCTGGTGACCCTGAGGCTGGCCGTCTCCCGCTGGAACGCCCTGTCGAGGCTCAGGGAGGAGAACGACAGGCTCAAGGGGGTGCTGGAGGAGAGGAAGCTTTTGGAGAGGGCCAGGGGGGTCCTGTCGGAGAGGTTTGGGATCTCCCAGGAGGAGGCCCTCGCTCTCCTCGAGAGGGCCTGCGAGGTCTGGGGGGTGAGCCTCCTCCAGGCCGCCAGGAACGTCTTGCTGGAGGACGAGATGACCAGGGGCTTAAGTCTCGGGTGCTCGAACAAGCCTGGCAGGAGGAGGCGATGATCGGGGTTGGGGGCTTCAGCGGCCCTTTGCCTCCCGCCGGATGGCCTTGAGGAGCTCCTTGGTCAGCTCGTGTTCTATCGTCTCTCGGTCCAGCCCTCCCTCGACCTCGAGCGCCACCCTGAGCCTCAGGCTTCCCCCATCCCCTGCGACGAGGGTCGCCCTGGGCCTGGCCCAGGGAAGCTCTAGCCTCCTCGCCGCCTCCCGGGAGGCTTTGAGGCCCAGCTCCTCGATCTCGTCGGGATCCCAGCCGGCGTCCAGGGGTATCTGGACGGATATCGTCTCCCCTGGTCCCCTGGCCCGCAGGACGAGCAGCATCGAGGTCATCCTGGAGTTGGGGACCAGCATCAGGTCCCCCGAGGGAAGCCTTATGGAGGTGCTCCTCCAACCCACGTCCTCCACGATCCCCTCGGAACCGTCCTCGAGCCTGAGCCTGTCCCCCCTCCTTATCTGGCCGGAGGCTATCAGCTGAAGCCCAGCTACCGCGTTGGAGAGGGTGCTCTGCAGGGCCAGGGCCGCCGCGAGCCCTCCCACCCCCAGGGCGGTGAGCATGGGGGCCACCGGCACCCCCAGGGTCTGGAGGGCGGCGAGGGAGAAGACCACCCCCACGGAGGCCCTGGAGAGGTTCTCCACGATGGAGAGCTGGGCGGAGGGAAGCCCCAACCTGGCGGAGGAGGCCTTCACGGCGAGGGCCGTGATCCTCAGGGCCAGGAGGCCAAGGCCCAGCACCAGGAGGGCGGAGTAGACCCTTCCCGCTATCTCCCCCAGGTGGCGCCAGGGCAGGGCCTCCCCCAGCAGGCGAAAGCTCAGGGCCAGGCCCAGCAGGGCCGGAAGGCCCCTCGCTAGCTCGGCCATGGCTTCGATCGTCCTGGCCCCGTGCAGCCGGCGGAGCAGCTCCTTCGACCTGATGGCCCCCTCCAGGAACAGCCCCGTTAGGAGGGGGACGAAGGGGACCAGGAGCGAGAGCAAACGCCTGACGTCCAGCTCTGTCTCCATCTGCCCACCCCTGCGACTTCGTGGGGCTTTCGGATCCCGGTCGGGGCGGCCGATAGGGCCGCCCAGATCTATTTTAAACAGCTAGGGGGGTGTTTGGCTCCCTCTTTAGCTTCGCCGCGAGCTTTTCCAGCATGTCCTTCGTCATGGCGTCCAGGTCGTACCTGGGGGAGAAACCCCACTCCTCGACCGCTGCGCTGCAGTCCAGCTCGTCGGGCCACGACTCGGCTATGGATTGCCTCAAGGGGTCCACCTGGTACCGCAGCTCGAAGTCGGGTATGAACTTCCTGATGGAGGAGGCTATGGCCTCGGGGTCGACGCTCATGGCGGAGACGTTGAAGGCGTTCCTGTGCTTCAGCCTGGAGGGGTCTGCCTCCATGAGCTTCACCACCGCCTCGAGGGCGTCGGGCATGTACATCATGTCCAGGTAGGTCCCCGCGGCTATGTAGCAGGTGTAGCTCCCCTTCAGGATGGCCTCGTAGTACATGTGGACGGCGTAGTCGGTGGTGCCCCCTCCTGGGGGAGCCACGTGGCTTATGAGCCCTGGGAAGCGAAGCCCCCTGGTGTCCAGGCCGAACCTCAGGTGGTAGTAGTCGCACAGCATCTCCATGCTGGCCTTGGCCACCCCGTAGACGGTGGTGGGGCGCTGGACCGTGTCCTGAGGGGTCTTGCGCTTCGGGGTGGAAGGGCCGAAGGCGGCTATGGAGCTGGGGAAGAAGAAGGAACAGCCGCGGGCCCTCGCGGCCTCGAGCATGGCCACCGTACCGTTGACGTTGACGTCCCAGGCGAAGAGGGGGTCCTTCTCGCCCGTGGCCGAGAGTATCCCCGCCAGGTGTATCACCGAGTCGGCCCCGAAGGAGGAGAGGAGCTCGTAGGCCCTCCTGCCGTCCCTCACGTCCAGGAGGTCGAAGGGACCCCCCTCGTCGGCAGGCCCCCCCACGGGCCTCACGTCGGTGGCCAGGACGTTCTCGGCCCCGTAGATCTCCCGAAGGTATGGGACCAGCTCGGCCCCTATCTGCCCTCCCGCTCCTGTGACCAGTATCCTCCTCATCTCCCTATCACTCCCATCTCATGCCCCACCTCCGCGAAGGCGGAGACGGCGAACTCCAGGTCCTCCTTCGAGTGGGAGGCCGAGACCATGGCCCTGATCCTCGCCTTGCCCCTGGGGACGGTGGGGTAGGCTATGGCGGTGGCGAAGACCCCCCTCTCGAAGAGGCGCCTGCTGAACTCCCTGGTGAGCCTTTCGTCTCCCAGCATCACCGGCGTTATGGGGGTCTGGCTCCTGCCCACGTCGAATCCCAGCTCGGAGAGGCGCGCCTTGAGGAAGCGGCCGTTCTCCCAGAGCCTGTCCACCAGCTCGGAGCTCTCCTCTAGGATCTCCAGGGCCGCCAGGTTGGCCGCCACGTCCGGCACGGTCAGGGCGCTGCTGAAGAGGTTGGGCCTGGCCCTCTGGCGCAGGAACTCGATGAGGTCCTTCCTCCCCGCCACTATCCCCCCCATGACGCCGAAGGCCTTGGAGAGGGTCCCCACCTCCACGTCCACCCTCCCGTGGAGGCCGAAGTGGTCGACGATCCCTCTGCCGGACCTCCCCAGGACCCCCTCCCCGTGGGCGTCGTCCACGACCAGTATCACCCCGTATCGGTCGCAGAGGTCGGCGATCTCGGGCAGGGGCGCTATGTCCCCGTCCATGGAGAAGACCCCATCGGTCACCAGTATCTTCCTGCGCCCCTCTCCCTTCGTCTCCTCGAGCTTCCGCCTCAGGTCGTCCAGGTCGCAGTGGGCGTACCTTATGACCCTGGCCCTGGACAGCCTGCAGGCGTCTATTATGGAGGCGTGGTTGAGCTCGTCGCTGTATACCACGTCGGCTGGGTCGCTGGCGATGGTGGGTATCACCGCCAGGTTGGCGCAGAAGCCCGACTGGAGCAACATCGCGTCCTCGGTGCCCTTGAAGGCGGCGATCCTGCGCTCGAACTCCACGTGGATGGACATGGTGCCGGCGATGGTCCTCACCGCCCCCGGGCCGACCCCGAATCGGTCCACCATCTCCTTGACCTTGGCGACCAGCCTGGGGTGGCTGCAGAGCCCCAGGTAGTTGTTGGAGCAGAGGTTCAAAACCCTTCTGCCCTCGACGGTGACCCAGGGCCCCTGGGGGCTCTCTATCACCCTTATGGTGGTGTAGAGCCCTGCCTCCTTCAGGTCCTCCAGCTCCTTGCCCAAGAAACCCAGCTTGTCCACGGTCGTCCCCTCCCGCTCTCTGCTGCCGAAGATAGTATTATCCATCGGTCGCTTCCGGTCAAACGAATATAATGTGGGAAGGGGACATATAGGTGGTTGGAACCCATAGGCGAAGTCTCCTTAGGTCTTCCCGGGAGGTGTTGGTCCTTTGGGCGATCTCAAGTCGCTCGAGGAGATCGCTGCGTCCAGGAAGGGCGACCTGGCGGCTCCCTACGTCATAGCCTCGGTCCTCAGGGAGGCCATATACAGGGGGATCCTTCAGGAGGGACAGCCCCTTCGCCAGGCTCAGATAGCTCTCAGGTTAGGGGTGAGCCCCATCCCCCTCAGGGAGGCCCTGAGGATACTGGAGAGCGAGGGGTTGGTGGCCTTCTCTGGCTACAGGGGGGCTTTCGTCACCTCCCTATCGCTGGAGGAGGTGAGGGAGTACTACGAGATCATATGCAGGTTGGAGGTTCACCTCCTGGAGCTCGCCTTCCCCCGGATAACCGGGAGCGTGGTGGGGGAGGCCAGATCCGTGCTGGAGCTGATGGAGGCCGAGCCGGACCCTATAAGGTGGAGGGAGCTCAACGAGCGCTTCCACAGCCTGCTCTACGAGCCCGCCGGGAGGCCCATAACGATGTCGGTGGCCTCTCGCTTCAGGCAGAACGTGGACAGGTACATAAGGATACATCTCCCGTACATGAGGGAGGAATCCCAGAGGCAGCACAGGCAGCTCCTCTCCCTGGTGGAGGCGGGGGACCTCAAGGGATCCCTGGCCCTGCTGGAGCGACACCTCCTCTACACCTCTGACGACCTGCAAAACTGCATGAGGAAGCACATGAGGGCCAGGAGCTAGGCTTTCGCCTCCATGGAGGACGAGGGGGTCGGCGGGGGATTTAAAGCTTGACTTCGAGGGGCCTTTGTAATATGTTATTGGGTGCGGCGACGGGGGACAAAGGCGTCCCCCGTGTGGAGGCGAAGGAGCCCAAACCTCGACCAGAGGTTTGGGCTTTTGTTGTCCTGGAGGGGTTCGCTTGGAGCCTTTCGGCGGCTCGTCGGAGAAGCTCAGGGTAGTGCAGGAGTACGTGCCCGGCAAGCAGGTGACGCTGGCGCACGTCATAGCGAGCCCCGACAGGTCGATCTACAGGAAGCTGGGGCTCGAGGAGGGCGGGGCGATAGGGATAATGACCATCACCCCCAGCGAGGGGGCCATCATAGCGGCGGACGTGGCCGCAAAGGCTGCGGACGTGAGGATAGGCTTCCTCGACAGGTTCAGCGGTTCGCTCGTCTTCGTGGGGGACGTGGCGGCGGTGGAGGCCTCCTTGAGGGCGGTCAACGACTTCCTGAGCTCCGTCTTGGGCTTCACCCCGGCGTCGATAACCCGCTCGTGAGGTGTCTCCTTTGAGGGTCCTGGTGGTGGACGACGAGCCCATAATAAGGATGGACGTGCGGGAGATGCTGGAGGGGATGGGCCACCTGGTGGTGGGGGAGGCCGGGGACGGGGCCACCGCGGTGGAGATGGCGAGGTCCCTGCGCCCCGACGTGGTGCTCATGGACATAAAGATGCCCGGTCCGGTGGACGGGCTTCAGGCCTCCAGGGTCATCTTCGAGGAGGAGATATGCCCGGTGGTGTTGCTCTCCGCCTACAGCCACGAGCAGCTGGTGGACGAGGCCTCCTCCATCATGGGGATATGCGGCTACCTGGTCAAGCCCATCAAGGAGGAGGACGTGGCGGTGGCCTTGAGGCTTGCCGTGGCCATGTGGCTCTACTACAAGGGGCTCAAGGAGGAGAACGCCAGGCTCCACAGGAAGCTGGAGGAGCGGGAGTGGGTGGAGCTCGCCAAGAGGGTCCTGAGGGACAAGCACGGCCTGGGGGAGGCCGAGGCCTACAGGCTGATCCAGCGGATGAGCATGGACAGCCGAAGGAGCATGGGCGAGGTGGCCAGGGCCATAGTCTTCGCCTCGGGGATCGAGGACATAGCTTTGGGCAGGCCGTAGGGGGTCGCAAGGGGATTTAGGGGGACAAGGGCGTCCCCCTCTTGGGGCAAGGGAGCCCAGCGGAGGGCGTTGAGCCCTCGGCGCTGGGCTTTTTTCTTCTGACGGAGGTGTTCCATGGCTACGGTGGAGGAGATCCTCTCGGTGGGGCTCGACGTGGGGACCACCACCACCTCGATGGTTGTGAGCAGGCTATCGGTGAAGAACGTGGCCGCGGGCTTCGTCGCCCCCAGGGTGGAGGTGGTCCGAAGGGAGATCCTCTACCGAAGCCCCGTGCGATTCACCCCTCTGGTGGACGGGGCGTTGATAGACCTGGAGGCGCTGGAGGGGACGCTCAGGGAGGACTACGCGAGGGCCGGGGTGAGCCCGGAGGAGGTGAGGACGGGGGCGGTGATCATCACCGGCGAGGCCGCCAGGAAGGAGAACGCGAGGAGGGTGGCTAAGGTGATCGCCTCCATGGCGGGGACCTTCGTGGTGGCCACCGCGGGCCCTCACCTGGAGGCGTACCTGGCCGGGCTGGGTTCCGGGGCATCGAGGGCCTCCAGGGAGAGGGGTCTTAGGATCTGGAACGTGGACGTAGGGGGCGGCACCACCAACTCGGCCCTCTTCGATCGCGGGAAGCTCAGGTCCACCTGGTGCGCCGACGTGGGGGGGAGGGTGATCCGCTTCGAGGTGGGGAGGGCCCGCGTCGTGGGCTTCTCCAGGG